>CAZGZC010000001.1:387046-550930 GCA_964529685.1 uncultured Candidatus Midichloriaceae bacterium | reverse complement strand
ATCCATGCTTCCTATGTTAGAAACAACATCTGCTAGCATATGTCCTCTACTCATCACATCTAGTCCTTGAAGATGTGCAAAACCAGGTGCTCTTACATAACATCTATATGGCCTGTTTGATCCATCTGATACTAGGTACACTCCTAATTCTCCTTTTGGTGCCTCCACTGCAACATATACTTCACCAGCTGGCACATGATATCCCTCAGTAAACAACTTAAAGTGGTGAATCATAGCTTCCATCGAAACTTTCATTTCATCTGGAGTTGGAATTGAAATTCTCTTATCTTCTGTCTTGAACGGTCCATTAGGAAGTTTTTCAATACACTGTTCAATAATCTTAATGGATTCTCTTATCTCATAAACCCTAACTAAGTACCTGTCATAACAATCTCCTGTTTCACCAACTGGGATGTCAAACTGTAACCGATCATATACCTCATAAGGTTGAGATTTTCGAAGATCCCAAGCAACTCCTGATGCACGTAGCATTGGACCACTAAACCCCCATTCAATAGCTTGGTTTTTATTCATTATACCGATGTCTACTAGTCTCTGCTTAAAAATCCTATTTTCAGTTAGTAACGCTTCCATGTCATTTAGCTTAGGCGGTAGTGTATTGAAGAACTGTTTTATATCTTCTACTAACTCATCATCTATATCAGAAGCAACTCCACCAGGACGAATATAGTTAGCATGCATTCTAGAACCACTAGCTCTCTCATAAAATTCCATCATCTTCTCACGCTCTTCAAACATCCATAGCAATGGAGTCATAGCTCCAACATCAAGTGCTTGAGTTGTAATGTTAAGCAGATGGTTCATAATACGAGTTATCTCACAAAATAGCACTCGAATGAATTTGGCTCTCAGAGGAATCTCACATCCAAGTAGTTTTTCAACTGCCAAGGCAAAACAATGCTCATATGACATAGGTGATACATAGTCTAGTCTGTCAAAGTATGGAACTGCCTGGGTATAAGTCTTATATTCAATGAGTTTTTCAGTACCTCTATGTAGCAATCCTATATGCGGATCAGCTCTTCTAACTACCTCACCATCCATATCCAGGATAAGTCTAAGAACACCATGAGCTGCTGGGTGCTGAGGACCAAAGTTAATGGAGATCTCCTCTATTTTACTTGTCATTAATGAACTAAGTCTTGAATTTCTTGTGCATATTTTTCATTAAACTCTGTTGTTGTTACAGATACAGAATAGCTTGGTACTCTACCTAATATGAAATCAACGACTTTTTCCTCAAGAATTGCTCCCTGCAAAATATCTTTGTTTTCCTTTTTAGAGAAGAACTCATCAATTGCAGCTGACTGATCAGATCTCTTAGCTTTTTCAGCATTTTTAGCATTTTCAATATCCTCTTCAGTGATGAAAACATTGTTCTGCTTAGCTATGTCAGCTAAAATTAGACCTAGCTTAACGCGTCTTTTGGCTATACTTTGTAGCTCGGTTCTAGCTTCTTCTTCAGTCTTATTGATTGAACCATTAGCAATCTTAGCGGAGATATCTTTCCACATATTATCAAAATCACCTTGTATCATATCTTCTGGTAATTCAAAACTAACTTCAGCATCAATCTTATCAAAGAGGTGTTTTTTACTTCTAACTCTTATGATTGCACTAAAATCTTGAAGAATCTTGTTTTTAATCATTTCATCTAGCTTATCGAGGGAGTCAACTTCAAATCTCTTCAATAGCTCCGCATCTACATCAACTCCAGCATCTCTCACTAAGATCTCATGGACTTTAACTTCGAACTCAACTTCTTGTCCTGCTAATTTCTCTTCATTGTAGTCAGCTGGGAAGTGAACTTTTATAACTTTTTCATCTCCTTTTTTGAGATCAATTAGTTTATCTTCAAAGTTTTTAATGAAGTTACCATCACCTATATCAATTCTAATCTGTTCAGCCTTGTTTCCATCAAACTCTTCACCATTCAGCTTACCATGAAAGTCAATTATTACTGCATCTCCAACAGCTGCTGCGTGATTTTCTTCTGCTTCTTTATATGATGAGACCATCTTTATAAGAGCATTCTTTGCTTGTTCTACATCGTCATCACTGATATTGAGCTCTAATAACTCAATTCTAAATTTATCATTAGCTAAATCTAGTTTAGGTATGTCAGCCATTATATTGATTGTAACTGCAATCTTTATTTCACCTTCCGGATTAAATTCTTTTATATCGATTGCAGGCATACCAGTCATGTTAAGAGTATTATCTGTAATAATCTTCGTAATGGCAGCCTGGATAAGTTTATCTATATGCTCTGACATAACTTGTTTACCTATTTGGCGTTTTACAAGACTTACAGGTGCACCACCAGCTCTAGAGAATCCAGCTAGCTTAAATGTTTTTGCTCTCTCAACTATTTCTGCGTCAACTGCTTTAGATATCTCAGTTGCATTAGCTGTAACTATAAACTCTTTCTTGAACTTTGAATCATTTGCAATCTCAATAGAAAAGCTTTCATTTGTAGTCATATCTTAAAATTTTATTTTCATTACAGGTTTTATTCTAGCATAGATTTTTTCTCATCGGAAGCCACTCTTAATACAATTGGAATTGTATTACTTATTAAAGTATAATTTAGTTATATTTAACTATTAATTCTAGTTTTATGTATAAAACAGATAGACCTGAACTCATTCCACCAAATGGTGAGAAAAAAGTTCTACTTCACTCATGTTGTGCTCCATGCTCTGGAGAAGTTATTGAAGCTATGATTTCATCAGGTATAGATCTTACAATTCTCTTCTATAATCCAAATATCCACCCGAAGAAGGAGTATGAGATAAGAAAAAATGAAAATATAAGATATGCAGAGAAACTAGGCATACCATTTGTTGATTGTGACTATGATGTACAAAACTGGTTTCATAGAGCAAAAGGCATGGAATTTGAACGGGAAAAAGGCATTAGATGCACAATGTGCTTTGACATAAGATTTGACAGAACTGCCCTCTACGCTCACGAAAATGATTTTAAAGTATTTACTAGTTCACTAGGCATATCTAGATGGAAAAATATGGAGCAAATAAATAATTGTGGAGTTAGATCGGCTTCTAAATATGCTAGTATAACCTACTGGATTTATAATTGGAGACTAGATGGCGGTAGTGCTAGAATGTATGAAATAGCAAAAGCAGAACACTTTTATAAACAAGAGTACTGTGGCTGTATCTATTCTCTTCGTGATACGAATGAATGGCGAGAGAAGAAGAATAAACCTAAAATTAATATAGGCAAAGAATATTATTAGTACTTGACTAAGTAGAATACTTTGTACATAAGAATGTGTATGATTTCTTTTTATTCTATCATTAATCAATTACTGTAGTCTATGTCAGATAAAGTTTTAGTAGGAAAAATTGTTGGTACATCAGGTCTAAAAGGCTATATACGAGTTTATTCATTCTGTAAGTCATCGAGTGAGCTAGGTGATTTTAAAATTCTCTATGACATAGCAGGTAATAAATATAAAATCTCAAAAATCATCTCAACTAAAGGTAGTGTTGTAGTTGTAGCAATGAAGTATTTTAACTCTGTCTCAGATGGAAAAAAATTAATTAGCACTGAGTTATATGTCAAAAGAGAAGATATGCCAGAGCTAGAAGATGGAGATTATTACTACTCAGATCTAATGGGTATGGCAGTTTATATTAATGCAGAACACTATGGTACTGTAGTTGATGTGGTAAACTATGGAGCTTCAGATATAATTGAGGTCTTAGAACTTTCTACTAACAATTTACAAATGTATCCATTTATTGATGATTTTATTGAAAAAGTCGATTTGGAAAAAAGACAAATTTTTCTAAAAGCAATTGAAAAATTATGATTTTGTAACAAAACTTTAATAAATATATACTAATTTACATTATGAATGTAAACAAAATTAATAATTAATAAAAATGCAAACTTTATCAAAAATTTTTTCATGGCTAAACAAAGATCCATTAAAGACAGCGGATGACGCGGAGGTATTCTTTGCAAAGATGACCAAATGTACTGATGATAAGATATTTACCGAGTATCTTGAGACACTTCGAAACTGCAACGATGAATATATTATAGCTGGAATGTTCCAAGAGTATTTGAATAGCGCCACAAAAGAAAATCTTAGTGTAAAGAGATTGTTTGATATTTTAAATGTTATTAAAACTTTGAAAGATGAGGAGTTACTGTCAAATTCACTAATAATCCTTCTTGCACGCTCTTCTCATGGTGATGACAAACTCTCATTGGATATCTTGAGAATACTACCATCATTTCATAGTGATCAGTATAAGGCTAATATATTAAAAGTGCTTATATCATCCCTTACATATGATGTAAAAGAGAGAGACAAGCAAGACGGGATTGATCTGATTACTGATCAGTTTAAGGATGTGATAATAAAGACTCAGTATAATCAAACGTTGTTATCTGAACTTTTGAATGCTGCTCAAAGTCTTAATAATCATAAATATAAGTGCGATACATTAAGGCAACTCATACCTCATCTTAATGATAAGATGATCGGCAAAGCAATACCAAAACAATATTTTAGTCAATATGATGAAAATGGCATATTACTAAGTGTAATGCAGGCACCTAATGCTTCCATAGAACGCAAATACAATATCCTGATAGCTTACCTAGAGAGTTGTAATGATCAAGAAATAAAGGCAGAAATAAAGGCTAAAATAGTATTAGCATTTATGAAGAATGTAGCAAATTATGATCAAAAGACATACGAACTTATTAAGAAGTATTATGAAGGATCTAATCAATATATAAAAGAAGGATCTAATCAATATATAAAAGCATTTATAGGTCGACTTTTGCAAGAATATTGTTTTGTCACCAATGAGACAATAGATCGCGATATAAATAAAACATCTGATGGCAAATCAAATTGGCAGTCACATACTGCTTCTCGTAAAGAAGCAACATTAGAGAAGACAATATAAAATGTTACTTGCTAGTTAGAAAATAACTAACAGCAATGCCTACTTAGATTCAAAATATTTCAGGAAAGGATTATCTGTTCCAATTACTATCTTTGTGTCAGACTTACCAAATGAGTTTTTGTATGCCTCCATTGTCTTGTAGAAATCGAAGAAATCTATATCCTTTCCAACGGCATCAGCGATAGTTTTAATTGCTATAGCTTCTGCTTCACCAATTAGAGTTTGAGATTCTTTCTTAGCATTAGCAAGCATTACAGACTTTTGTTTTTCAGCATCAGCTTTAATCTTTTGTCCTTCCTCAGAACCGGTAGCGCGGATCTCACTAGCTTCCTTCTCACGATCAGTTCTCATCCTGGCATAGACTGCATCACGAGCCTTCTCCGGGAAAGCTATTCTTGTGATTCTAACCTCTAATACTTCAATACCAAACTTAAGCATCTGCTCCTTGACTACACTAGTAATCTTCTGCATTACAATAATTCTATTTGCCCCCAATACATCATTGAACTTAGTACTACCAACTACTTCCCTGACAGCTGATTCAACAAGAGCCATCATCCGCGCTCTAAGTGTATTTTCATCTCTTACAGTAACCAAAAACTTAAGTGGATCTGATATCCTATACTTACTAAATGCATTTAACTTCATTATCTTTTGATCAGATGATACAACTTCACTTTCATCGCCTGCAGTGAAAACTATTGTTTGAATCCTATTATCAAAGAAGATTGTATCTTGTATAAAAGGTATCTTGAATTTAAGACCTGGTTCTTTATCTTCTCTAATAACATCACCAAACTGGACAACTATATCAAATTGCCTTTGGTCTAATATATAGACTGAGTTTATTACAAGAAATACTAATCCACCTAGTATCACTCCTAAAAATGTTAACTTATTGCCTGTCATATTATTTATTCTTATCAATTGATAGTAGGGGTAATATTGAACTACTTACCCCTTTGCTTATTAGCACTTTTTCTTTCTCAGCTAAAACTGATTCCATAGTTTCTATATAAATTCTCTTTTTAGTGATCTCGGGAGAGAGCTGGTATTCTTTCTGAATGCTATTAAACCTATTTGCTTGCCCTTGAGCTTCAGACACTATTGTCTCTTTCTTAGCTTTTGCATCTTCTAAAATAGCTGATACTTGTCCTCTAGCTTTAGGTAATATATCATTTCTATAGGAATAAGCTTGGTTAATCTCTCTCTCTTTATCAGCCTTAGCTGCCTGGATATCCCTATAAGCATCTTTAACTTCTGCTGGCACATAGCTATAAAGGATTCCCAGATTAAAAATTTCCACTCCAGTCTGATAATCATCTAGCATCTTTTGTAAGATCACTTTAGTCTGATTTTCAATATCTTGCCTTTGTTCAGATATAGCTTCATTTAGCTTTACTAGACCTATTACCTCCCTCATAGCACTCTCAGCTGTAACTCTCAGAGTATTTCCATCAAACATATTATCTTTTGTTTTGAAAACGTAATTATATGGATCTTTTATCTTCCACTGAACAAAAAAGTGCATATCAATTATATTTTCATCACCAGTAAGCATTTGGCTCTCTTCAGGTATATTAACTTTATTACTATCATCTCCCTTTGTAAAAGCGCTACCTTGAGTCTTAACACCGATCATTTCTCTATTAATAGTCGTAACACTAACTTTTATTGCTTTATCAATTGGATCTGGAAACTTATAACTCAGACCTGGAGAGGCAGTTGAATGATACTTACCAAACCTTACTATAATAGCTTCTTGATCTGGTTCTACTATAAAAAATCCAGTAGACAGCCATGCAATTAATGGCAAGAGAATTAGAATTGCCAGTACAATCTTTGGATTGCCATTAAATTGCATTTGGTTTTTATTCCAAGCCCCGCCATTTTTTTTATTATCATGCATTACAAAATCCGGCTTTGTAGAATCTTTTTTCTTATCACCTTCATCCCACGGATTATCGAAAGAGTTAACTTCAGTCTTTGTTGAAGTCATAATTTAAATTATTTTTTGAATTTGGATTATATAGAAAAAATTTTTTTAAATCAATAAATGTTTTTCTTAAGTGGATTAAGTATTAGATTTATGCAAGCATATGTCTTTTTTATTGCTAATAATCTAAGTATAATAACTGCATTTTGATCAAAAATTTTTGCATATTGAATAAATTTTAGAGTACAGATAAAAAATCTATAAATAGAAATTTTTTTATTTAAAAAGCTTTCTATATTAGTACTTTCTAGATCAATATGTGTCTCAAAAGAGATTTTTATGATTTTCTCCAAAAAAAATAGACAAAAAAGCTGAAATATGGTTCAGTTACAGAAAAAATGAATCAATTTGAAGAGCTAGCAGATAAATGGTGGGAAGATGATAGCCCATTCGACTTACTACACAAAATGAATCCTATAAGACTAAAGTATATAAGAGATAATACTAGAGATCCAAAAGGGAAAAAAGCTATCGACATTGGATGTGGTGGAGGAATTCTAACAATACCTATGGCACGACTGGAGATGGAAGTGAGTGCTTTAGACATAGGTAAAAAGAATATTGAAGTAGCGGAAGCTAAATCTAAAGCGGCAGAATTAGATATAAAGTACTATCAAGATAATTTGGAAGACATATCAAATCTTCCTAAACATAAAGCACAATATGATGTTGTGACATGTATGGAAGTGATTGAACATGTAGATGACTACAAAATATTTTTAGTCCATCTAGCAAAACTTCTTAAGCCAGGTGGATATATATTCTTATCAACTATCAATAGAACAAATCAATCATATTTCAAGGCTATAGTTGCAGCTGAGTACATTATAAGATTAGTACCAATAGGTACTCATCAATGGAAAAAGTTTGTCAAACCATCTGAGATAGAAGAAGTACTCAGTACATATAACTTAATACTAGTTGATATTACAGGAGTTAGATTTAATCCAATTAAGCAGGAGTGGTACACATCAGAAGATGTATCTGTCAACTACATGATGTCTTTTATCAAGATATGAGATTACTTAATCAGCTAATACATATAAATTTCATATAGGCATAATAAATTCCATAATTCCGACATCAAGAAGTCTGTCTTTGTAATCATCGTGTATGGACATAGCTTCCTGGTGCATTCTCTATAATATGATTACTAGCGATTGGAGAGGATTTCACACTATCGCCATTGAGATTGCTGTTTATCATCCATTTGTTCCAGTCATTCCACCAAGATCCGTCTTTATATTGTGCATCATTGAACCATTGATTCGGTAAATCGCTGAACTTCTTTTGTTTTTTTTGCTCAATTTGATCAAACCAATATCCATATTTGTTTTTATCTGGGTGATTTATAACAGCTGCCACATGTCCTGATTTACTTAAGATAAATCTTTTGTTTGATGCGTTAAATAATCTAAATCCTTTATAAACACTTTCCCAAGGTGCTATATGGTCATCTTCTGTTGCAAAGCAATAAACTGGACATTTTACATCACCTAGGTTGATTTTCTTATTATTGAATTTTAATTCTCCTTGAGTCAGTAGATTATTTTGATATAAATCTCTTAAACACTGGCTATGTAATGAATAAGGTATTCTTGTGCTGTCTGAGTTCCAATAAAGAACATCAATTGACTTTGGTTTTTTTCCAAGGATATATTTATTTATAAAGTAGTACCAAATCATATCATTGCTTCTGATAATGCTGAATGTGTTAAACATGTCATAACCAGAGATATAGCCTTGCCTCTTCATATAATGATCAATAGAATCAAGCATCTCATCTGTAATAAACATCTTAACAGGACCACATCTATTAAAATCAGTGAGAGTAGTTAATAGAGTAATTGACTTTATACTTTTATCTCCTTTGGATGCTAAATAAGATGCACTAATTGATAAAAGAGTTCCACCCATACAATATCCAATACAGTTCACTTCTTCATTATGCGATATAGTTTTTACTTGATTTATTGCTTCAATTAACCCTTCTTGCATATAGTTTGTTAGAGATTTATTTGCCATGCTTGCATCTGGATTTATCCAAGATATCATATAGACTCTATACCCATTATCAATTAACCATCTTACATATGAATACTGAGGATTTAAATCCAATATATAATACTTGTTGATCCAGGCAGTTACAATTAAGACTGGCACTTTATGTATATTCTCAGTTGAACTTTCGTAACATATAAGCTCTATTAATTCATTCCTATATACTACTTTGCCCTTTGTAGCAGCGATAGTTTTACCTATTTCGAATGCAGATCTATCTACTGTATTTATGAGAAAATAACCATCTGGACTATTTTTTATATCATCTAAAAACATATTGGCCCCTTTAAGGAAACACTCGGGATTACTAATTATTTCCTCATTTAGAAATGGTAAATTTTTTTGGTTAAATAACTTTTTGAATTCCCCCCAAATAAATTGTAAAGTATGTTTATTCTTCTCATTACCTACTACATCATCTATAGTCTTACTTACATTTTGCTCCATAATATTGAGTACATCTCTATAGTATGACTGCAAGTCATGTGTAATGTCTTTTTTTATAACAGGATCATTACTTGATGTAAGATGCTTCATAAAATCAGAAGTTCCTTTCTGCCAAGCATCAAAGTAGTCATGTGAAATCTTTAGCATTTGGCTATAAGAATCTTTAAATATATCAACAGCATTATACGAGCTTGAGTTTCTTTCTAAAAGCTGATTTGTTTTTTCCAAAAAGACCTCAGCACTTTCAGTAAAAAATCTTGTAACTATATTGTTATGCACTTCTGGCAGGAGAGGATTAGTATAAAGCTTCATCAAGAGTAGTGAAACACCTGTTTGATAAGTATTTACAGCCTCGTAAATTTTATATGTTGATGGGTATAAATTTGCATATATTTGTTGCATAAAAGTTTGAATTGAGATTAACTACTTGTTATTCAGTATATATTTTTAAAAATCATGCTGATAGAAATTTAATAAGATTTTATAATAATTAGTACATACTGTTGTTAGAAAAGAACATATTCAAAAATCAAAAGGTTTTCTAAAGTAAAGCGATTTCTCTATAAAAAATATTATTCGTTATTAATGAAGTTATAAAGACTTTATTAATAATAAATTCAGAACTTTTTACTACTTTTAGTAAAATTTTAATATTGGTGTGGTACATTATTTTTTATGAATAAAATTTCATCAAATGGAATAAATATGAAAAACTTCATTGAAGATCTATATACAAAAATGAAAAAGAATCCTATTTCATCAGATCAACTCTTCGCTTTTGCAATAGGATTAAGTAATAACTTTGATGCTCATTCTGAGTTATTTGATGAATTTTTAAGTGCATTAACATTAAATGATCTAGAAATCGAAGGATTAGATAATAAAATTATCAATTCTGTTTATCCTGTTTTACAGCTCTTTAGAATGTATGCGATGAACAATTCTAGTGTCTACCCAGAACCATACAACACAGTGACTAATTTTGTTTTCAAAAAAATGGAAAAGTTTGATAAACAACTTGGCTCTGAACTTATAGATGAAGCTAGAACTACTTTGTGGTCTGACATTCAGCTACCTTTAGTCGAAAATTTTGTTGAGATAGCTGCAAAGCAAATTAATGCTTTTGCAGACAATGGTTTTGAAATAGCACCAAATTTATTAGATAGAACTTTTCTTCTCTTGAAATTCAGTATAAATAGCACAGTTGAAGAACACTTTAGAAAACATCCGTATTTAAACATCACTTTATCAAAACTAAGCCAAGATATTGAAAGGTTATCTGAAAATTTAGAAGGTATTAAAGCCGAAGTTGAAAAGCGAATTTCTCAAATAAAATTCGAAGAGCAGCTTGAGGCACAAAACAAGATTATAAAATGTCTTAATGACATTAGGAATGCTTTAGAAGCTGGTGGAGATCTCGAAAATCTGATCTCTAGAGTTAATCAAATTAGAATTGAGAATAAAACTTTTGAGAAATTAAAAAATAACCTGCAAGAAATCTCTGAAAAAAATGATGTAAATGCTCTTACAAGAATCTTAGATGATTTAATTGAGTTCTTTAAAAGCCTTGTAGGCAAAGATAGAGTCTCAAAAACTAAAGAGGGATTACATAATTTTAAGGCACAGATTAAATTAGAAAGAAAACTAAGCAATCAGCAGCATTCTGCGGCTGCATAATTCATCTACCTATAACAAACACTTTTAGAAGCAGCAATAATCTCATTAATTGATGGTAGAGCCATTTTTTCAAGATTAACTGCATAAGGTAATGGAACATCTTTAGCATTAACTCTAGCTACAGGCGCATCTAGATAATCAAATGCTCTTTCCATTACTTGCATAGCAATCTCAGAAGCAACAGAAGCGAATGGCCAGCATTCATCAACTATAACTAAGCGATTTGTCTTTTTAACTGAAATTATGATTGTTTCTATGTCTAATGGACGAATAGTGCGCAAATCAATAACTTCAGCATTAATATTATGTTCAGATTTAAGAATACCAGCTGCAGTAAGTGAATCTCTTACTTGGATTGAATAGCTCACAATTGTTACATCACTTCCTTCTCTAACAACCGCTGCTTTGCCAATTTGTACTAGATAGTTTGGATCATCATTAACCTCTCCACTTTCACCGTAAAGTAGCTCATTTTCTAAAAAGATCACAGGTGATTCATCGCGAATAGCACTTTTCAAAAGACCTTTAAAATCGTTAGCCGAGTATGGAGAAATTACTTTAAGTCCAGGAACATGACCGTACCAGCTAGCAAAGTTTTGAGAGTGTTGTGCACCAACTCTAGCAGCAGCACCATTTGGTCCACGAAACACTATCGATGATTTAACTTGTCCGCCTGACATATAAAGAGTCTTTGCACCTGAGTTAATAATTTGATCTATTGCCTGCATTGCAAAATTAAAAGTCATAAACTCAACTATTGGTCTCATACCCATAAAAGCCGCTCCAACACCAAGGCCAGCAAAACCATGCTCGCTTATAGGCGCATCAACAACTCTTTGAGTACCGAATTCCTCGAGTAATCCTTGAGTTACTTTATAGGCTCCTTGGTAATATCCAACCTCTTCCCCTATTACAAACACATCTTGATTTAATCTCATTTCTTCTGCCATAGCATCTCGCAGAACCTCACGTATAGTAACTTTTGTCATATTTTTTTAAAAGATTATAGCATTAATAAATTTTTTTCTGTATAGTTCTGTATAGTTTATATAAAGCTTTCAACAATCTTAAGTAAAATACAGATAAATAAATTTTAAAACATAAAATTTATTCTATTTATAGAAAAATTTGCAAGATTGGACTACAGTAAGAAAAAAATAACTTCCCATCTTCTAAAATATGTGGTCAACCTTACACACTTTAGTTACAATATTATTATTGATATCTTGTATTGGAATTGTATTTTGGATATTTCGTCCAGGCTCTAAAAAGGAATATGATGAGCAGAGTATGATTCCTATCAAAAAAAGATAAAAAGAAATAGCCATGGCAAGAAAAAGTAAACCAGAAGAGATGCCAAAAAAGCATGAAACTAGACATGAGTGGGATGGTATTACTGAATATAATAATCCTGATCCACAGTGGTTAAGAATTACTTTTTATATTACAGTTTTCTTTGCATTAGGTTATTGGATTTTCTATCCTTCTTGGCCAACACCAAATGATACTGGTATGCTTGATTGGTCATCTGAAAAGCAGCTAAAGAACGAGCTGAAAGAGATTTATAAAGTAAGACAAGAGTATCAAGCAATATTTGATAAAACTTCATTTGAAGAGATTATGAAAGATAAGAATCTTATGAATTATGCAGAGCTAAGTGGACAATCTATTTTTCAGAACAACTGTGCTGTATGTCATGGTGCAGGTGGTGGTGGTAATCCTGGTTATCCAAATTTAACAGCTGGCGCTTGGCTATGGGGTGGAAAAATTGAAGATATCCAGCAAACTATAATTTATGGTATTAGAAATGGAAATCCTGATGCACATGACTCTCAAATGCCTGCTTTCGGTAAAGATAAGCTACTCTCGGCTAATGATGTTAAGCTAATGGCTCATTATGTAATATACTTGGCAAAGAGTGAAGAAGAAAAAACAAAAGAGAAGGATTTAGATCTTAAGAAAGCTGATGAAGTTTTTCAAGCTAACTGTGCTTCCTGTCATGGATCCAATGCAAAGGGGAATTATATAGTTGGCGCTCCAAATTTAGCTGATGCTATATGGCTCTACGGTAGTGACTATAGAACTGTATATGATATAATTTATAATGGTCGTGCAGGGCAAATGCCTTACTGGAAAGATAAACTCACTGATAGTGAAATTAAATCTGTAGCTGTATATGTGCATCAACTTGGTGGTGGTGAGTGGTAGTTTTACATCAATTTTGATTATACTCTTTAGAATTTGATTAAATATAAAGCACCTATTGGTATCTTAATAAAAATCCCTAATGTTCATCTAATAACATATATATAATTATTAAGGTTCAAATTGTTACGACACACGAGTACGTAACTATTTTATGGTGCTCATAGTGCCTCAGTTTATCAAATATTGATAAGCATTAGCATTCACTGTTTTGACAAACAGAACGAAAAAGCAGATTTTTAAAATTTGATTGATGTCCAGCTGTAAACACACCTATGATTGCTGGAATTGATTATTTGATACGAAATGCAGAAGATGAAAATCTAGGATTTCATAGTACAATAGTAGAGCTTGCAAGATAGAATCATCTCTCTAGAGTTTGGCCGGCCTTACTCTTTCTGCCTGCCACTTTTGAAAGTTGTACTGAGCACACATTTTTGCAACTTCTGCTTGACCATTCTCAATTACATCTTTTTGATAAATTTTAGCAAATTCATCAAAGATTTGCTTAGTATTTTCATTTAAACTTGGGAAATCTTTATTGTCTGCCATAATTTTAATGAATATTTTCTAGAATTGTAACACAAGATAGACTTATTAGTGAGAGTAAATATCGATATTTTGATTTTGATAATATGTGATATATGCAAATTATAAACACTATATCTAAGCCTCTTAACCATAAAGATGCTTGCAGCACAATATGAATCAATTCATTTCTATATTGGATATCCTGCCATTTTCTATAACTTAAGGTTGCTGAGGCAAAAATAGATGCAATCCCAAAATAAGTCATGAAAGGTAAGATTGATTGGTCAATTGATGTTCTATATATCATTCCAAGTACAATCACTAATTGTGTAAGTTCTTTGATAATTAACTGATGATTTAGATTGATCATACCTGCAAGCATTGTTAAAAGCCATAAAGCAATGAGTAATAAGTACTTCTCTGAGAATCCTAGAAAGCAGTACAACATTAATGATAATATTCCTGTAGAAAGTTCTAAAAAGAAGTATTGAGGATTGATTGCTGTTCCACAGTAGTTACATTTAAACCTAGAGAAAATCCAACTAAAGACTGGCAAATATTCATAAAACTTCAGAGAATTCTTACATTGCGCACAATGAGGTGGAGTATTAACATTCTTATTTATTCCACAAATTTCTATTCCCCTCGGTAATCTAAATAAAAAAGTTGTTGTATAGTTCCCAATCAAGATACCAAATAGGAAACTAATAAGAAGCATTTTTAATTAGAACTATATATTGCATTTGTTATGATATAAAATAGACTCACTTAGTTATTTAGAATAAAGATTAGAAGAGTAAAATTACCATTCTCTACCAATATTTGTTTTAAGATCAATCTTATTACCAAGTGATTGAAGATGTGCTATAAGTGCATCTAATTCAGTAATATCAGTAGAACGATTATTAAACTTTCTAATCTTAACATTAGGATATCTTTTGAGGAAATCAGCTATCAAGCTCTGATCAGTTTCAATTCCTAATTGTACTCTAATATCTATCATATACTTAGCTATGTCATCATCTGTATAAGGTACACCAAGCATCTTCAAGATTTCCATATATCTCTGAAGCTCAGATGTATCTAAATGTTGATTTATCATAAATGGATAGCTGGGCATAATTGATTGCGGTACAACAGAACGAGGATCATATAGATGTTGAATATGCCAATCATCTGTATATCTCTCACCAATCCTAGCTAAATCAGGACCAGTTCTTTTAGAGCCCCAAGCAAATGGATAATCATATTGGCTTTCAGCTGCAAGTGAAGCAGGGCCATATCTTTCTACATCTTCTGCAATAACTCTAATCTGCTGACTATGGCAGTTATAGCAACCTTCTCTTTTGTATATGTTAAACCCAGCTACTTCTAATGGAGTATATGGTCTCATTCCCTCTACAACTTCTATTGCAATCTCTTTTTTGAAGAGCGGGAATATTTCAATAATACCACCTATAGCAGTAACTAGTACTACAAAACAAAGCATTAGGAAGAGGTTCTGCTCAAGCTTTCTATGAGGATTTTGATTAGTCATACTATTTATCTATTTAGTTAAGCAGGGTTAGCTAAAGGCTTTTCTTTTAGAACCTCACTAGATTCTTGCGGCCGGCATCTAATAGTCATATATACATTATATACCATCACTAAGAACCCAGATATGTAGCATATACCACCTATGGCTCTTATGAGATAATAAGGGTGAATTGAACTAACAACATCGATGAATGAATACTTTAGGAACCCAACTTCATTGTAATCTCTCCACATAAGTCCTTGCATTATACCAGCTATCCACATAGATGCGATATACAACACAATCCCTACTGTACCTAGCCATAAATGTAAGCTGATAAGCTTCCGTGAGTAGATATCAGGCTTATTCCAAAGAATAGGCACCATATGATATAGAGCACTAAAGCTCATAAATGCTACCCAACCCAATCCACCAGAGTGAACGTGAGATATAATCCATTCACTATAGTGAGCCAGCCTGTTTACATTTTTAATAGATAATACAGGTCCTTCAAAGGTACTCATTCCATAAAAAGCTATTGCTATTACCATAAATGATAAAACCGGGTCTGTTCTAAGCTTATGCCAAGCCCCAGAAAGAGTCATAATTCCATTTATCATACCTCCCCATGATGGAATCCATAGTATTATAGACATTGTCATACCGAGAGTCTGAGTCCAGTCAGGTATAGATGTATAGTGAAGATGGTGTGGACCTGCCCATATATAAAGAAAAATCAGTGCCCAGAAGTGTAAGATTGATAACCTGTAAGAGTAAATTGGACGTTCAGCACGCTTTGGTACGAAATAATACATCACACCGATAAAACCAGCAGTTAGTAAGAATCCCACTGCATTATGTCCATACCACCACTGGATCATAGCTGATTGTACACCACCAAACGCTGGGACGCTGTTAGGGCTTGTAAGTGATATAGGTATAGCTAGACTATTTCCAATATGGAGCATAGCAATTACAAATATAAACGCTAAGTAGAACCAATTTGAAACATATATATGTTTCTCCTGACGCTTAGAGATAGTTATAGCAAATATGAAAAAGTAGCAGACCCATACAAGTGCAAGTAGAAGATCTGCATGCCATTCTGGCTCAGCATACTCCTTACCTTGTGTAATACCTAAAGGGTAACCTACAATAGCTAGAACTAGAAATAACTGATAACCTAAAAAGACAAACCTGGCCAGTTTCCTAGCTTGTAGCATTACCTGACAAGTTCTCTGCACTATAAAAAATGAAGTTGCAAATAGAACATTTCCTGCGAAACCGAAGATAATCCCACTAGTATGCATGGGTCTTATTCTGCCAAAAGTTGTCCAAGGAAGATCTAAGTTGAGAACTGGATAGGTAAGCTGTAGAGCTATTATAACTCCCATAAGCATTGCAACTATCCCCCAAAAGAATGCTGCAACTGTAAAGTAACGAATGATCTGATCATCGTATTTTTGATTGGTGAAACTAATCATTGCTTTCTATAAATTTATGAGAACCATCGCATATAGCTCCTTTTTTACTATATTTACAGCCACAGAAACTTACTATTTTATCTTCTTCAGCTATATACTTTACTGGAGTAAATCCTGTATTTTTATGAGAATTATCGCAAAATGGTTGGTTATTACTAAGACCACATGAGCACCAGTAGTAGATTTTACTCTTTTCAACATCAATTCTGATTGAGCCTTTCTTAAATACTTGCGGCAGATTTGACATAATTTATGATATATTAATTTTATCTTAGATAAAATATATTGCTGTTTTTAAAAATGTGCAACTGGATAAATATTGTTTATTACTATGCTAAGTAATTTTGACTTTGACTTACCGCAGAAATTGATAGCTCAGGAACCCCTTGAGAGAGGGAAATCACGTCTCTTATATAGATCACAACATGGCAAAATCACTGATGGAAACTTCTCAGATATATTAGATTTAATACAACCTGGAGATTTATTAGTTCTTAATAATACTAAGGTAATTCCGTCTTGCTTATATGGAGATATAAATGGTACTAAAGTAAAAATCAATCTTATAAATAAAATTGTTAGTTCTAACAGTGAGAGATGGGAGTTTCTAAGCAAACCAAGAAAAAAAGTTCACTTTCGCTCTATCATACACTTTTCAGATAAATTAGTTGGGGTTGTGGTAGAAAAATTCAATCAGAATAATATGGATGTTATTGAATTCTTTGGTGTAAGTTCTACTAATCTCGATCTTACACAACCTCAAAAACATTTATATAGTTCTAGAGTGAAAAGTATAAATGCTGAAGTTTCTTCTGAAGAACAATCTAAGATTGAAAAAATATCACTAGAGTTTAAGAACTACAAATTTGAATTTATAAATATAAGTCAACAGTACAATCTTCGATTTCTATCACAGCAAGAGTTTTTCACATTACTTGACGAAGTTGGTCATATGCCTCTCCCACCTTATATGAAAAGAGAAGCAAATCAAAATGATAAAGAGAGCTATCAGACAGTATTTTCCAAGTTTAAAGGATCTGTAGCAGCACCTACTGCTGGTTTACATTTTACCGAGGAGTTACTTGAGAAGATACAATCTAAAGGTGCAAAAATCGCTTATATAACTTTACATGTAGGTGGTGGTACTTTTCTACCTGTACGTGTAGACAATATTTCTGATCATAAGATGCATCATGAGTTTTATACAATTAATCAAATGACCTGTGATTTAATCAATGATACTAAGTTAAACAATAATAGAATCATTGCCGTCGGTACAACTGTAATAAGAACTCTTGAAAGCGCCGCCACCTTTTATTCTAGCAGTATTTTATCTCCTCATGCAAGATATACCGATATATTTATAAAGGAAAATTTTAAATTTAAAATTGCAGATTGCCTTATAACCAATTTTCATCTACCTAAGAGCACTCTTTTTATGTTAGTTTGTTCATTTATAGGTGGGATTAATGCTGGAAAAGAGTTATATAACCATGCAATTAATGGTCAATATAGGTTTTTTAGCTATGGCGATGCATGTTTTTTAACAAAGTAATTTATGATTAACAATAGAAAAATACTTATTATAAGTGGTGCTGATTCTGAAAGTTTTCTTCAGCAGCTTGTAACAAATAACGTTAAAAAGATAGGTAATGACTTACAATACAACCTCTTGCTGTCTCCACAAGGTAAACTTTTACATGATTTTTTTATACTTAAGATTACAGATAACGACTATTGGCTAGACTGTTATGAGGAGGCAGTTGATGATATAATTGCTATTTTGATTAAATATAGACTTGGGTCAAAAGTGGAATTTTCTATTAATGATAGTATTTTTGTAAATAGTGCTAGTAATGGATATCGCGATCCTAGACATGAAAAATTACCATTTAGAGCATATTCTGCTACTGAAATTAGTGAAGAAGATAACTACGATATATATTATCAGTTGTCTTTACCAAGGTTATATAATGATTTTGAATCTGGTAGATATTTTCCATTTGAAGTAGGTTTCGACAAGTTTAATGCGATAAGTTATACCAAAGGTTGTTATATTGGACAGGAGGTTATAACAAGGACTCATCATAGAGGATCTGTACGTAAAAAGGTTTATAGAATAACCTCAGATATGAAACTTACGGCTAATAGCGACCTATTTATTGATGATAAGAAAATCGGTGTAATTCTTGGTATATATTGGCAAGGTAATGCTCTAGCACTGCTAAACTCTGAGATGGTTAGTGATAATCTGAAATCTAATGATGGATTTAAGGTTTCTATTGTAGCATAGCTTCTGGTGCCCTGCTAGACTCTAAGCTAATTAGGAATAAGTTGAATGTAAAAAATGGTCATCATTAACAAACTAGAAACGCAATCTGAAGTAGAATAGGTATTTGATATAATCTCTCAGTTGAGACCTCATTTCTTAAATAAAAAAATCTTCGCTAGACAAGTTATGGAACAGCAGAAAGAAGGTTATATTAATAATGTTAATATAACTATATATTGATGAGTTCATTATAAAAAAGAGTGTCCGTCGTAAAGACTGCGGTAGGATTATTTTAGATCATGTTATAAAAATTGCACTGGAACATTTCTGTAACGAGAGTCATCTAGACAGTGGATATGCCAGACATTCTGGTCATAAATTTTACTTGAAATCTAACTCTTGACTAACACATAATAATTCTATGCCTGCAGGTAGACAAATATTCTTATATTTATTTGAGCTAGTTTTTAGTCATTAAAATCCTACTCAATGATTCCTTCAATTGCTTTTTGATCACCATTCAGATGAGCTATTACTGTTTCACCTCCTATCATAGTTTGACCAACTAGTACTGCTGGTTCTATACCTTCAGGGAGGAAAACATCTAATCTGCTACCGAACTTTATTATACCATACCGTGCACCAGCTTTTACATTATCACCATCATTTAAATTGCATACAATTCTCCTGGCTATAAGACCTGCAATTTGCACTACAGCTACTTCTTTTCCATAAGCTGTATTTATTAATACCGATTGTCTCTCATTATCCTTGCTAGATTTATCAAGTGATGCATTGATAAACTTTCCTGGTCTATATGCTTCTTTTACAACTATTCCTGTGACTGGTACACGGTTAACATGTACATTAAATACATTTAAAAATATACTTACACGTGTTCCAAATTTATCTCCAACTCCAAGCTCCTCTGGATATGGAGCATTATATTCAACTGCACTTACAACACCATCAGCTGGACTTATGACTAGGTTTTTATCAACTGGAGTAACTCTCTCTGGATCTCTAAAAAAATATACGCAAAAGATAAAACCTACTAACATTAGTAAACCAAGTTTATCAAACAGTATTAGACCAAGCGTAGCTATTATCCCAGCTATAACAATGATTATATAGCCTTCTTTGCTGATTCTTGGTGTAAGGAATTTGAGAATTTCTTCCATATAAGTATATAAAAATTTTTTATAGTTTGTAAATACATGCTAAAATCTATAGCAAGTGATGAAGTAATAATCAATCTTATGTCAAAAAAAGCTTTTGTAAAAAATGTGTTTGATTCTGTAGCAGATAAATATGATCTGATGAATTCTCTTATGAGCTTCGGTTTACATCATATTTGGAAAAGAAAATTTATCAGTGAGGTTGAGCCATACCATACACACAAGTTATTAGATGTTGCTGGTGGCACAGGAGATATTGCTATGGGATTTCTAGATAATGGTGGTGGTGAAGCAATAATATGTGACATAAACGACCAAATGCTAGTTGCAGGAGAAAAAAAGAGGATGGATAATGGTAAATTCAATAAATATCAGAGAAAATTATCAACTCTTTGTGCAGATGTACAAAATCTTCCTTTTGAGGATCAATCATTTGATAGAGTTACAATATCTTTCGGTATAAGAAATGTTGACAATATCCAAATAGCTCTACATGAAATGTTTCGAGTACTTAAAGTTGGCGGAAAGTTTCTATGTATGGAGTTTTTACGCCCGGAGAGTGACACAATTTTAAGAAAAATGTACGATTTCTTTTCCTTTCATTGTATACCTATTATTGGGCATATTATAGTTGGTGATAAAAAGCCTTATCAATACTTAGTGAATAGCATACGTCAATTCCCTAAAAAGAATGATTTTATTAAAATGATTGAATTAGCTGGCTTTGAGATGATAAAGACTAAGATCCTTATACCTGATGTAGTTGCTATATACAAAGCTTATAGATTACAATGAATAGAATCATGATATTTGGTAGACCTGGCAGCGGCAAATCAACCTTTGCTAAAAAACTCAGCTTGCAGCTTAGCTTGCCACTGTATCACCTAGATAAGTATTTCTTCACGGCTAATTGGGTTGAGAAGAATTCTGATGAATGTATTGAAATTCAGTCAGAAATAGTCAATCATGATAAATGGATCATTGATGGAAATAGTGTGAAATCACTATACCTGAGATGGACAAGAGCTAACTTAGTTATTTACTTCAATTATCCTAGATTCTTATGTTTTGCACGATTCTTAAAACCAGCGGGCGCTAGGTTGTAAAGAAGTACTTAGTATGAGACTTATAGAATATACCTGGTCATTTGAGGGACGAGTTTCATATTATATAACATTACTAACTGAACATTATCCAGATAGGCAATTTGTTACAATTAGAAATAATCAAGAGTTAAAAAGATTACAATTAAATTTTTCTTAAAATTTCTTCTTTAATTTGTATAGAAGTTAGTTTAGAGCTATCAAATGATACATCATACATATGTTTGCATAAGCCAAAAACATCCCAGGTATCTGATTGTAATCGCACAAACTCTTCAGTAAGAAATTTGTTATCAGTTCTAGTTTTCAGACGCTTCAATCTTTCTTCAACCGGACAAAATATACCTACGAAAAGAATATGATTACCTTTTAGGCGATTTAGGTATAGTTCCGCTAACTCTTCCGCATCAGGGCCATCTAGAGCAGTATCAATTACTAGATCAAATCCTTGCTTAGTCAACTCCTCTACAGTAGCAAGCATTATTGATGCAACAACTTTCCTACGAGCAAACCTATTCTTATTAAACAAACCTTTTAAACCATTATCTTGATGGTCAGTGCCAGGATCGTTATCAACAAACTTCATACCCTTAGGAAAAATTGTACCATAGAAATCGCTCACTTTATCAATCTGCAGATGTACAAATTTGGCAGTGTTGCATATCTCTTTTGCTACTGTCGATTTTCCAGCACAAGAAGGACCATTAATAATGATGATTTTTTTATTTTTCATTTTTAAATGATGAGGTATCATGTATCAGTTCATTATTCAAGCACTATTACCTGAGCAGGCTTAATTGGTTTTAAATCAGGTAGTAAATATAGCATTTTGCTAATTGCTTCAGGACGAGATACATGTTCTAGATCAACTTGTAGTAGTTTTATTCTTTTCTCTTCCTCAGCTATCATCTTCTCTAAATTCTCTAGCTCTTTTAGTTTCGTTCTAGAGTTGTACTTAATAGTAAACATTCCATATATAGTAATTAATACTATGCCCAATAGAATAAAAAAGATCTTATTACTCATAGAAGTGCATCAACAAACTCTTTTGAATTGAATTCTCTAAGATCTTCTACCTTCTCACCAACACCAATTGCATAGATTGGGATGCCATATTTTTTTGCAGAACCAACAATAACTCCACCTTTTGCAGAACTATCTAATTTAGTAAAAATCAAACCAGAGATAGGTATAATACTATTGAAAGTTGAGATTTGATTATAAGCATTTTGCCCAGTAGTGCTATCTACAACCATAATTATTTCATGCGGTGCTGACTCATCTAGTTTCTTTAGAACTTTCACACACTTCTGAAGTTCATTCATCAGATCAGTTTTATTGTGTAGGCGGCCAGCAGTATCAAGGATAAGTACATCAGCCTTTTGATCAATTGCTTCTTGGAAAGCTCTAAATCCAATACTAGCTGGATCACTATTCTCATTCCCAGTTATCACTCTACAATCTACTGTTTTACCCCATGCTTGGATCTGTTCAACAGCAGCTGCACGGAAAGTATCGCAAGCACCAAGGATTACAGATAAACCTTGATTCTTAAATTGCATAGCTAATTTGCCAGCAGTAGTTGTCTTGCCATTACCATTGACACCACAGAGTATTATTACATATGGCTTTTGATTATTTGTGATAGTTAATTTTTTTTCAACCTTAGTTAGAATATTATTGATTTCAAATTTGAGAAAATCTCTTATATAGTCGCAACTCACTTCTGAATTAAATTTTACATCTTTCAACCTTTTGACAAGATAAATAGCTATCTCAGGTCCCATATCACTTATCAGCAACATCTCTTCAAATTCTTGAAGGGTCTCGAAATCAACTCTCTTTTTACCGCTAAAGATATTAGTAATACCACTTGCGATTATATTTGAAGTCTTAGTTAATTTTTCTTTAATCGATTTGAACCAACTCATTTTTTACATCAGATTATAGCATATAGATTAATTCTTTCTGATTTGTCTTAGTTCTTCTTCAATCTTGCCTAGTTCCTCAAGTCTCTTATTAAGCTTTTCATGTAACTCCTTGCTATATTGAGAACGAAGATTAACATTATTACCGCCAACATTAATCTGATTTCTACCTTGAGATATTGCTGCTCTTATATCATCTTTAGCTATGTGATGGCCGTTATAAACAATATTATTATTGTTATCCGCAGAAAGAGAAATTGGATTTGCATCTTCACCTAAATGAACAGAATTTTTTAAAGTATCATTATTTTTTAGTTCTTGATCCAAAGCAACCTTCCTATCATCTATCATTTTTTGATAATCATTACCCGCATATTGTTGTTCACTCTTTAATAGGTTAAGCTCCTGATTTTTTAATTTATCATTTATATTTGAATTAGAAAAAATTGATCCTTGATCAATTTTGTCATACTGAGAACCTATATACTTATAAAAAAGATTATCAGCTTTATCGCGAGTTATCTTCCATTTATCTAAAATACCTTTACCTTCTTTATCTTTTACATATTCTCCATCTTCTTTATATCTTTGATCAAGTAATCTGCCGACAAGATATTGAGAATTAAAATTTTTTATTGCGGAAAAGCCCTCATCTAACATCTCTCTAGCCCCTGTCCATAGTGCATTAAAAGCCTGAATACTAGGAGATAACTGTGAGTCACTCAAAGCATCAGCTAGTTTAGGTACCTGTTCAACAAAAGAATAACATATTAGAGATATCATTAAAGCCATAAGATATGATTCTGCATTCAAATGTGAATAGAGTGCATTAAGATCTTCTGGTCTCCACCACCATATAAACCACCATATATTTTGCTTGGAAATACTGTAATTTAAGAGATCTGATAATACAGAGTTTATTATACCTAAACATAACCCCATACCTAATGTAGCAACTATGATCAACAAGACAGAGTTTGCCATATATTTTAACCAATCTTGAAAAAGTTTTGAAGTAACCTTAAAAAGCAACATGACAGCAAATATTGGTAAGATAAGTATTAATATATTCATTTGAACATAGGCTGTAATATAAAGCAGTAAAGACCTGAGTACTATAACAATTATTATAACAATCAAGATATACATTAGCGGGATACACCAAACCATCGATGTGAATAATAAAGATATAATCTTTAAATTAACTTGTTTTGAAATAACTTGATTTAAAATTCCATCATAAATTAAAAGATAACTCATCTTATCTCCAAATTCACTGCTGGCATTTGATTCTGTATAGGGCATCTTTGGAAGATTTGCAGCAATGATATTTGATGCAAATGTAGCAGTAAGGTCATAAAACTCTACAAAATACTCAGATACAGTATTATAAGGTGTTGTTAGCATGACAACTATGCCTATTTTAAGCAAACGCACAATCATTTCTGTTTGTGTAATTTTGATCAAACCTATCATAAAGCCTAGACTGGTGAAAAGGAAATAAAGCAAAATAGTTACTCGTACTAGATCACGGAAAGAATCCATAATGACATTCTTTAAACTATTAGTAATTGATTGTAGTGAATCATGCATTGTTTCAAGAGTGGCGCTCACAAAATTCGGATAGTATATACCAGACTTAATATTAACAGTAATATATTGATTTCCTTTTGTATCTGACTTGCTAGAGTTATTATCTATATAGAAACTATCAACAACTTTTAGGTATATTTTACCTTTAGCTACAGTCTTCATATCTATTACTTCACACAAAGAAACACCATTATTATCATCACATGACCAGAGTTTATCTATATTTATATATCCATTCTGATTAGGTTTAAACTCACCTATATGACCAGTAAAAAAACCATCTGCTGCACTAGGGCTAATTGATACATCTGCATTTTTATTAGGATCTGGATATGTACCATCAGATCTCGGTTTAGCAACTAAAACGTAGACTCCCCATCCATTTGCAAGGTAACATCCGTCATTTGCCTGATTATTCTGTACAATCATTGTAGAACTTGGTACTAATTTACATCTATAATCATCAGACAGACTACAAGGTATTACTGTACATTGTTTTGGCGCTATATTAGGTATCATACCCCATGGATACCATACTCCACGTACTGATAAACCTATTCTAGCTGGTGCTATTTCTTCTTGATAAGAATCATATCCATTACTTTCTTTATTAGAAAGCATTATACTTTCATTACTGATAAAAAGCCCTGTATCAAGCCACTTTAAAAAAACATTTCCATCACTATCTTGCATTATTTGACTCTGGTCTCTGCCTGGTTTCACAAGAACATGGACAATTTTTCCAGAGCCGTTATCATCTGCTTCTATTACTTCACTATTACCACTATCACAACCACTAGTGAGTAAAATGAGTAAACATAAGAGAATATTGCTAATCTTCATAGCTAATCATTTATCATTTTGTTTATCTCTACGCTGCTTTCTAAATTGTTTGCGAAGTTTTCTGCTTTCATCATCTATTGCAAGTAGATCTAATGGAGCTGTTACAACATTATATACTGGCTTACTAAAACCTTTAAGATCAGATATAATTTTTTGAGGAGACCCTGCTTCTGTCTCACCTATATCAAATAAACCGTAACTAATCAGCTCTTTAGCCATTTTAGAAGCAAAATCACAGAAAGTATACATTGCATGACCAACAAAAAACATAGAAATAAATACTCCAATATTTGCTATAGGTAATGAAAAAGCATCAGGAGAACTACTAAGTGATAAAGGTACATAAAAATATAAATCAAACAAGCAATAAGTGCCGAAAGGTAGAGCAAACTCAATCCAGCACATTTTACATGCAGCAATACCAATTGCAGACTGCATTAGAATTAAAAACATAGCTCTAAAAAGAGAGATAGCAGTAAATATAAAAATTGGCTGTAGTATTGTCGCGATTAGCTGTTTTACCCATGAATCAAAAAATGATTTTGTATATTTAAATAATATCAGTGGTATAAAAATTGGCGCTAGTGATATTGTCACTGTCAGTACAAGCATAGCAATACAGAAAAGGAAAGTTACCTTTAAGATAATTATTGCATACATAAATACCCCTGCAATTATTGCAACTGCTGGTAAAAACAGACCACTTATTAACATACCGATAATTCTATTCCAGAAAGCCCATGAAAAAAACATCTTTAAATCATTTTCTAATACGCATATGAGCGACACTTTAATCTCACTATTATTAAAACAAGCGCTTGTATTAGTCTGTAAATCTTTAGAAAAACTAATATCAATCTCAGGAGTAAATAAATTAGCTAAAAAGTTCATATTATCAAAACTGAAAATCTTGAAGAAATTCTCGTTAAAGAAAGTATAACTATTAGGGCTCAATAACATAATGACTACTGAGATCTTAAAGATTCTTACTACAGCTTCATTCTGTGTAATCTTTGCAATTCCTGTCATAAACATTAAGCCAGTTAGAGCGATATATAAAACAAGAACAAGTCTTATAATTGTGAGATATTCATTATTTGTTTGGAATCCTTTAAAGATTGAACTTGAGACATCTTTTAAGAGTTGATAAAACATATCTACAATCTTGCTTGGAATAGATTTATTTGGTGCTGGTTCGATTTTAAGATAATATTGTCCTAAAGCATTCTCTCTACCATACATCTGCACACCAAGAGTACTTGCTTCATTCTCAGATAATGGATTAATCCTGAAAAATATTTTTCCTTGATTTGTATTGGTGGAAGAGACAGCATTATCGTTACTAAAGGTACTAGGAATAGCTAGATCATCACTAGTTATATTAACATTTACAGAGTATACACCACCAACATCATTCATTATCAGAGGTTTCCAATTGGCGTCATTAATCATGTAAAGATTAAAATTATCAGAATTTAATATTGCATCATTGACTATAATATATTGTAGCCTTTCACCATTTTGATAACGACACCCTTTCCAACTAAGAGATACAAAATATCCTCCTTTTGATTGATTTGATGTATTGAAAGCAGGATAATATATCTTAAGTTCTTGAGGCAAGAACGGCTTTGCAATGTTACCACTTAAAAAGGTTGATCTAAATTGAGATTCTGCATCTCCAGAGCTTAAAGGTTGCGTAAAGAGCTTAGGATTATTCATCCATGTTACACTACCAACGAGCTGATTAGTTTTTGCTGTATAATTTTTGTGTTTACAGTCATCTGTATAACAGATTGGTGAATTTTGATTAGTTATGCAAATCTCACAATTTTTACCTACTTCTCTTCTAGTTTCATCACTTTGATCATTGATAGAAAGTTCTGGAACTATTAATTGCCATACATCTCCTCCTGTCAGCAAACCAAGTTGGAAATCATTGTTATTTCTTACACAGCTGTGAGAAGAATTGCAGTTAGAATAATATCTTCCATAATAATTAATAGATATGTAATCATTTTTTTTAATAAAAATGCCTGTGCCTAATGGATTTAACATTGTATGTATCCTTGGATCGAAACCACTAACAGCATCATCACCTATAAAAGTGCCATCTACATTAACATACTTTGGAGAATATATGACACTCTTGAAGCCGCAAAGATATATATCATTTTCATTAACCTTAGTGAAATCATCGTATGTATTTTGATCTACTATATTTCCTCCATCAGCAAGCTTGATAAGCATTGTTGATCCATCAACAAGCCTAACATTACCGTCAACATATGAACTAGCAAGATCACTTTGAGTGCATACACCAGTAGTTGCTGCTCCACTTGTTATTGATGGTTTTTCACAACTCAGATCATTTATATCTTCTGCTTCAGAATAAATATTACACTTCCATTGGTAAGGTGTTTTGCCATCGTCATCTAAAATCATACCAGTAGAACTATCGATTTTAGTTGGAATTCTTATTTTTTGATTTGATGTAAGACCTCTAAAACATGAATGGACGCAATCTTGAATGCTATCTTGATTAATATTCATGATATTCGTTTTCATAAGCATCATATCATTTTTTTTATTTGAGACTGTATTTTTTGAGAAAGAACCTACATCAATCTTAAACTTTTGTGCACAGTACTGCTGACAAGAACTATAACACCCCTCTCCTATTGGTCTTACTTTTATTATTGGAGAAGGATCTGTAGAATTACCAATGATGCAATCTGAGTTATTTATCAGAGATTTGCCGGAGACTTGTATAGAAATAATAAGACCTACAAATAAAGATAAGAAATTTTTATACATATAATTATAACTTTCACCTATATCATTTACTGCCTCCCATAACTTTTGATTTTATTGCTTCTCTAGCTTTAGCACTATAATCAGGGACTCCACCCGAGATACCATACACACCAAGGAGAACTTCTAAGAAGCTTACCACAGCGCTAGTTAGTTTATCAAAAAGAATTGCAAATAACATCATTTTTAATAAACCTTGAAACATAACATCAAATATAACATCTTTTAGACTTTTAATATTGAATATAGTAATTCCAAGAATCTTCACTTCATAATTTTGCGTCAGTGCACTTAAAATAGTGCCACTCTTGACATTACACATTTGAGGGTCGAAATCATTTTTCTTAAGTGCTGAATTATGGGCGTATAATTCATCATATACAGTATTAGCTATCGTGCAGTAAATAGAATTATTTTTTTCATCACAGATATCGTTGATTGTGCAAGATGAAGTGCTCAAACAATCTTTATTGTGCGGTATACCATAAAAAATTGAATCAAAAGTTGAAATCATAAGAGCTGCGAATGCAAATATGACTGCTGGGTATAAAATATAGCCTAACATCATTTTAAACCATGCTTCAAAGGTCTGTTTTGTATAGTCAAATAAAAGGAAACAAGACATTATAGGTGAAACCAAGACAAGAATTGTTAAAGCAAACATACTTACAATTGCAAGGTGCACAAATCTCATCATATTTGTAAAAAGTGTAATGCAGAATATTATGACAACTATCGCAAGAAGAAAAGCCGTTGGAAAGAAAAGACATATTGACACCAACCATAAAGAAACAATGCCACTGATTGTATATTTACAAGAATTTAAATTGATATAACTCATCAATTTGCAATCTATAAAATCCCAGATACTTAACTGAATATAACCTGATTGTACTATAAGACTTTTAGTTGGGAGAACATTTACTCCAGAAAAGCTATTAACAGGTATTGCTTGCTCTGATAAAAGATTACTACCATTATATGTTTGATAACACATATTAACAGGACTAACTTTTGTTGTGCTCTGCAAAACTCTATTTGAAAGATCATTCACAGATTTAAGCAATAATGGGTACATCCCTTGTCCTTGCATGCCTTTTTCATCATACCAAATCTTGGGACCAGCAAGTCCTGAAATTACCACAACAACAGCAAATTTTACAATATACATTATAACTTCTCCTGTTTGAGGAGGTTGAGGATTACTCATAATCTTTATTCCGAGTAATGAAACATATAAAATCAGGATGACCTTAACAATATTTTTCATAACATTTTGTATTTTGAAAAGTAGAGAATCTTGTTGACTGCTACTAGAGCCAACAACAACTTTAGCAAGCAAGTCCTGGATACAACCAACAATTGTACTTGTGATGTGTAGATCACTTTGTAGAAATAATCCTACCGCAGAATACTGATTATTTCCATTTAAACGAACTTGCTTAGTTAGGTAGTTTCCTAAGCTATTAAGATCAGATCTGGATCCAAGAAAATACTGACATCGCGTACCTTCAGTGTAAGAAGCATTTATTGATATCATTTGAATTGGAGGAGCAATGTAAGTGCAGCCATTTATTATAGCTGCTGCGATTGTATTTGTTGCTGAACAAAGTTGTATTTTACCTGAATTAATTCTATAAAAAGCTATTGTATCACCATATTTAGGATTATCATTATATTTTATGTCTCGTATATCATTCAAAGAAAAATAATATTGTGTCTCCACAGGTATATCACAATAACTAGAATTGCTTGTAATCATTTGCCAAAATCCAACTCTTTGGACTATAATGGAACTAACTGTAAGATCTTTGACATCTACACCGAAAGCACTTTTCCCACTCATTAAATCAGAGTTTATAGCATAATCAGCGTTCATAGCTTGGCAGTACGGCGTTGAAGGCCCTGTCATATTGCCATATTCTTTATCAAGTCGTGATTTCCAGTCAGTAGCAAGCGTTATATCCCTTGGAGTCTCACTTTCAAGGCATGTATAAAAAAATGGTACATCAGAAGCAGTAACAGCATCTGGATGAATATTTCTTATTTCACCATTATCATTCTGACAATTTACATGCCCTAGAGCGGCATTGACGTATTCATGTGGTGCAACGACAAAAGTACTAAGACATGTTGTAATGACTTGAATAACAGCTATTCCAACAATGATCCATGCAATTGTGCCTATTATAGGTATAAAACTAAGTGCAATAACAACTACTAAAGCTGCTATGAAAATCATTGTACCAATCATCTGATTTTTAACAAAATCATCATTATTCTGAGTATTATTACAATCATCTTCATATGGTATGTCTGAGCTAATTAGCCTGGGAACGCAAGTTTGTTTAAGTTGACCTACATTGAAAATAATATTTTTGAAGAAGCATATATATATATCTTCTAGAACCTTAAGAACAAAATCGATAAATCCATCGAAATGGTGTTGATTTTCATATTCTAACATTGAATCAAATGCAGCATGCACCTCTTCTTTAGGTGAAATAATCTGAATTGCTAAGACAAGTGTTATTAAAATCAATATTTCTTTTATCGAAGACTTTATTCTGTTCATGATTTATTCTGAGATTCTTTTACTTTTTTATTAAAAATCGGGAGCCAAACTTCTGGATCATTTCCATGCTCTTTCATCACTTCATTAAGTATGAGAACAGTATCAGCTCTTCCAGATAAGACATTAATGATATCGTGCATACCTGATAAATCTACCCTAGCAATAACAGCATCAACCCCCTGTTTAATTAAAAAGAACCTACTGCCTGGATCAATAGTTTTGATCAAATGATGTTCGCGCTCAGTAAGTAAAAAAGCAGTTCTATAAACTTGTGTAGCTTTCAGATTTGGAAGAAAAATCTGAGTTGCAGTTTGTTGAATAAGAGTATCACTTATTGAGCTTTTACTTGCATCTTCGACGCTTTGTGTTGCAAAAACTATAAATGTATTTAGTTTACGGAGAACTTTCAGCCAATCTTTTATTTTCGGTGCAAAAATTGGATTGTCTATTAAAGCCCAAGCTTCGTCGAGTACAATCATAGTTGGAGAACCATCTAGAGATATGTTAATCCTATGGAATAAGTATAAAAGCACAGGACCTAATGCAAACTTATCTTTTAATAGTTCAGCCATCTCGAAACCAAAAATATTTGACTGAGAGAAATCTATAGAGTCCTCATTATTATCAAAAATTTTTGCATGAGAGCCTTTGCTATGCCACATAGCTAACCTCCCAGCCAGTGTACCAGGTCCTTCTAGGCCAAGAAACGGTGCAATATTTGATAATATACGATCTTTAGGATCTAATTTATAGTTACCATTGATCGCAGTTGTTAATAAAGTAACATCTTCTGCTGAAAGCGACTCTCCTAAAGAGGAAACAAGTTGTTTTAACCATTCAAGTAAAAATATCCTGTTTTCTCCTGTGTCTGGTAGTAATAATGGATTAAATACACATTTTTTACCTGGATCGATTATTGTATAAATTCCATTAAGGGCTCTTAAAAATATTTCTGCACCACGATCCTTATCAAAGAAGAATAATCTACAGCGGAATTTTTGTGCTTGTGCACATAAGAAGTTCATTAAAACTGTTTTACCGGCACCAGTTGGACCTATAATTGTAGTATGGCCTATGTCTCGCAAATGGAAATTAAAATAATATGGAGTACCAGAAGTTGTATCAAGAACGGTCACTGCATCACCCCAAAAATTATTTTTTGGCTTACCTAATGGATAATTATGGAGTGAACAGAAAGAAGCTAGATTACTTGTATTAATAGTTGCTCTTCTTCCTATATATTTAAAATTACCTGGAACTTGTGACCAAAAAGCTGGTTCCATATTTGTTTTTTCTCTAACACTCATTCCTCCAGTACTTGAAATCTCAACTAATGCCATAGACACTGCACTCTCTAGATCAGCTAAGCTATTCTCAATACACATTACAGTCATATGATGCTGCCCAAAACCTATTTCACCACTCATAGTTTTATCTAAAGCCTCACTAATTTCTATTACTTGAGATACAGCTTTATCTTCAGATTGGATCATCCTATTTTGCTGAAGCTGCATCTTGTTCATTGCAATCTGTCTATTTATAGAATCAAATGATTGAGAAATCACTAACTCAAATGGCATCTTTAAAAAAGGATCTAACATTCCAGGCCAGGTTTTTGGACCATATTCTTTTATACTTGCTATACCTCCAAACTTTACTAAACCATTCTGATGTTTAACTTCAAAATACTTATTTTTAAAAATTACTCTAGAGTTTACAATATGCTTTGAAAGATTATCATTATTGAATAGAATTCTACGATCATCTATGCAGTTAACTATATCGCCTATAAATTCAGCAGGACGAGAATAATATAGATCTCCAACTTTCTCTAAACCGAGTATTTCAGGACTATAATCTCTGAGAGAACTTGTAATTCTAGAGCTGACCTCTTTGAGACTCTCCTGTGCTTCTTTCATACCTTCAAGAAAAGCTTTGTTATCTTTTGGCTTTCTTAGTATTTTCTTTGTTAACTCATCTATAGGATTACTTTTAAAACTGACTTTTTCTATAACGCTAATATATAACTCATTGATAAATGATTCTTTTCTACTACTTCTTGCAATCCACTGTTTGTCTAGATATGCAGCAAATCCATATGGCATATCAGGATTAATATAACCAGGAGGATAAGGAATTTTCTTCCTCCTTATAATATGAGTGTATAGTTTTACACTACTATCTCCTATGCCTTTGAATAAAGAATTGCGTAAATCCTTTTTTATGTCTAAATCTTCATCATCAGCTGTTTCGAATGAAAAACCACCAACTTTTATAATTTGAATCAATCTATTGTCATCTGTCAACAATATATCATCTCCCCAATGACATTTAATACCAATAAACTTACTTGCCTTAACGTCTTTATCAAAAATATCTAGCCCATATGGCTTAGGGCTTGAAAGTTTTAAGAATGATAAATCCATAGTTTTATGTTGGATCGTATGAATTACCTTTATGATGAGTAAAATTCCAGCATCTAGGACAGTTTTTATTTTTATTTAAAAATAGTTCAATAAATAACGGTTCTTTAGAACATAGATAATATCCAACAAGATGCATTGGAAACATCATTGCAAAGTAAATGAAGTTGGAAGTCATTATATAGGACATCATTGATATCATACCATTTATAACTGCAAAGTTATAGCTGACGCCAAATAACATTGGAGGCCTAGTTAATCCAACAAAAAGTGGAGCTGCCTTTATTTGATTACTCATTACTTCAAAATTTTTTAGAATCTATTTTATAGTAATGAAATATTCTCTGCAAGCAAATATGTGATAGTGATTAGACATTTATTTACAGTTGTTGTGTAGCAGGTATACAATTTCTGATTCAAGCTGCTTTACAAGATTACTTACACCAGCTATTTGACTAGCTTCAGATGAAATAATATATGCGTAAGAGCTGCTAGGGATGACAAAACTATCTATGGCTGTGATTGTACCTGAGAATTCCTTCTCTTTATCTTTAAAATCCTGCAATTTATAATTAAGAGTATAAAAATTAGATTTTTTCTTGAGGCTATTACTTTGTCTAATATGTCCATGATTGCTATATCCAAGCTCAATATCAAGAAGGAAGGTTGTGTTACAAGGGAGATTATATCTCTGCAAATCACTCAGCATGTCTTCTGCTGCATTTCTGCAAAGGTATTGGAATGAGTCAATCTTCTTTACATAACCACCTGTATTTTCTGAAGTGATTTTCCCTAGAATAATTTCTGTTTTGTATTGCGGATGATTGCTACTACATCCAATTAAAAACAGAATTAGTATTAGATGAGATAACATTTATTATCAGGATATTTCAGGCTTACATTGAACTGCAGACTGCAAATACCCCCACTCGACTGGATTATCTTTTCTTGTGCTATTGAGATCACTGATTTTTTCAGCAGCAGATTTTTTCAAAAGTTCTTCTTCTTTATAGAATGAGTAAGCATAGTTAGCAATATCTTTAACGAGAGAAGTGATTTTTATAGCTAATTCCATTAAAAATTCTATAGCTTTGATACAGTATTCCTTCAATTGAGGATGCTTTGTAAAGCACTCTTTTGCAAAAAATTCATTATAGAATTTATCTTCTCCTGTTTGAAGATTATTCAACTCAGACTGAAGAGATGTTTTATTTTCAATAACTCTAGCCAGTAATTCTTTTTCTAGAGTTTTTCTCACTGTCTCAAGCATATCTTGAACTTCAGGTACAATACTATCACTAAATTGAAGATTGTTATCATTAACATTCATCAAGCAAGCAACTTGTTGTAAAGTGAATGTTTCATTTATTAAAGCTTGTTTTACTAATTCCATTGTTTCAGGCTCTGTGAATGATAGTGAAGATTTGGTACCTAAGGATTGAGCAGCGGAGTTAATTAAACTTTTTCCATAAACATACCAAGACTGTAAAAAAGATAGAACTGCATTTACTGCTGGCATAACTGCTTTTGCTATTTTGGCATCTTGATTCTCACCTTCAATTTCACCTGGTAATTCCTTACTATTTTCATTTATATAGTCAGCAACAGTCTCAAGTACCTTAGATAACCCTTCTTGACCAAGATTCTCTAATAAAGATACAACTTTTTTTTTAACTTGGTACTTATTATCTTCAATACAAAAGAAAGCTTGAAGAGAAACATTTTGTATATAACTCTCGATCAATCTACTGCTATTCTTTGTGTTTCCACCTGCCATAATTTTTAAATTTTTATTTATCTAATCTAAACTTAGATTTTATATTACATTTATTACAAAAATATTAAGAATTCTCACAAATTATCACTCTTTCTATATTTTTTAGGTCTTTTATAACTTTTTTTTCTTTAAAATTATTAAAAATCTCTAGAATTACTTCACTTTGCCCAATACCAAATTCAAGTATGCAACAATCTATCTCGGACGCTAATTTGGCTATATCTCTATAAAAATCCAGTCCATCACTTCCACCATCAAGTGCTATGTGTGGCTCATAGTCTTTCACAGAAGTTTCGAGTAAAGGAATATTGCTTGAAGGTATATAGGGCGGATTAGATACAACTAAATTAAAATCTCTTTCTCTGAATTTCCTTACGTCGCAGTTGATAAACTTAATTTTATCGCTCATCCCTAAAGTTTCTGCATTATGTTTTGCAACTTCTAGTGCACCATCTGATATATCTATGGCAATTCCTGATGCTTTATGTCCTAGCTTTTCTAATTCTTTTATAATGGAGATTATGATACAACCTGTTCCTGTCCCAATATCTAGAATTTTTATTGAATCTTTCTCTTGACATCTCTTTATAACTTCATTGACTAGAATTTCAGTTTCTGGTCTAGGTATTAAAGTATTACTTGTGACTTTAAAATTTCTACCTAAGAACTCTTTATATCCTATAATATGAGCTACTGGTTCTCCATTTAGTCGCCTATCTATCATAGACTCCAAGGCATTTTTTTGTTCATTATTGAGTTGTACTCTCGTATGTAGATCTGTGAAATTGATACTCAGGAGATGCATCACCACGTCTTCTAGATCTGACTTTGGATAATTTTTACTACTAAAAAGTGCTTTTATCTCTCTTAAATAGTTTTTATACATACTGTAGCATAAAGCTTTTTAGCTTCTCCATTATCTGCTGCTCAATCTGCCTAACTCTCTCTTGCGATACTTTATATTCTCTTGCAATTTCTCTTAGTGTGTCTGGAATATCTTTCAGTCTTCTCCTATATAAAATATCTTTTTCTCTATCGTTTAACTCCTCTAGACCTTTCTTGAGTAAGCTGCTCTTTAGTTGTTTTTCCTGTTTTTCTATTATCGCCTCTGCATGACACTTTTCATTACTTGGTATAAATTCAATTAGTGATTGATTATTTGCGTTATCTTGTGAATCAAGTGATAAACAATATAGATTAGATAAAGATTTTTCCTCATAGTCTGTAAGTTTTCTTATAGCATCCTTTGTTTGAGATATCTTATAGAACAGCTTCTTTTTCATAACCTTTGTGTTAACTTTAAGTAAAGAGAAACTATTTAAAATATACTCTTGTATTGCTGCTCTGATCCACCAAGAAGCGTAGGTAGCAAGCCTACAGCCAGCGCTAGGTGTGAATTTCTGCACAGCTTTCATAAGTCCTATGTTACCTTCTGAGATTATGTCTTGCATCGGTAACTGATATGACTTGAAAGTCTGAGCAATTTTTACGACTAGTCTTAGATGAGAAAGAACTAATTTCTGTGCAGCTACAAAGTCCATGTCTTTCCAAAAGTGCTTCGTAAGTTCATTTTCTTCGTCTAATGTCAACATTGGAATTGAGTTAACTTGTCTGATATATGCATTAAATGATCCATTCTGAGTTATTGCAACTATTAGTGGATTTTTTTTATCTTCCATGCTTTTTATCTTATATATTGTTTGAATTTTTATGTTGTTTGAATGCGTCTTGCGCTTGCATATTTAACTTATATTTTTTTAAAAAAAAATCAAGATCTAATTTATCTAAATTTAATTTGTAAAATTAGTACACAAGATTCTATCTTTTTTTTAAAAAAAATTTATATGCATAGACAGAATAGATTAAAAAATCTATAATGCAAAATAAAAAATGTCTAATAACAACACTCTTGATGCTGAAGCTCTTGAGTTACATGAGAGAAAACCATCTGGTAAAGTTGCACTATTTATGCCTAAGCCTCTCAACAACCAGAGAGATCTAGCGCTTGCATACTCACCTGGCGTTGCAGCTCCATGTCTTGAAATTGAGAAGGATAAGAGAAATGCCTTTAGATATACCTCAAAAGGAAATACTGTAGCAGTTATAAGTAATGGTACAGCTGTCTTAGGGCTTGGAGATATCGGTCATATTGCTTCAAAACCAGTGATGGAAGGTAAATCAGTTCTATTTAAAAGGTTTGCAGATATTGATTCAGTAGATATTGAAGTTAGCACTAAAGATCCACAAGAATTTATTGAAACTATAGCTAGAATCGCAGACACTTGGGGTGGAATTAACTTAGAAGATATAAAAGCTCCGGAGTGTTTTATAATTGAAAATGAACTCAAGAAAAGATGTACAATTCCAGTATTTCACGATGATCAACATGGTACAGCAGTTATAACTGTGGCTGCTATGATAAATGCATTGGATTTAATTAGTAAAAAATTTGAAGATATCAGAATCGTCGCTAGCGGTGCTGGTGCTGCTGCTATAGCCTGTTTAGATCTACTTGTGAAAGTAGGTGCTAAAAAAGACAATATTACAATCTGTGATACAAAAGGTGTTATCTATAAAGGCCGCACAGATGGGATGAATGAGTGGAAGGAGAAGTATGCAATTGACACTAAAAATCGTACTATTGATGAAGCAATGATTGGTGCTGACGTGTTTATTGGTTTATCTTGCAAAGGCATCATTTCTCATGAAATGATTACAAGCATGGCTTCAAATCCTATAGTTTTTGCAATGGCTAACCCTGATCCAGAGATAACACCAGCTGAGGTATATGCTGTGAGAGACGATGCAATTGTTGCAACTGGTAGATCTGACTATAACAATCAGGTCAATAATGTGATGGGCTTTCCATATATCTTTAGAGGTGCCTTAGATGTCCAAGCTACTGAGATAAATGATGAAATGAAAATTGCTGCTGCCCACGCCATAGCACAAATAGCAAGACGTGAAACTACAGCTGAAGTTGAAGCTGCCTATTCTGGAAAATTTCATAAGTATGGTAAGGATTATATAATCCCTGTCCCATTTGACTCACGTTTAATGTATGAAGTACCAGTAGCTGTAGCGAAGGCTGCTATGGCAACTGGTGTTGCAATTAAACCTATCGCTGACTTTAATTTTTATAAAAAAGAACTAGCCCTCAGGTTAAATCCAGGTAACCAACTCCTATACTCACTACATGAGATTATATCTAGTAATCCAAAAAAAATAATCTTTGCTGAGGGAGAGGAAAATAATGTAATAAAAGCTGCAAACCGGTGGTGTCAAAATAACTATGGCAAAGCAGTACTAGTAGGATATGAAGATCATATATTAGCTACAGTAGAAAGAATGGGAGTTGAGTTACACCCTGAGGTTGAAATTTTAAATGCTTCTAAAGTTTCTGATCTAACACCATGGATTGATCATCTCTATCAGAAACTACAGAGAAAAGGTTTCTTATACCGTGATTGTATAAGATTGATTAAAAGAGATAGACATGTATTTGCTGCTGAGATGCTTGCTCATGGTTTAGGTGATGCACTCGTTACTGGTGTTACGCAAGATTATACTCAAGTAATAGAAGAGGTTTCTAAAGCAATCGAAGCAGAAGAAGGTAAAACTCTCTTTGCATTATCTGTATTAATGAAAAGAGATAGAATTATTTTTGTAGCAGATACTGCAATTAACGCTAACGCCAAAGCTGCAGAAATTGCAAATATAGCAATACAGGCAGCAGACGAGGTGAAAAAAATGGGCTATAAACCACGCGTTGCATTAATTTCTCCATCTACTTTCGGACACCAGCACTTCCACTGTGACTTGCAAGATGCAGTAAAGATGAGAGATGCACTTGATATTATGCATTCTAAAAATCTTGATTTTGAATATGATGGTGAGATGTCTCCAGAAGTTGCATTAAACCATGAGTTGCTTAAACTTTACCAATTTTGTAAATTGTCTGGTCCAGCTAATGTTCTTATAATGCCTAACATTAGTGTTGCAAGTATCAGTGTTAAATTGCTTGAAGAGTTTGGTAAGTGTGTTTCTATTGGTCCTATGATCTGTGGCTTGAGTAAGCAGATTTATATTACAAAAATTGGCGCAAACAGCTCTGAAATATTTGATGGTGCAGTTGTTGCTGCTGCTAGGATATATTTGTAAAAATCATTGTTAGAAAGACAAATAAAAGACTTCATGAGCATAGGTATATTTTTATTGCTTACACTACTTCAATTTGAGTCAGCATATGGGGGGGAAAAGAGAATCGCCATTACTATAGATGATGCTCCAATGGCTAGTTCAAAACTGCTTATAGGTACTAAGAGAACCATAAAGATCATCGAAGGATTAGATACTCCAGCTGCGATATTTGTCATTGGAGAGAATATTTTCAGTGGAAATGGTAAAAAGCGCTTGAAAATGTATGATGATGCAGGTCATATGATTTCCAATCATACCTATTCTCATTATGCTTGTAGCAAAGTTTCAGAAGAAAAATTTATAAAAGATATAGAAAAAGCTCATGAGCTCATAAGTGATTATAAAAATTTTAAACCTCTATTCCGATATCCTTACTTAGATGAGTGTGATAAAGCGGAGAAAAAAACAAAAGTCAGGAAATTTCTTAAAGAGAAAGACTATATTAATGGATATGTAACAATAGTTACATACGATTATTATATAAATAAGCTCTTACAAAACGCAGTTCGTCAAGGAAAGAAGATTAACTATCTAAAATTGAAGAAAACATATTTAAATATTATGCTTGGTTATGTGGAATTTTATTATAAAATATACTTTGATAAACTTGGGTATGCTATCCCTCACTCACTTTTACTACATGAAAATGACTTAAATGCTCTATATCTTAAAGATCTAATAAATTTTCTTAGAGATAATGGTTGGGAAATAATTTCACCTAATGATGTATATAAAGATGAAAAAGTTATGAATGATGTAAATATAGTTAGACAAAACCTACCAAATATTAAAACCTTAAGACCACATTATATAGATAAAATTTTCAAAGAAGTTATTGATAAAGGCTAACTTATTTTAAAATCTAATAGGAAAGTACAAAATATGTTAAAAATAACAAATTTATAGCAGTTGCAACAATTGACTATGCTAATTTATGAAAAGAGAAAATAAAAAACATAATCCTGATTATAATACACCACAGACCTGATGGCTTTGTTAATTGTTATTGCTCTTGACTGGGATGATAAATTTGATGCAAAAGAAAAGAATCTTCACTTCCATTTCCTTGCAATACAGCATTGGAGTGCTAGAACTCCTTTCGATGAATGTGAAACTTTATGGGGTAGCTACGCAGTAATTCATCCAAAATTAAAGTTTTGGTTCTCTGATGATTTAGGGTACTCTAAAGATACAATTGACATAGGTAAAAAATTCGGTGGCTTTGACTTAGCTGCAATAGCTATAGGAGCTTACGAACCAAGATGATTTATGAAAACATCTCATATAAATGAAACAAATCTATCAGTCTCCCAACAAGATAACGAGTCATTGATAAATAACTCTTTTATCTTTCAGTCGTTGATTATATCATATAAATGTTTCTGCTCATGTTGGATTTTATATGCAGCCTTATATCATAAGCGCTAACTCTATCGGAGCTCAGGATAAATCTTGAATTTACTGCAGAGGTCTTCAGTTTTAGCTTTTATTTCTTTAATTATTGCACTATCTGCTGCATTCTCAATAGTCATACCATCGCTAATTACATCAAGGATATCAGCTATGTAGTGAGAGACAGTTTCAAACTCACTTAATCCAAAACCTCTGGTTGTACAAGCAGGAGTGCCTAGTCTAATGCCAGAAGTATGCCAAGGTTTAGCTTTATCGAATGGAACGCTATTTTTATTACAAGTGATTCCAGCTTTATCTAATATTTTTTCAGCTATGTTACCTATGATTCCTTGCTTACGCAGATCTATAACTATAAGATGAGTTTCAGTTCCATTTGCAACAAGCTTATAACCACGATCCTTAAAAGTTTTAGCCATCTGAGCTGCATTATCAATTACAGAGCCAATATAATCTCTATATTGTGGCTGAAGAGCCTCGCAAAAGGCAACTGCTTTAGCAGCTATAACATGCATTAGTGGACCACCTTGAATACCAGGGAATATAGCTGAGTTTAATTTTGTAGCTAGCTCCTCATCATTTGATAAAATCATACCACCGCGCGGTCCACGAAGAGTCTTATGAGTTGTAGTTGTAACAACATCGGCATACTGGATTGGGTTATCATAAAAACCAGCAGCAACAAGTCCCGCAAAGTGAGCCATATCAACTAAAAGATATGCATTAACCTCATTTGATATTTCTCGGAACTTTTTAAAATTTATCTTGTGAGTATAGGCAGAACAGCCAGCGATTATCAACTTAGGCTTATACTCCTTAGCTATTTTTAATACTTCATCATAGTCAATCAAATCATTTGCATTATGTACATGATACTGTGCTGATTGAAACCATTTACCGGAGATATTGACATGACTACCGTGGGTTAAGTGACCTCCACAGTCAAGTGATAGACCAAGAATCTTATCGTGAGGCTGTAACAATGCCATAAATACGGCTTGATTAGCTTGTGAGCCTGAGTGAGGTTGAACATTAGCATATTTACAGTTGAATAGCTCTTTAGCGCGGCTTATAGCAAGATTTTCAGCAATGTCGACAAGCTCACAACCACCATAATATCTCTTTCCAGCATAACCTTCGGCATATTTATTAGTCATAATTGATCCTAGAGCTTCTAGAACAGCTCTGCTAACTATATTTTCAGATGCTATGAGTTCTATTGAATTTTGTTGTCTCTTAAGCTCTAAATCAATAGCATTTGCTATTTCAGGATCTGAGTCAATGAGAGATCTTGAGAAAAAATCTTTATTCATAAGATGATTGCTTAGATTAAATCAGATTAGTCATAATATAAATAACAGCCAAAGACAATATAAGCATTATCTGCAGTAACTCCATTGTCTAATCATTAAACAGCTCTTACAGAAGATCCTTTTTTACTCATATTACTGTCTTCTATAATGAAGAATTATCTCCTTAGATAAAGTCAATTTTATCTCTATAAAAAATATTGTTATTTAAATTAAATTATGTCATAATAAAAAAAACAAATAACAATGACTGCTGCAAATATAGGTCCTAATAGTAGTAAGCCAATCTTACCTGGTATAGAAGGAGGACAAGAGAAGTTTTCTCCACCATTCTTACAAGCTTGCGGCTTTGATAAATTATTGAGTGGACCCGGAGAGCTTTTACAAAAGATAACACCACCTTCTATTGTAAATATGGCAAACATCCAGTCCCTAGCTTTGCTAGGAAAAGGACCACCATCACTCTTAAAAGGCAAAGGACAGCAAAAATAATGAGGTATTATTGATCAGGCTATACAATAGTAGCATTGCGCATAATATTAGAGTAGGCGACATTAAACATAAAATGATTCACCACAACCGCAGCTGCCTTTTGAGTTAGGATTTATAAAAGTAAAGCCTGATTCCAGTGCCATTTCAACAAAATCTAAGGTTGTCCCAAAAAGATACAGTAAAGCTTTTGAGTCAATATATACAGAGACATCTCCTTGCTTAATCTTTTCATCTCCTTTTTGCTCAAAATCAACATATTCAAAAGTGTATGCTAAGCCTGTACAGCCGCTTGATTTAACTCCAACTCTGATTCCTAGTGTAGTATTGCCTCTATCCGATACAAGAGTTTTAATCCTATTTATAGCAGCATCAGTAATTGTTATAGGTTGTTTACCTCTCTCAAATCTCACTTTAGGAGGTTGCATCAATTCCTTTGTAGGACTCTCACAAATAGACATTTTTCTTTTATTTTATCACAAAGGCAAAACTTATGGAAGACATAGACAGCAAGACAATTCTTTTGAAAAACAAATATATACTGAAATATGATTTTTTACTAAAAATATATACTTACATCAGATATAAACATCTTTGCATGAAAAAATTCAGGATTTTTTAAAAAAATACATCATGAACAACATAATTCATAACTTGAAACTTGACTATATAGCAAGTTTTATCAAACAAGACTTTAAAATCTTAGGTATAGACTATGGAACAAAAAAAATAGGAACAGCAATATTTCATAACTCAGTCAATGATGTAATACCATTAGGGGTTGTAACAAATTTTAAGTCTCCAACAATAGTTATTGAACAATTAGTGAGGGAATATAACTGTATAGCAGTTGTCATAGGAGTATGTAAGAATAGCTATAATGAAAAAAGTGTGCTAAAATTACAGAAAGCTACAGAAGCAAATCTTGAAATACCTGTCATCTTAGAAGATGAAACGCTTACAACTTACGCAGCAAATGAAATCTTAAAAGACATGGGTATAAAGCGAAGAATTCGTGGTAGAGTTGATGATGCTATAGCTGCTGACCTAATATTAGAGAATTTCATATGCGATTTTAGGCAATATATATATAGTAACAAGAAAGATTAATGTTCATTCACTTAAGAGCTTATTCAGACTATTCTTTTGGCGCAAGTAACCTCAAGCTAAAAACGATCATTTTACATTGCCATGATCAACAAATGCCAGCTATAAGCCTATCAGACAGAAATATGTTTGGAGCACTTGAGTTTGCAATAGGAGCAGCAGCTATGGGGGTACAGCCAATTATAGGCTACTCAGTACACGTTGATGCTAGGGATATTAATTTATCTAGTAACAGTTCTATTAATGTTGGTGAAGTCCTACTAATAGCTAAAAGTGAAATTGGATATAAAAACTTACTTAAGATTACATCAAATGTATTTGTAGATAGACAGGGAATCGGACAATCTTCAGTTGAGTGGCGATTTCTTATACAGCATAGTGAAGGACTTATAGCGCTATTTAGTGGATCAAGAGAAAGTTTACTATTTAGAACTGTACAAGATCATCGAATAGAAGGAGCTAAAAAACTACTTGAATTAGTAAAAAATCAAACAAAGCTAGAGCCATTTATAGAGCTTACAAGATATAGTGATGGTAGTCATATTGAACTGGAAAGAGTATTAATATCAATCGCGTATAATTTAAATATACCGCTAGTTGCAACAAACCCAATAAATTTCCTCAACGATAGGACATATGAGGCAGCAGAAGCACTACACTGTATAATTAACAATAGGTATGTCTCACAAGAAGATCGCACAAAGATTAATCGTGAGCACTATTTTAAGTCATCAGATGAGATGATAAAGCTATTTCAAGATTTGCCTGAGGCTATAGAAAATACAATTCTAGTAGCGAAAAAGTGCCATTTCTTCCCGACTAAAGCATCAATAAGAATTCCAAAATATGACTCAAACTTAGAAGCTAATGAATTATTAGAAAAGATGGTAACAGATGGTCTTAATGAGAGGATTGCAGAGCTTGAGATTGATAGAGATGTATATTTTTCAAGGCTACGATTTGAGCTTGATTTAATTCAAAGGATGAATTTCTCAGACTACTTTTTAATAGTGTCAGATTTTATCCAGTGGAGTAAAAGCCAAGGAATAGCAGTAGGACCTGGAAGGGGCTCTGGGGCCGGATCTATAGTAGCTTGGAGTATAAAAATAACAGAGCTAGATCCAATAGAGCATGGTCTACTTTTTGAGCGATTTCTCAATCCAGATAGGATATCTATGCCAGACTTTGATATAGATTTCTGTCAACTTAGACGAGATGAAGTTCTAAAGTATATTATGAGGAAATATGGTGCAGACAAGATAGCTCATATAATAACATTTGGAAAATTACAACCGAGAGCTGTGTTACGAGATGTTGGTAGAGTACTACAAATGCCATATAGACAGGTAGATAGGATATGTAAAATGATACCTCAGAACCAGGCAAACCCAGTAACATTACAACAGGCAATAGATCTAGACAGACAACTGCAAAGTATGAGAGAGGAAGATACAGCTGTAGATAAACTTCTCACAATAGGACTGCAGCTAGAAGGGTGTCATAGAAATATTTCAACTCACGCAGCAGGGATAATAATAGCGCAACAACCTATAGTTGAAGTTATACCATTATATAAAGACTCAGAATCAGAGACTCTCTCAGGACAATTTTCAATGAAATATGTAGAAGCAGCTGGCTTAATAAAATTCGACTTCTTGGGCCTTAAGACACTGACAGTAATATCAAGTACTAAGCAGTTAATTAGCTGTTCTTTAGGGGAAAATATAGATATATATAAGATACCAGAAAATGATCCTGCAACCTATAGTATGCTATCAGAAGGTAATGTTCTAGGTGTCTTTCAGTTAGAAGGATCGGCAGGAATAAGAGAAGCTGTTAAACAAATGAAACCTGATAAATTAGGTGATATTATAGCTCTCACATCTCTTTACAGACCAGGACCAATAGAAAATATCCCAACCTATGTAGCTAGGAAGCATGGGACGCAAGCTATAGATGTACTACATCCAGATCTTAAGGAAGTTTTAAATGAAACATATGGAATTATGGTTTACCAGGAGCAGGTAATAAAGATAGCCCAAATTCTAGCTGGATATAGCTTAGGAGAAGCAGATATATTGCGCCGCGCAATGGGTAAGAAAGACAAGCTGGAAATGCAACAGCAGAGAGCTATTTTTGTAGGTAGATCAATAGAAAGAGGACTAGATGAGAAGCGTGCAGAAGATATTTTTGATCTAGTAAATAAATTCGCTAGCTATGGCTTTAACAAAGCTCATGCAGCAGCCTATGCAGTTATAACATATCAAACAGCTTATCTGAAATGCCATTATTTAGTTGAATTCCTAGTTGCATCTATCAATCTAGAGATTAATTCGCAAGATAAAGTTAGTGCATTTTGCGATGAAGCTAAACAGAATAGAGTAGATATAGCTGGCCCAAGTATAAACAACTCTATGGTGTTTTTTTCAATCGAGGTTACAGATGAAGCTGGCAAGATAATTGGTATTATAAACCACAACTTAACAGCGATGGAGGTAGAGAGTAATATTGAGAGTGAGATTGTAAAAAACAAAAGGATAAGATATGGATTAGCTGGCATTAAAGGAACAGGAATCAAAGCCTTAAATGAAATAATTAAAGAAAGAGATAAGAATGGTAAGTTTAAGAACCTAGATGATTTTCTTAGAAGAACGGCTGCTAAAGGATTTAATAAGAGGCTTTTTGAGCAGTTAGTTAAAAGTGGGGCAATAGATGAACTATATGATAACGGGAATGAGTTATTAGTTAATATAAATAAGATTAACAATTATGTGGCGAATATTTCGCATGAAAGAGGAGGAGAAGTTAAGCAAATTTCTCTATTTGATATAACTGCGGAAGATAAAAGCATTATCTCAGAATTAAAAAAACATAGCTATTGGTCTAAGGCAGCCAAATTACAAATGGAGCATCAGGCACTTGGATTTTACCTATCAGAGCACCCAATTTTATTGTATATGGATATTCTTAAGAAGTACGAGATAATGTTTTCCAATGAGATAGATGGATATACATCACATGAATCTAAAGAGATAAATATAGCTGGTGTTGTAAAGGAATGTAAGATCCGCTCAGGCAAGGGAGAGAAGGCTGGTAAGTATGCATTTCTAGAGGTGGTAGATCCATATGGTCTAGTTGATATTTCAATCTTTGATAGTAATATTCTTAATAAGCAAATAAAATTACTTGAGTCAGGACAGCTAGTCTTCTGTACAGCAACTATAAGGAATGACATACGTGGACAGAGAATTTTATTAAGGAAGATAAAGCCTTTGATGGTTGCTATAGAAGATGCAGCTCCATATTTTAAAATTTCAATTAATAATATAAATGCAGCTGAGTTAGTTCATGAAAAACTTACGCAAGAGCTAGCAAATGAGAATAGAACTATTAAAATTAAGATAGTTGCACTGTGTAAAGATGGATCAGAAGTTGAATTTTTCTCTGATCAATCATTAAAGGTAAGTCATAATTTTATATCAGATATAATCAGTGTAGAAGGTATTACAGCTGAAAAGTAGATAGACTCACTTAGAGTCTTCTATCTCTTTAGTAAGAATATAATCATTTTTTCTAAATTTATCTTTAATAGATATAATTTCATGTTCTGGTATACCTGCATCAACTAACACAGCTGCTCCAAGCTGCAGACCAGTTTCTATTGTTGTAGGGACTGTCATTGTTGCACCGCATTTTTTAATAAAGGCAGCATGTTTATAATCCTCGACTCTAGCTATAATATGTAGATTTTTGATATACTGTTTATATTCTTTCATTATAAGTCTTATAGTTTTTCTTACAGCAGTTTTATCACTCATGCTTAAAACTATTGATTTTGCTCTTGTTATCCCAACTGCTTTCAATGTATCTTCATGACTTAGATCTCCATGATATATTGGAAATCCTTGTTCTCGAGCTTTTTTTACAAGATTAGCATTACTATCTACTGCGATAAAATCGATTTGTTCTTGAGCCAACATATAAGCAACCATTCTACCAACTCTTCCGAATCCAGCTATAACTATATGTCCATTCAAGTCACTTATTCCTTTAAATTCCAAATTTAGATCCGTATCTTTTTTACTATCTATTTTATCTTCAATTTTGTTACCAATCATTGCAAATAATGGGGTTATAGCCATTGTCACTGCTACTACCATTAAAAGCAGTTGTGCAAAATCACTTGCTATTATTTTATCAGCTTTAGCCATAGAGATTAGAATGAATGCAAACTCGCCACCTTGACAGAGCAACATTCCTGCATTGATGCTTGCTCCCAAAGGAAATCTAAAGAGCAGTGCGATTAGACAAATAATAGAGAACTTTATAGTTAATAAAGCACTAGCAAAAAGAGCAATTTTCTTAGCATTAGTGATAATAAACTCAACATTAATCTGCATGCCTACAGTGATGAAAAAGAGACCTAACATCATTCCTTGAAATGGTACGATGCTATCTTCTATCTTGTTACGATATTCAGTCTCAGCTATCAATAAACCAGCAAGGAATGCTCCCATAGCATCAGATAAACCTAGTTCTGATGTTACTGATGCTGCACCAATGACTATAAAAAGCGCAGCTTTGAAATATACACCATCTGTCTTAACTGAGCCAATCAGAGAAAAGAATGGGCGAAGAAATATTCTTCCAAAGATTGTAATCGCTATAATTGATAAAATAGCTTTAATACCAGCTTTACCAACTGCAAATAAAAGTTCAATATCATTTGGATCATTTTTTAAAATTGGCATTATTGCTAAAAGAGGCACAACTGTTAGATCTTGCATCAGTAAGACTGAAAGAGATAATCTACCAACTTGAGTTGATTGTCTTTTATTTTCACTTAGAACAGGAAGGACTATTGCACTGGACGACATAGCAAGAGCAGCAGATAACAGTAAACTCACAGAAAGAGGTATACCAAAAATTGATTTTATCAACCAGCCTAATCCGCACATGGTTATTAGCATTTGCAAGCTACCAAAGCCAAAAACATGAAGTCTCATCCTTATTAACCTCTCAATTGTCAACTCTAGACCAATCACAAATAGAAGAAAAACAACTCCTAGTTCAGAGATTGAATTAACCTGTGGATTGTTTGCAAGATAACCATTAGTACCTATGATTGCACCAGCTACTAGGTAACCCAATACCGGACTTAGTTTTAGTCTTCCCATTAATGTTACAATGAAGACAGAGAGTCCAAGAAAAATCAATATGTCATACAGGTATTTGATTTGGTGCATTGATTGACTATGATGCTTTTAAAATTAAATGGTACCGAAATATCCTAGAAGAAAGATACAATGAGTATAAATTGCCTCTAATTAATTTTTAGTATATAATATACATAAAAAATTTCATGTCAAAAGAGTTTCAAACTATAATTGAAATCAGCACTACATCTGGTCAGGTTAAGTATGAACATAAGGATGGATTGCTTCATGTAGATCGTTTCCTAAGTACAGCAATGATATATCCATGCAATTATGGATTTATTCCAAATACTATGGGTGGCGATGGTGATCCAATAGATGTTCTACTCCATGCATCTCACCCTATTGTGCCTGGAGCTAGTATAAAAGCACGTGCTATTGGCGGTCTTATCACAGAAGATGAGAGCGGTGATGACTTAAAGATCTTAGCTGTGCCAACTGCAAAGATTGACTTATTACTAGCAAAAATTCAGCATTATCAGGATCTACCGGAAATTTTTATCAAACAGATTGAGCACTTCTTCGCTCACTATAAGGACCTAGAAAAAAATAAATGGGTAAAAGTTAAGAATTGGATTGGACCAGAAGAAGCTTTTGGTGTAATATCGGAGAGCTATAAGTAAAAAGTTAAATAAAAAACACATATGTTAAAAATAAGACTACAGAGAATTGGCCGTAAGAAAAAGCCTTGCTATAGAATTGTTGTAGCTGACTCTCGCTCTCCTAGAGATGGTAAGTATAAAGAAAAGATTGGTACATATAGTCCACTACTACCTAGAGAAGATGCAAAAAGAATATTAATCAATGCTGAGAGAGCTGTATATTGGTTAAAGAACGGAGCACAACCAAGTGAAAGAGTTGAAAAATTCTTTAATAATTTAAAAATCTCAGCTATTGCATAACATTTCATCACTCAGGACTTGCCTCTTAGCAAATCTTCTGCTAAGCTTGAAACAGCATAGGGGGGCTTTAGTTCAGCCTGGTTAGAACGCACCGCTCATAACGGTGTTGTCGCAGGTTCAAATCCTGCAGGCCCCACCATATTAAAAATATCCCATCTAAAACCTTCGTAATTTTTTTATCTGTAATAAACTCTTAATATTTTCCTTCTATATTTATTAGAAAATATAGTTGTATTGTAGAAAGTTTCTACTGAAAATCTATGTTTTTTATCAAAATAATTTAATAACAAATTTAATAACAAAATGATAAAAAACAATCAATTAGATATATTAAATATATCTGATATATCCAATATAAACTCTGATATAGACTCAGACGGCTACTATATAGACCGTGATGGTGATCAAATATCTTGTATTACCATAAGGGACTTTGAGATATTACTAGAGTGTTTTCAAGATGTGCTCAACAACGATTATTATAGGGAGGCATTTCTATGGAGTTTACAAAATAGTCTTAAGTTACTACCAAGTTACCCCAACATCAATAATGTTAATAATGTTGATTTAAACAACATAATATCAGATAATATTAAGGCTAAAATAAGAGCTCTAGAAGAAGCAGAAAAATACTATATAGACCGTGATGGTGATCAAATATTATGTAATACCAAAGATGACCTTGAGATATTACGAGAGCATTTTCAAAAAGAGCTCAAGAGCGATTATGGGTGGGCATTTCTATGGAGTTTACAAAATAATCTTAACTTACTACCAAGTGGCTTCGACATTGATAATGTTGATTTAAACAAGATTATATTAGATAATATTAACGCTAAAATAAGAGCTCTAGAAGAAGCAGAAGAACCAGCAATGATTACAGCTATTCCTGATGCTACAAAAACAAATAATGAAGAGACAAAGTTTTGCTGCATTCTTAAATGCACAAAACAATCAAAGGCCAATAGAAAGACAGTAGAAAGATAGTCTATTGGTAGCAATTGATAACAATTCATAATTCATTTGATTGGCTGAGGATTTGCCAGCATCATGCTTAGAATTGAAATCATTATATGTGAGCTTTCTGCATAATTCATTCAAGCACTTCAACTTTAGCAGGTAGTGCAACAACAAACTCTAAGTTGTCTATCTGATAAAAAAGTTTTCACATAACAAAATACCTGATCTAAACAAATTATTGGCTATGGTATACTGTATGTAAAATACGTAAAATTTGTATGCATTTAAACGAAATTCGCTCACTATTTCTAAATTTTTTTGAGAGTAAGGGGCATAAAATTCTACCATCTAGCTCACTTGTTCCTCACAATGACCCATCTCTTATGTTTACTAATTCTGGGATGGTTCAATTTAAAGACATGTTCTTAGGAAATCAACAGCCTCAGCATCTTAGAGTAACTACCAGTCAAAAATGTGTCAGAGCTGGCGGTAAGCATAATGATCTCGAAAATGTTGGGTATACTGCTCGTCACCATACATTTTTTGAGATGCTCGGTAACTTCTCATTTGGTGATTACTTTAAGGAAGACGCAATTGCTTTTGCATGGGAATTTCTCATAAAGATTTTAAAAATCAACCAAGATAAACTCTATGTGACTATTTATCATACAGATGACGTAGCATTTGACATTTGGAAAAAAGTTGCTGGACTACACGATAAGAAGATCATCAGAATCAATACAAATGATAACTTCTGGTCTATGGGATCAACTGGTCCTTGTGGTCCTTGCTCAGAGGTATTCTTTGATCATGGAGAGCAATATGAAGGAGGTCTACCTGGCTCAGATAATGAAGGGGATAGATATATAGAGATCTGGAACTTAGTCTTTATGCAGCATGAGCAGTTCAAAGATGGTACAATAAAAAATCTTCCTAGACCATCAATTGATACTGGTATAGGACTAGAAAGACTCACGGCTGTAATGCAAGGAGTGAATAATAATTTCCAAATAGATATATTCCAAAAGTTGATTCATGCATCTCAAGAGTTATCAGGTGATAGAGATAATCTCACCGCACACAAAGTTATATCAGATCATCTTAGAGCAATGAGTTTCTTAATAGCTGATGGAGTTATGCCATCAAATGATGGGCGTGGCTATGTCCTCCGTAGAATTATGAGACGTGCTATGAGATATGTCCAGAATATAGGATATAAGCAGCCATTCTTACATCAACTTGTGCCAACTTTAACTGCAGTAATGGATTCTGGATATCCTGAAATTAGTAAGGTCGAAGCAGTTATAAAATCTGTAATATATAATGAAGAAGCTAAGTTTAGTGCAACTCTAGAGAGGGGGCTCAAAATCTTACAAGACGAATTACCAATGATAAAAAATAGCACTCTTGCAGGTGATATCGCTTTTAAGTTGTATGACACCTATGGCTTTCCACTAGACCTTACAAAAGATATTCTCCGCACGCAAGGAATTTTAGTAAATGATGAGGGATTTAATCAATCTATGAGCGAACAAAAGGCTAGAGCAAGAGCTGCTTGGATTGGTAGCGGTGAGAAATCTCAGGCTAAGATTTGGTATGAAATAGCAGATAAATTTGGCAGCACTGAGTTCTTTGGGTACTCTTATGAAGAAATGTTTGGAAGGGTCATAGCAATAGTTGTAGATGGACAGATAGTTGAAAAAATCAATCCAAGTGAGGAAGGAATAGTAGTTCTAAATCAAACTCCATTCTATGGTGAAAGTGGCGGTCAAGTTGGTGACTCAGGAGAGTTTAGCAATGGTAACAAAGTAGTCTCTATAGTCAATAATACTATTATATACCCTGGAAGAATCTTTGGTCATCATATAACTACTAAAGAGTTAATTGCAACTGGAGATATACTTAGTGGTATGGTAAATTCTATCAGACGTAAGAGAATTAGATGTAATCACTCAGCAACTCACCTATTACATAAGGTTCTGCAGAAAAATTTTGGAGAGTATGTTACTCAGAAAGGATCGCTCGTGAATGATCAAAAACTCAGGTTTGATTTTTCATATCATGGTTCATTAGATAAATCTCAAATAAAACTTATTGAAGATCAAGTAAATGAGTTGATAAGAGAAAACAGGCCAGTTATTACCAAAATTATGTCATATGATTCTGCTATTAATGAAGGAGCTATGGCTCTCTTTGGTGAGAAATATGAAGATGAAGTCCGTGTGATTTTCATGTGTGATTCAATTGAGTTATGTGGTGGAACACATGTTAATACCACAGGTGATATTGGATTATTTAAGATAGTGTCTGAATCAGCTATATCTTCTGGAGTGAGGAGAATTGAAGCTGTAACTGCCAATGGAGCACTTGAATATTACAACTCAAAGTGTGAAATAGTTCACTCGCTTGCTACACTTATTAAGTGTACTGATGACCAAATAATTAGTAAAATTCTTGGGCTAATTGATAAGAAAAAAGTTATCTCTAAGCAGTTGACTGATCTCCAGATAAATCAGCTTGCGAAAGGCTTTACAATGATTGATGGAGTGGCTTTTCAGGAACGAAATGATATGGATATAAACACTATGAGAAGCGCTGTTATGGCTGCAAAAATCTCTGATGCTGTTGTTATACTTGCAAATAGGTCACCTAATACATTATCTCTTGTGATTTCTGTGCCAAAAGGTAGTAAATCAGATGCAAAAATGCTTTGTAATATAATGTGTGAGAAGCTCGGTGGACGTGGCGGTGGATCAACAGAAATTGTACAAATCGGCGGAATTGCACCATCTATCAGTTCGGATGTAATTATAAAATTAGTTAAATCTGTCAGAAATATATAAGTTGTTAGATCAAGTTGTAGTCGGTTAGCAGTGCAATCAGCACTAAATAGAATCTTCTACAGATCATAGATTGCTTATTGCAATCCTTAATAGGTTTTGATGAAAACGATAAAAATCTGCTTTTTTAAAAACGCTTATGGATTGTTTAACACTATTTCTGACTGGTTGCAGTGAGAGATTATAAAGTCTAAAAAGACTTACCTATACTAAAATTGAACCTCTGAACTTGATCATATTGTGCTTTCATAAATGGAATGCCATATTCGAATCTAATTAATCCCACAGGTGAATCCCAAATTAATCCAACTCCTTGAGAAAGCCTAATCTTCTTTGAATTAAAGTATGGATTAGTTGCTAGATCAACACTTTTAGGCACATCTATATTATATAGAGTTGCTAAATCTGTAAAACTTATGCCATATATACCAAGCTCCTGAGGTAATCCGAGAGAGAATTTTATCTCTGCTGATGCTGTAAAAAAAGTTTTACCACCTAGTGGATCAAGTGTGATTGCATCGCGTGGCCCAATACCATTATACTCAAAACCTCTAATCATATTGTCTTCTGAGTAGAAATTATCTAGCATACGAACCTTCTTATTAATACCAGTAATGAAACCACCTCTACCAGAAACTTTCAAGACTACTTTATCTTGATGTATTTGGAAATAATGCGCAGCCATAACAAAGTTTTGCATATACTTCGAGTCACTGCCAAAGCCAGCAAAGTTTTGACCGAAATTTATCACATAGCCGTTAGTTGGGTTAAATGAAAAATCTGTCTTATCATAAATTAAAGAATATCCTATAGATGATACTACATGAGATTTTGTATCTGGTCGTAAGAAGTTAGATATCATAGCGCCATTAGCAATGTTATCTATATCTTCAAATTTCAGTCCATAATTAATATCTTGCTTTAGGTGATCAGTTATATCATATGTAGCATGAACTCCTATTCCACGAGAAACTATATTATACCTTTGCTTCCACTTCTTAACATCTGTATATTTACCTGACTCATATGTTTTATTGTCATAAAATAGATTGACACCAGAAGTGATGTCATATCCCAGAAAATATGGCTCATCTAGAGATACGTTAACATTTTTCTCAAGCTTACCTAATTGAAATATACTATTGATGTTACGTCCAGTACCTAATAAATTCATCTCTGAATATTTTAGACCAACAAAAGGTCCTGTTATTGTATTATAACCAACATTAAAGCTTGCGGTACCAGTTCTTTTCTCATCAACTGATATATCAATATCAACCTTGTTTGAATCTATAACCTGCTTAGGAGTAAACTCAACGCTATTAAAATAACCCAGGTTCTTAATTTTTTGTAGTGATAGTTCGATTTTGCTTATGTCATAGCTATCCTGCTCACTAACAGATATTTCTCTTCTAATAACATCTTCTTTTGTACGGCTGTTATTTTTAATATTTATGCGGTTTATGAAGAATTTTTGTGAAGTATTAATCTTAATTTCAACATTAATCTTCCCATCAGCTTCATTGAAATTATAATCAGCAAGAGCAAATGCATAGCCTTTTTTAGCCAAAATATCGTTTATCTTTGCTATAACCACTCTAATTGTTTCTACATTGAATTTTGTATCAGATTTAATCTCATTAACTGCTGCAATTATTTCATGTTTATCTTTAACATTTAGTTGATCATTTAAACTAACTTTGCCAAAATTAAACTCCTTACCTGATTCTATATTAAAGGTGATTATAAATGATTCATTTTTTTGATCTAGCTCTCCTGTAGTGCTCACTACTTTCGCAAATGGATAGCCATTCGCTTGATAGTATTGACTAATAAGTTCTGAGTCTACTTGTAATCTATCTGGATCATATAAATATCCACCGCTTAGTATTTTATAAAACTTCCACTCATTGGTAAGAATTTGTTGTTTAAGCTCTGCTTGAGAAAAGTTAGTGTTTCCAATGAAGTTTATCTTTTCAATTACTGCTTTCTTCCCTTCTTTTATTTCAAAGACTATATCTATACCACCCCCATTATTAGGGATAATCTTAGGATTAATAATTGCATTGAAAATGCCTTTATTTTTGTAAAATTTCAGTAATCCTTCAACATCTCGTTTCATCTTAGTTTCACAGAAAGTATTCCCTGATTTCAACTTGATGGCTTTTTGCAGATCTTTATCACTCTGTTTATTACCGCTGAACTTAATTGATGTAATCACAGGCTGTTCAATAATATCTACTATTAAGATATTTTTAAAATCTGAATAAGAAATTGATATTTTTTTAAAAAAACCTGTTTCATACGCCTTCTGGACCATCCTATCAATCTCATCTCTGCTATATTCGGAACCAATATTAAGTCCAAGGTAGTACATGACCGAGTCATCAGGGATATGTGCATTACCATTTAGAAAAACCTTCTCAACTTTATAGTCTTTAGCAAATGCAGTAGAGACAATAAAGCTAAGTATTAATGATCGCAGTAGTAGATTTTTAAACATAAGTTTTTTATTTAAATAGGTTTAAAATATCATTGTATGTTACAACTACCAATAGTAAGATAAGTACAATAAGTCCAAATTTAAACCCTAGTTCTTGTATCTTTTGAGGTATTGGCCTACCAGCTAAAGCATTAAATGTATAATACATTAAGTGACCACCATCAAGACCTGGAATTGGTAATAGATTAACTAAACCTAAGTTAATAGATAATAAAACTAACAAACCAAGAAATGCTTCTATTCCACTTTTTGCAGCTTCACCACTGATCTGTGCTATTTTTATTGGCCCCCCTAGATCTTCTTTTGATCCATTACCTTTTAGTAGATTGATTATTCCATCGATCATTAATGAGTTTAATGCATATATTTTATATGCTGAACTAAGGATAGATTTACCTAATGAGTAATGTACTTGTTCTATATCTGCTATAACTCCTATTTTATATCTTATTTCTTCTTGAGTCTTGATACTGATAGGCTCTACAGACAATGATATTTCTTGACCGTTTCTATTAACAAGAACTGTGATATTTGTTTGCTTTTGCAATTCAGACAAAATCATTCTAATATCTAGGAAATTTTTAACTCTCGTATTATTAATGTCTAATATAATATCATTAGGGATAATTCCAGATCTTTCTGCTGGACTATTTTCTTCTACTGCTGCCACCTTATTTGATGTCTCTCTACTACCATAAGCTATTGTAAGTGATAACATCACAAGAAAAGCTAATATATAGTTCATTAAAGGTCCTGCAAATACAATTAATGCCTTCTGCCATAATTTTTTATAGAAGAATGAGCTTTCTTTCTCTTTCTCAGTCATTGAACTTAAGAGATTGTTATCTGGATTACTTGCTGGACCAACATCACCAAACATCTTTACATAACCGCCTAACGGGAATATATTTATTTTCCATTCAGTACCATGTTTATCAAACCTTGACCAAATCGTTTTCCCAAAACCTATAGCAAAGACATCTACTTTAACTCTACAAAGCCTTGCAATATAAAAGTGCCCCCATTCATGTACTACAACCATTATTAGTACATTCATTAAGAATGCTAAGATCGCAACTATAAAATCAGTCATTTTTCTTCTCTATAGTATCTTTCATATTGTAAAAAAACTTTAGAGTGATCTGTATAATCTCTATAGCTTCATTTGCATATTTAAGATCCATCATTACAGAAAATAGACTGACTTTTAGTCTTGCATTAGTAAAAGAATTGTTAAGGTATGTGAAAATTTGTTCTATCTCCTGTGAGTTATCATTTAGAATCGATGTACCTTTCTGAAATTCATCAAGAATTTTACCAGCTAAATCTAAGTGTGTAACAAATTCAACTAGGAGATTCGAATCTTCATAATCTCTTTCAGCTGCAGTACCACGAGGGTTCTTAACTTTGCTAAAAGTAGCAATAGCATCATTTATTTTCTTTTCTGCTTTCTGTAGAGCTTTAATAAAGAGATTAATAGATCCTGCATGGCTAACATCTGTTTTGTAGATTGCATTTGATTTATCTTCTGGGATTTTATCAAGCTCATTCAAAAAGAAAAGATCTGACATTATTTTTTAATGTAATTCAAATTAATAATATGAACTGTTACCATAAAAATCAGTATTATGGAAGTACTTGATCTTTGCTTAATCCCATTAATGATTCTCTCCAGAATTGAAGCTAAGAGGAAGTATTACTAACTACTGTATTTATCTAATCTTGCCTTCAGTTCCATTTATAAGTCTAGAGATATTATCTTTATGTTTAAAAATTACTATTAAAGTGATTGCCAGTAGTGGTTTTGCAGAATAACAATCAAGGCAAAGTAGACACTTAATCGCACAAACTAACAGCATTACAAGAGATGATAAAGAGGAAATTCTTGAAATTGAAAATGTTATAATCCAAGCACTCCCCATGGAAAGGTAAAGTTTTGAATAATCGCCTTGTAAGTTAAGAGCAAGAATCATACCAAGAAAAGTAGCTACACCTTTGCCTCCCTTAAACTTATGCCAAATAGGAAATATATGTCCAAGAACTGCAGCTCCACCTATAATAGTTAAACTATCATTATCGATATAAAAAAGCTGTGTTGTCATTATTATCGGTATTGCCCCCTTCAATCCATCTAGTAAAGCTACCACAATCCCAAGTTTTTTATTGCCACTAACGCGCGCTATATTGGTCGCACCTACGTTTTTAGAACCTTGTTTTGTAATATCTCCAAGATTCATTATCTTAGCTATTATTACTCCAAAAAGAATTGAACCAAGAAGATATGAGAATAGTAATAGTAGTAACACTATGTTAGAGAAAGAATTTGCTTTCCCTATTTCCCAAATAGCTATAATAATGATGATCTCTATAAGAAAAAGTATCATTTTTTCAGGATCTGATGAAGTGACATAAGAGGTATTTTAAAAATCTTATTATATAAATCACTTTGACCAGAGGTTTTTGATTTTTGAAAAGAAACTTTCTGCTTCAGGATGGTTCTCTTGATCACACTCAATTTCAAACTCTTCTAGCAACTCTTTCTGGCGTTTTGTTAATTTTGTTGGGATCTCAATCTTTACCTTAACCATCAGATCTCCATGAGCTACCTTTTTCATTATTGGCATACCTTTGCCTTTTAAGCGTAGAACATCAGCATTTTGTGTTCCATTAGGAATTGATATTTTAATCATAACGCTATCTAGTCCAGGTATCTCCATTGATCCACCAAGTGCTGCAGTAGTCATTTTGATTGGTACTTCACAGACTAGATTATTTTCATGCCGCTGATACAGATTATGCTTCTTAATGTGTACTACAATATAAAGATCACCTGTTTTGCCCCCTATAACACCAGCCTCTCCTGCACCTGACACTTTTATTTTAGAGCCTTCTTCAATACCTTTAGGAATAGTAATATTAATAGTCCTTTGCTTCTCAACTCTACCTTGTCCACCACAACTTCTACAAGGATTCTTAATTACCTTACCTGTACCACTACAAGCACCGCAAGTTTTTTCAACCATAAAGAATCCCTGCTGCATACGAGATCTACCGCTACCACCGCAGTTCATACATTTCATATGGCTATCTTTGTCCTTGCTACCCTTTCCATGGCAGTCATCGCATTCAACGCCAGTATGATATTTTATCTGCTGCTCTTTGCCATGATAAGCTTCTTCAAGTGTAATATTTAGGTTATAGCGGAGATCAGAGCCTTTTGTATTATCATATTGAGGACGGCGAGCCCCACCCATTAGATCTTCAAACATGCTACCGAAAACATCTGAGAAATCATTTGGATTAAAGCCTTCCTGAGAACTTGCACCTGGGTTGAAACCACCACTTTGTGCAGCACCCTTATAGTGATCGTGTCCATATCGATCATAGGCAGCACGCTTTTGATCATCTTTTAGAGTCTCATAAGCTTCATTTACCTCTTTAAATTTCTTTTCAGCATCTTTATTTCCATGGTTTCTATCTGGATGGTATTCCATAGCTTTCTTCCTAAAAGCCTTTTTTATATCATCTTGTGAGGTATTTTTTCCAACACCTAGAGTTTTATAGTAATCAGCTGGCATTTAAATTAATTATTCTTATTGGTTTTTTATTTATGTCAAAAATACCAGATATCAAGAGTGTGGTTTTTTTAAGACTAATTTCATTTTGTTTATTAAGTCAATTGATATTCATCCTACTTTTTTATTTATCCATTATAACGTAATTAATTCTTTATGAGAAGAGATAAATAATTTTTTCATATCACTAGATTTTGAACTAATTCAAATATCTCTTCTGAGACATTATCTACTGACTTGTCTCCATTTATGACAAAAATTCTCTCTGGATACCTTTTTGCAATCTCTAAAAAACCATTTTTGACTTTTGTATGAAATTCAATACCTTTTCTATCATAGAAAGTGTCGTGGTCTCCGCTAGATTTTATTCTTTGCTGCATTACAGCTAGGCTTATATCTAAGAGAATAGTTATCGCTGGCATAAATTTTTCTGTGATAATTTGAGTGATTAGTTCAATTTTCTCTATATCTACCCCCTTAGCATAGCCTTGATAAGCTATCGATGAATCGCTAAATCTATCAGATATGACGATTTTATTATCTACAAGAAACTTTTTAATCTCAAGTATATGATTTCTCCTAGCAGCGCTAAATAAGAGAAACTCCGTCATACTGTCTTTTATCTCATTTGATAACAGTATTCCGCGCAGCATTTCACCGAATTGTGATCCACCTGGTTCTTTAGTAACTACTACTTTTTTACCTAAATTAATTAGTTTGTTTTGTAAGATTCTAGCTTGAGTTGTTTTTCCACTGCCTTCGCATCCCTCTATTGATATAAATGTCATTATGTGTATTTTTATAGAAAACTTTAGCTACGAGATTATATCATAATATGCGGTATCTTCTACTATCTCTCGTCTTTATTCCTTTTTTAAAATGCTTTGCATCACCATTTGATACTATCACTAATGATATAGCTGTAGAAGATCAGGATTTGCCTATAGAAATTGCAAATGAGGAAATCCTTCACGACAACAATAAATCTATACAAATTAATTTTTTTAAAGAAAGTGATTCAGCTAAAGTTGAAATTCTCGATATTAGAAATGGTATAAAATCTGAGGTGAAGCTTACTAAAGGAGATAAACAAAGTTTTAAAGATATCAGTTTAAGATTAGATAGATGTAGACTAGAGATTGACAAATTCTATACTAAAATTAGTGTTGCATCTATGATTATTAACGGTAAAAGGGTCAATATAACAAATGATTATATTGTTGGTCAGTATTTAATAAAAGTTATTTGCGGGACATAACAAAATTCTTGACTCAAAAATATCCATGTTTGAAAATTTTTTATGGAAACAATAAAAAATTAATTATTTTTTATATAATCTTTAAAAATTATTGAGATTACAAATGCAATAAATCTACTTTCTGGTTGTATAATGCTATATGTAGCATATATATGGCAGAACTTATAATCTCAATGGATCAATAATTAGATTACTAATTTTCAGTCATTGGAGGAAATATTATAGATTATTTTGTAAATTCAAAAATTACTGAAAAAAATTGTTCAACGTCTTCTAGGAACAATTGCAAGTATTGCTTTGACCTGTATTGTAGTTGTTTTTATTACGTAAACCAATATTGAAAAAATATTTTGATTTATCGCTATATGCGATAACTAGTTACGCTTGAACTTATTTAAAAGCTATATATGCCGCTTCTTTAGCTGTAGAAGAGAAACCCCAACAATACAAGATATTAGCGATCCAAGTAAAATACCAACTTTTGAATCAATCAATGCTTCAGAACCTTCATGAAAAGCTAGAGATGCTACAAAAAGACTCATTGTAAAGCCAATTCCACAGAGAATAGAAGCCACATATGCATCTTGAAAAGTAGAGTTATCAGGCATCTTAGCAATCTTTGATTTAATTAATAGATATAGTCCACCAAAGATACCGAACTGTTTACCAAAAAGTAATCCTAACATAATTCCTAAAGTTACAGGATCCAATAAATTTTCACTAGAGAAATCATTTAATGAAACTCCTGCGTTGAAAAATGCAAAGATTGGCATAATTACATAGGTCACATATTTATGTATTGACTTAAGTACTTTTTCACCTAAATCAAGTGGTAAACAGAATCCTAATACAACACCTGATACTGTACTATGGACTCCTGAGAAGAAAAATAATGAGAATAATACCATTCCAAGTAAAAAATATAATTTTATAATTAGAACTTCTTTCTTACACATCCAAGCTAATATTGTTATACAGGCTAGAATCCCAAGTAAACAACTTGTGCTTAGGTCTGTTGTATAAAATATTGCAATTGCAACTACAGCTATAAGATCATCAATTACAGCGAGAGCTGTCACGAAAACTTTGATTGATTGAGGTATTCTATTTGAAAATATTGACATTATAGCTATGACAAATGCTATATCAGTTGCAGTGGGAATTGCCCAGCCTACTAGACTCTGGGAATTATTATTAATTGTAATATATATAATACAAGGCATTATAACTCCACAGATCGCACAGATAACTGGTAGGATTCTTTGTGCTTTCGTTGCAAGATGTCCGCTTATTAACTCCTTCTTAATTTCAATACCTACAACTAAGAAGAAGATTGACATTAAAAAATCATTAACTATTAAATGAGATGGTAGTGCAAAGATTTGTTCATTAAAAGAAAAAGCAATTGAAGAGTGAATAATTCCATTATAGATAGTTGATAACTCTGAGTTTGACATTATTAATGCAAGAATTATTGCAGCTATAAGTAGAATTCCTTTATCAAATGAGTTGCGAAAAAATGCAAGAAATGGTTTATACAATTTAGGTTTTTTATATAATTTAATTTCAAATAATAAATATAAAGTTTAATGAAAAAAAAGCAAGAATTCCCGATGATTGCATTTATATCATTCATTTTTTGGATTGTACTTTTTAAGACTTGGCCAAAGATTGATTTATTTATATCAAATCTTTTCTTTGATGGAGAGAAATTTCCACTTGGTATGAAATATAATATGATTATAAAAATCATAGATCATTTCATAGAATTTGGATGCATTGGATTGTGGATTACAGTCCTAGTAAGACGCTTTAAGCGCAATCGTAAAAATCATGGATTGCAATATACAGCTGTAAAACGAAAGTTACTCTATATTTCTTCAGTTGGAGTGCTAGGTAGTGTTGGAGCAGTGCACATGATAAAACGCTATATAATGCGCTGCAGGCCAAATTATATAGAATTTTTTGGTGGCCCATTCCCCTTCACTGAAGTTTGGACAAGGAATTTATCGGAATTCGTCAATATTAGCAAGTGTGCCTCATTTGTTTCTGGTCACTCAGCTATAGGATTTTTAATTTTTGCAATAGCTTTTATATTTCCTGCAAGCGATTCGAGACATAAAAAATATATCATTCTAGGAACTTGCATTGGAGGTCTCTTTGGTTTCATTAGGATTATACAAGGTCAGCACTTTTTGAGTGATGTTATCTTCTCAGGATATCTAGTTTATTTTGCAGCTACAGCACTAGCTGCAATTATTAAGCCATAGATGAGCTTTGATTAATTTGTTGAATCAATGATTTAAAAGCTTTATATTCTCTAATCTTATCAAAAATCTTGATATTTTATTTCTGTTTCTGCTAACTAAAATTTAAGGATGATCCGTCCTATGTTCCTAAATAATTCGCCAATAGTGTTTTTTGTTAATTTATTCGTTAATTCATCCAGGAGCTTGCCTCTTTTGTCCTGATAATTGGAAGTCCTTTTCTAAATTGATTTCATCTGTGTTTTGATATTGTCTACTAAATCCGCCAACTGTTTATCTTTTATTCTTCAGTAAATAACTCGACTATTGAGCTTTTGATGCTATCTTTTGCATTCAACCTCTATATTAGAAAATTAAATAAATTTTTTAAACTGATTAACTACAGTTTGATACATTATTTTTTTGAAATCAACGACATTATCAACTAGAGATTCTATATTTGACCATTGCCATGCAGAGAACTCTTGATAGTGCTTTTGCAGATCTATATCTGAATCATCACCATTGAATTTTAGAAGGAACCAGTGAATTTTCTGTCCTATATATTCTCCTTTGTATATCTGTAATCCTAGCTTGTAGGGGAAGTCATAGTAAAGAGGGAAATCAAGCTTACTAATGATTAAAAAACTCGATGTACCAATCTCTTCTTCCAATTCTCGGTATAGGCTAACTTCTAAATCTTCACCTAAGTTTATACCACCCTGTGGCATTTGAAGTCCAGAAGTAATATCCATTCTTTTAGCTACAAAAACTTGGTTTTGATTATTTAAAATCATAGCTCCTATGCCTGGGCGGTAATTCATAATAGGATTGGTTACATTTTTTTACTATGCCTGATGATAAGGCATCTTATTTTAAATAATTTATCATACTTTTATAGATGTGCATAGTTTTTTTAATTCACGACTGTAATCTCTTCAAGATTGACTCTCCTATCAAGGTAAGAACAAAGTGATATAAAACTTTATTGTATTGCCATTGGTGTAAATTAATGTATAGGAAACTCTGCAACATTTTTAACATTTTGATAAATTCACAATCAACTTCTGCTTTATTAGCAGTTATTTATTATAACAACACCACCATCGCTGTATGTATTAATAATTAGACATGAATCAAAAAACTTATCCAAGAATTTTAGGTAATCAGGTCCATGCTGATCTACTATTTCTATAGGTCAAAGATACTTTAAATTATTATCAACACTCTCATAAACTCTTCTTCTCACTCACTATTTCAAATACTTCTAGCTGATCTCCAACCTTTATATCGTCGTAGTTATTAAGAGTTATACCACACTCAAAGCCTTCTTTTAACTCTTTTACATCATCTTTTTGTCTTTGAAGAGACTTGATTGTAGTTGTATTTATCACACTGTTATCTCTTATAAGCCTTACAGGTTCATTTCTTCTGACTAGGCCCTCCTTAACGTAGCAACCAGCGATTTTACCATATTTACTAGTTTCAAATACCCGTCTAATTTCAACTAGCCCCAAGATTTTTTCGATTTCAACTGGAGATAGAGCATCAGTCATAATAGCTTTAACATCATCTAATAGGTTATATATAATTGAGTAGAACTTCATCTCAACTCCAATCTTACTAGCCATGTCTTTAGCATTGGTATTTGGTCTTACATTAAAACCCACTATAAAGGCTTTGGATGCAGCTGCAAGCATTACATCTGACTCATTGATACCACCCGCCCCGTAGTGAACAACTTTTACTTTTACTTCAGCATTTTCAATTTTGTTTAAGCTATGGAGAATAGCCTCAGCAGAACCATGTACATCAGCCTTAATTATTAAAGCTATTTCTTTCATATCTTCACGACTAGCATTAAACATCTCTTGTAATGTCTTAGGTTTAGCAGCCATAGTAATTTTTGCTTTGATAGAGAGCATTTCAACTAGCTCTCGAGCTGCTTTCTCATTTGGCATTACGATAAATTCCTCACCAGCAATTGGCACTCCATCCATACCTGTAATCTCTACTGGGATTGACGGACCTGCAACTTTAATACCTTGCCCCTTATCGTTAAACATACTTCTTATACGGCCAAAGATCTGCCCTGCAACAACTATATCACCTACCTTTAGTTGTCCACTCTGAACTAATAGAGATGCTGTGAAACCTCTGATTTTATCGAGTCTAGCTTCTACTATATAACCCTTTGCTCTGCCAGCATGATTTGCTTTTAACTCAAGTAGATCAGATTGTAGTAGTACTGCATCAATTAGTTCATCTAATCCCTGACCAGTCATAGCTGATATACCAATTACCATTACATCACCACCCATGTCGTCTGGGATAATATCGTGCTGTAGGAGGGAGTTCTTTACATATTCAAAGTTAGCTGTTGGCTTATCCATTTTATTTATAGCAACTATTATTGGTGCTGCTGCTGCTTTTGCATGGCTTATTGCTTCAATTGTTTGAGTTTTTATCCCATCGTCCGCTGCTACAACTAAAATTATAATATCTGTTACTTTAGCACCACGCATCCTCATAGCTGAAAAAGCTTCGTGACCAGGTGTATCTAGGAAAGTAATTGATTGCCCATCTGGAAGATGAACTTCATGTGCACCTATATGTTGAGTTATACCGCCATGTTCTTTAGCAGCAACATCAGTTTTTCTTAGAGCATCTAATAAAGATGTCTTTCCATGATCAACATGTCCCATTACAGTTACAATTGGTGGGCGCTTCTCAAGATCTATTTCTTCAATTGCTATCTCTGCTATAAGATCACGAATCATACTATCTTCGGTGATTCTAGTTACTCTGTGTCCTAGTTCTGTTGCAACTAGCTCAGCCGTATCTCCGTCAATAACTTGGTTGACAGTTACCATCATACCAATCTTCATTAGAGATTTTATAACCGTGCTGCTCTTTTCAGAGATTTTCATTGCCAGATCACTTACAGAGATTGCCTCGCCTATGGTTGTATCTCTTAGTACCTTTTCTTGTGTTTGCTTCTGCTCGCTGTAATGCTTCTTTTTCTTGTTTCTAGATCTCCCAAATAAGTCATCTACTCCACTTTCAATCTTTGCTATGTGAGCTGCAGATATTTTGAAGTTTCTATGCTGTTGCACAGATTTCGCTTTAGTTTTATTATTCGAGTCGCCTTCATTGAATTGAGTTTTTGGCTTTATATGGACTACTTTTGCCCTATTTGATTCTAGTTGTTTAATGCTAGGCGCAGTTATGACTGCCTTCTTTTCCTCGTTTTTTTTCTCTTCTTGTTTAGGTTCTTCTTGTTTAGGCTTTGTATCTAGTACTTTAAATTTCTTTTTTAAGTCTTGATCAAAGTTAACATCTGTGCTTCGTCTTCTATGCTGATGTTTATAACGATCATCCTTTCTATTATCTCCTCTCTTTTGCTGTTTTGGTTGTTTAGCTTCCACAACTTTTTCTTGAATAATTTGCTCTGGCACTACTTCCTCTTTAGCAACTCTAGATAATCCGGATAAGTCACGCATTTTTTTCTTGTTACCTGTAAATATCTCATCAAATGATCTAACTTGTGTCTTGATGACATTTGATCGTCTATTTTGCTCATTTTGACTAGCAGAAGTGGTATTTCTGATATCTTGAATCTGATTAGCTGCTCGACTAGGTGATGCAGGTGATTTTATTGTGAGAACTCTTCTTTGATTTTTATTTGCTGTATCTCCAGGGGTTGCCATATCTTATTAAAAGTTTATATAAAGTTTATATAAAAAGTGTATGTATATATCTCTATGACTTATTTTCAATATTTGACCCTTTGAAAAGTTGTATTGAAAGCTAGTCTGCTGAATCGAGCATACCATATCATAAAAAAATATCAATTAATTGTTGTATTACATATAAAAATTCCTTGACAGCAATACTCTAGATAGTTATGTTTGATCGAGCTAATTAATAATTTATAAATAACTTATGTTTATCAAAAAACTTTCAATTTCACTCCTCACAATCTCTTCTTTCATGACAACAATTGCATATGCAGAGGATAAAATAGCTATTGTAGAAACAAGAAAAGTGGTTGAAACATCTTTAGCATACAAGGATATTTCTACTCAAATACAGAAGAAGAATGATGAATTTAGAGATGAAATTCAAAAAGAAGAAACTTCTCTCAAGAAGAAATATCAAGAATTAGAGACAAAGAAAAATGCTTTATCACAAGAGGCGATAGACAAGAAAAATGAAGCAATTAGTAAAGAAGTTGCAGAACTCCAAAAGAGATCATATAATCAACATTCTTCTCTAGAGGATGCTTATAGAAACTCAACACAAGTCGTTGTTGATAAAACTATGGATATAGTTAAGAAGCAAGCCTCAAAAAAGCATTACAATCTTGTTATAGAAAAAGCTGCTGCTGTCTATTCTGATGAGGCACTTGATATAACAGATGTAATTCTAGAAGAACTCAATAAAGCTTTGCCTAATGTAGAAGTTAAATTTGAAGAAAAGAAAGAAGAATCAAAAAAATAGTTGTAACTTAACTATTAACTACTTGTGCTACTAGATTGCTTATTATTTCTTTTTGATTCCTTCTTGAAAGTCGTGCATCATTAGACCTCAGCTCGTTTGCAATATTATAAAATATCTTATTTTTTTCAGCATTCTTTTGACTTTTTTTGAACTTAGATTTCATATCAAGATATAAATCATCTAGAAGATTAATCTGGTTGTTGTTAAAGTATGCAATATTTTGCTTAAGTAGACTTATATAGTTCTTATCAGTTAAATATACATTCTTTGCGAAGCGCAATTTATAAAGGTATGGCTCAGAATTGTCGTTAAAATTATCCCAGTCCTGTAAGTTAAAATAGGCCTTGATGCGAAGTTGATCTGCTTCAATAGAGTTATCTCCATATAGCAATGCTATGGCATCTTGATATTGATTATTTCCAATCAATGCTTCGCTATAAAGATATTTTCTTTCAGATATGAAAGGATTAATGTTGTTAAATGGTATAGCTGTCCAGTCAATAATGACCTTTTCAGCCATGACAAAATTTTTAGAGTCTATATATATTTTGGCAAGCTCATTTATTGCCTTCTCTCTTGTTATGCCAAGCAGTCTATTTCTAATTTGATATTCAATAACCTTTGCTGCTTGTTCAGTTAATCCAAGTTCAGTCATATATGAAGCAGCTTCCATTGTTATATTATCACCAGTTTCACCAAGCGGAATTAGATCTTTAAATTCATAAAAAAAAGATAGCTTATCTAGATTGCTCATACTTGTTAACTTGTTTTGTATGGCATCGACAAAAATCTTACCAGCCTTTGTATATGCTGTAAATCCATTATATGATCCTGCATTGTTCAGAGCTATGTTTCTCAGTACTCTAATCGCATTAAAATGATCATTAATATCTATATATGTTTGCGCAAGTTCTTTAAGAACTTCTATTTCAAAGCCATCTCCACGCCATGCTGTAGAAATACTTTGTAAACCATTGATATATTCGGTGACATTTATTTGATTATTTTTAAATAATGTTTTTAGAAGTCCGAACTTGCAGTGAGTATATAGATATATATCCTTTGATTTAGCGCATTTTGCAAACTCTTTTATTGCTTCTAGATCATGTCCAATACCTAACAACCCTTCTCCTGAATAGTATCTTAGATATTCTTGTGCAGTTTTATCTTGACCTGATATTTTTTTCATCATGTCGGTCATTAACTTCATTTCAGAAGGTTTATTGATATCTTTTGCTAAACTTAATATTTTGAAAAAGATTTTTTGTAAAAAGTTTGTCGGGTAACTTGACAAAAAATTAGATTTATATCCTATGCAACTTTTTATAATACGGCGGAGAAGGAGATCAACAACTTCTTGATCAAAGGCATTTTTTGTATCTATTTTATAGGTAATTTTTGAAAGATTTTGCCAGAATCGCACTTCACTCTTATCTTTTAAATGAACATTATCAATATTTATTGATTCAATGATGTTGTGTGCATCTATTGAATCGCCACACATCAAATAATTAGCTCCTGTAATCAGCTTGAGTTGATAAATTTTATTTAGGATATCTGATGAGTTATGTATAAGCTCGAAAACGCTCTTCGACTCAAGATACCAATTATTGGCCATAAAAAATAAAGCAAGAGTTATAAATTTATAACTCTTAAGATCATTATTATATACAGAATTGATGCTTTGATATATTTTATCCAATGTAGAATTAAACAAAACGGGCTCCACTTGATATTCTCTTATATCAAGTATTGAATATGCAGATGTGTTAAATATTTCTGATATAATCTTGTTTTTTATATTATCAGCTCTGGTAGGATTAGATATATTAAGATAAGTTTTACTTGATATATTAATAGAATATAAACTACTTTTGATAATTATAGTATCACTGAGGTTTCTTATTACAATTCCACTAAGTGATGGTAGTAATTTAAAATCAACAAAAGAATATGAATTATTTCTATCTATTTCTTCTTCAGGAATAATAAATAGCTCATCACCTATAAAAGGATCTCGAAATTTAATAATTGATGGCTTTTCCTCATATGACTGAATGTCAACCTCATTATTCTTATCATTTATATGACGGACAATATTTCTTACAGAGCTCAATTCTTCATGTGCAATTGAAGGATCATATTGTGTTATCTTAATTGTGATTTCATAATCATTTTTTATCATTGATATCTCATACTGTTCAGGATGATCAAGCTCAAAGTAAAAAATTGTCTTGCTATCCTTGATTTTATCAAATCTTGTCAAGGTTGTATATCTAGAGTTTAGACCTGAGAAACTTACATCATATAACTTATCAGTAATAAACCAGATTCTATTGTCTCTGACAAAAACAGCGCTTTTAAGATTTTCTTTACCGAAAATTTTGATCTCAGTTTTGGAGTTATTTTGCTGAAGGTTTATCTTAATATCGTTATTAGAATAAGCTTCTATTGGTAATAAGAAAGCTATTATCAATAGTAATAAAGATTTATAAGACATATCAAGGCTTGTTTAAATGCTTATAACAATATCAGAAAATGTATGATTCACAACTAATCATCAACACTTGCTTCTCTCACAACAAAGTCGTAACTGCGAAGTTTTTCTATATCTATAGCAGAAGCAGAGGCAGAAAGTACAGATACAACTCTTGCTATTTCAAGCAGTGCATTATTAGATACATTTTTCTTTATAAGTTTTTTCTGATGTACACCTATACAATATTTACATTTGTTGAGGATAGAAATTGCAAAACAAGACATTTCAAATAGTGTCAAATTAACATCAACATTAGCAAGTGAAGACATAGCAAGTCCTGACTCAGCAGCTTTGAGATTTGCATCTTCACATAGATCTTTGAATCCATAAAAACAGTTATTCATACTCATCATTACTGCTGCTGTTTTACATGCAGTAGCATGATTCTCTTCCAGTACAAGTTTTGCATCAGCTCTAATGTTATTTAGTACATTCTCATGCCTTAATGCATAACCTATTGTTAAAGCAACAATATATAATTCTTCCTGTGATAAAAAATCATTTGGCTCATTAATAAAAATCTTTTCGAGATTGATCTTAATATCGCTTGCATAAAAAGGGAGTTTTTTTATAAGAGACTTAATGCCATTACTCATTTTTCAGTATTTTTCACGAGATTCTATCACTTGTGTTACTATTTGCAATAGGAGCAAAGGGGTAATATAAGTGATTAAAATATCTGTTTTAATAAATCCTAAACTTGCGCTTGGAATAATAAAGTTGGAGATTGCTAGAACTACAGATATTGATATAGATATAAATTGATTTTTGTTTCCTCCGGAGTGTGAATAGTACTTATAATAAAACAGCCACTCAATTTTGAGACAGACAAAAAGAAAGAATAATGAGTATAAAGGCCAAATAATTTTTTGATGAAATGCAATTTTGATTTTGTTGTAGTTATTGTTTAATTGATCATTAAATTTCCATAGTGCAAGGAAAGACATAGCATTTGGATCAGTACTAAGATTACTTTCAATTTTCTTCTTGATTTTATCAATTAAAACTGAATATGTTGCAAACTCTAGAAATGTTGATTCTTTTTCAGAAGCTTTATTATATGTGCCATTTATAAGTTGTAAATTTATTTTGTCTTGATTGATAACTATTTGTCCACTCTCAGCTGAGAAGGTTTGTTTTATACCTTTGATTCTCATATCTGAGATAAAAATTCCTTTGAGAGAACCATCTTTTTTTTGCGAATCTATATAAATTGTAAGTTCTGGTAAATAATTTTTTATAACACCAATTTCAAGCATGTCAGAAATATTCTGTTGTCTTATTTCTACCTGTGTTGAGTTGAATTGAGTATAGGTCATTGGAACAATAAAGAAGGAAATAATATAAGTTATAAATACAATTATAGAACCTAGTATATAAAAAGGTCTATTGAGCTCTTTAGGTCCTAATCCAATAGTTTGGAGTGCAATAAAACTATTTTCTTTTCTATATTTATGGAGAAGTAAATTTATACTGATAAGAAATGCCAATGGCGTTATTATAGATGTTAGATAAGGTATCATGTATAAACACATCTTACTTACCTTCAAGTATAGAGTTGTGGATTTTATCCCTAAAGCAGAGATTAAATTAATTTGGTTAATTATTGCTATAAATAGCAAAAATGAAAGAGTCGAGAGGAAGTAAGAAGATAACGATAAAAATATGTCTCTAAAGTAAATTTTCATCTATTTATTTGTAATGTAGAAAATTCCATTAGTTGTAGTTCTGTCGCCTACTATGAATTGTATGTTTTTATATTCTGCGTTAGTTGAGATTTTCTCTCTTGGTAGTTTTAAGAATAACTGTGATTCAATTGCCTCTTCTGGCTTTAGAGAGAAACAGAACTGTTCCCTAAATTCCTGTGCAAGATTTTGTATATTGATTAATATTCCTTCTAAACCTGCGACTGATAGGCAAATATTTTCTTGAATTGTTATTGTTTTATTGATTAGATTTAGGTGATATGTATTTCTAATACTGCCATCAGGTGTAATGGTAAAGAGAGGTGAGTGAATTTTGTCTACTTTTAGCAAAAGAGGGCTTTTTATTATTAGAGTTCCAATAAATATAAACGACACAAGTAAAAAGACTCCAGAGTAGAGTAGGACTTTTGGTGTAAAGATTTGCCGTGAGATTGGGTTGTTTTCCTTTAATAAATTTGTTTGTATAGCGCTTGAGTATGCAATTAATCCTTTTGATCTGTGTAATTTTTCCATTACCTCATCACAAGCATCTATACATAGTCCACAGCCTATACAAGGCATTTGCAATCCATTTCTTATGTCGATTCCCATAGGACAAGCTATAACACAGCGGTTACAGTCTATACAATCACCATGGCCATCTCCCTTTCCTTTTGGTTCACCTCGCCAACCATGATATGTTACAACTATTGTGTTATCGTCCATTAAGCCTGACTGAAATCTGCCATAGGGACACATATACATACAAACTTTTTCACGAACAAACCCTCCAAAGAGATAGGTACTAGCTGTGAGTGCTACTAGCCAGAGAGTTCCATTTTTCTTTACCGAGAAGTTTAGAAGATCATTTAATAGTCCTCGTGAATTGTAGAAATATCCAACCCAACCAAATGCAAAGAGAAAGCTTATTACTAACCAAATTGCATAAGTTAGAGATTTTTTGATGAATTTTTCATTGTTAATCTCCATCTCATTTAGCCTTGTTCTAGCATTTCTATCTCCTTGAATGAGTCTTTCTACAGTAATGAATATATCTATCATAGTGCTATGTGGACAAGTGAATCCACACCAAAGCCTCCCAAAGAGAGTTGTACAGATAAATAGACCGATAGCTGCTAGGATAAGAGTAAATGTCAGGTAATAGAGCTCATCTGGCCATATTATAATTCCAAAGATATAAGCTTTGCGTTCTGGTAAGTCTATCATTAATGCTTGGTTTGGCATTCCAAAACCACGTTCATAAGGAATCCAGGATGCAAAGATATAGATTAATAAAAGAATTGCAGAGCAAATATTTTTTATTGTTCTATACTTTCCTTTAAAATGTTGTGGTTGTATCTTACCATTCATAGTAGTTTATTATATAGTATATAAAGTGCTACTCATAATATAAACTTTTTTATATCAATAATAGGGCTAATGATTGCTGCAAGCTGCTTAGATACATACTCTTCATCTATTGTGACTTTTTCTTCATTACATTCGAAGCTAATTTCTTCTAAAACCTTTTCCATAACGGACTGAAGTCTTCTCGCCCCTATATTTTCAACTCTATCATTTAGTTCTGTAGCGATGTTCGCTATTTTCTTAAGTGCTTTGTGAGAAAATTCTATTTGTATGCTATCAGCACTCAGTAGCTCTACATATTGATTAGGCAAGTTGTATTCTCTTTCAGTTAAGATATGAAGCATATCTTCTTCTGTGAGTGGATTTAGAGTTACTTTGACTGGAAGACGACCTTGTAGTTCAGGTAGTAAGTCAGATGGTTTCGCTATGTGAAAAGCACCAGAGGCTATAAAGAGTATATGATTAGTATTTATTTGCCCATACTTTGTAGTTACTGTTGTGCCTTCAATTAGCGGTAATAGATCGCGCTGTACACCCTCTCTACTAACTTCTCCACGACCTCCTAGATTTGATTTACTAGCTATTTTATCTATTTCATCTATAAATACTATAGCATCATTTTCAACAGCTTTTATTGCGTTCTTGATTATTTGTTCTTGATTCAGAAGCTTATCTGATTCTTCAGTTACTAGACTTTTAAATGCATCTGAGACTTTTAATATGATCTTCTTTGTTTTTTGCGTTCCAAGAGCTTTTCCAATCATATCTCCTATATTAAAGAGACCAACTTGTGCCCCAGGTATATCCATAGTCTGCATCATATTATTGCTATTATCGAGTAGCTCTATTTCAATTTCTTGATTATCAAGGCTACCTGAACGAAATTTATATATAAACTTTTTTCTTGTCTCATCACTTGCATTATCACCAACAAGTTTATCAATTAATCTATTTTCTGCTGCTATGCTAGCTTGAGTAACAACATTAAGCCTCATTCTTTCTCTTATTTGAGTTATTGCTGAATCAAGTAGATCGCGGATAATTGAGTCTACATCACGTCCAACATAACCAACTTCAGTAAACTTAGTTGCTTCTACTTTTATAAAAGGTGAATTTGTGAGTTTTGCTAGCCTCCTAGATATCTCACTTTTACCAACGCCAGTAGGTCCAACCATCAGTATGTTATGTGGTAAAATTTCATCTCTCATTTCATTTCTTACTTGCTGTCTTCTATATCTATTGCGCAAAGCTATTGCTACAACTTTCTTGGCATCTTTCTGACCTATGATAAATCTATCTAGTTCAGCTACAATTTGTTTTGGAGTTAAATTTGACATTTTTCTTAGAATTATAGATTAAGTGCTTTTATGGTTCAAGTTTTAATCAATTAAACACTATGCCTAAGAATATAATAAATAAAAAAGAGTTTACTTTTTTAAAGGTTTGTGCACAGGAAGATGGAATGTTTAAGTTGCAGTCTTCAAGATTATTATAGAGTATATATCCTCCAGCACCAAGAGCCAAGTAGAAACCTAAGCCCATTCCCATACCTAACCCAGCTATACCTAAACATATCATTGAAACTTTATATAGATGCCATATAACTGGTTTTATTTCTCTTCCTTGCGACTTTATAAAGATAGGAAATGATTTAATACCTGTAGCTTCATCATCTTGCATATCTTGACAGGCATAAACTGTGTCATATGCGATTGTAAGTATCGCAGAAGTGATATATAGAACAAGCATTTGAAAATAATATGAGTTGGTTACAGTTAGCCAAGCTATCAGTACTCCTAAATTAAATGTAAATCCTAATACAACTTGTGGTACATTTGTAAATCTTTTGCTGAATGGGTATATAACTATCATTATAGCTGCTGCGATGCCTACATAGATCACTCTTTCTGGTAGTGATAGAAGAATTATTACTGCCATTACTGTCATTGTTCCTGCCAACCCTATTGCCTCAGCTATTGATACTTCACCAGATATTAAAGGACGTAATTTTGTTCTCTCAACTTGTTTATCAAACTTTATATCTGCTATATCATTTATTATGCAACCAATACTTCTTGTGATGAACGCTCCAAGAATAAAAATAAGTGAGAGAGTTATTTTTGAGCCAATCTCGCCACTTGCACCTGCCATCCATATCGCCCAAAGAGGAGGTAGAAACAGCATTGGATATACGTGATAGCTATCCATCCTTATTAATCGCCCATAGCGGGAACTAGCAGTTTTTTTATATTTTTTTTGTAGCCATTCAGTCTTTTCAAAAAGTATTGTCAGCTTTTTATTTATGAATTTAAGTAATTGATTGAGTTTTTTACTCATTTTTTCATTTAGATTCTAATACTAGAAGAGATAAATTTAAAGTCCATTTCCTGAAAATATAGAGTTTTCTCAGATAGAATATATAATTCTCATAGTGATTAGTTAATTTGTACTAGCTACTCATAGTTAGAATTAAAGAATGGAGTATTAATTGCAAACCTTGCCTAATGTTGATTTATTGATGATTTCAAGATTATTCTTGCTTACTATATAAGCATTGAATCTATGTGTCCTCAATAAAAAATCTTGACATTATAAATTAATAGTGTCAAAATTCAATGAGAAAAATCCAAAAATTATATAATAATGGCAGAGTTTAGATTACCACAAAATTCTACAGTTGAAAAAGGAAGGGAGTATATTCAGTCTGGCTGTGATGTTGGTAGTAGAGACACTTTGGAGATTTCTATCTATAGATATAATCCAGATTTAGGTAATAATCCAAGGCTAGACACTTTTTTCTTGAAAAAAGATAAATCAATTAACATGGTCCTAGATATTTTGATTAAGATCAAGAATGAAATTGATCCAACTGTAACATTCAGACGCTCATGTAGAGAAGGAGTTTGCGGCAGCTGCGCCATGAATATAGATGGTACAAACACTCTTGCTTGTACAAAAAATATAAGTGATATTGGGACAAAGATAAAAATTTATCCTCTACCTCATCTTTCAGTTATAAAGGATCTCGTTGGGGACTTTAGTAATTTTTATAAACAACTTGAAAGTGTAAAACCTTGGTTACATACCTCTCATAATAGCTCGACATATGAACAGCTTCAATCTGAGGAAAATAGAAGTAAATTAGATGGCCTATATGAATGTATCTTATGCGGTTCCTGCTCAACGGCTTGTCCAAGTTATTGGTGGAATACAGATAAATTCCTTGGCCCAGCAGCACTTTTACAATCATATAGATGGATAGTTGATAGTAGAGACGAAGCAACTGAGGCGAGATTAAAAGATTTGGATGACGACTTAAAGTTGTATAGATGCCATACAATTATGAATTGTACACATACGTGCCCTAAAGAACTCAATCCAGCGAAAGCTATTGCATCAATAAAAAGCATGCTTATGAGTAGATAATATAACCTGTGCTATAGCAACTGGATAGTCATCAGATAGAGATAGGAATGCCTCTACTGCATCGCCGACTAATAAGAGAGTTTTTTGACCGAAGAATGGCTTGCTGCTACTAGACTTGAAGACTTCAATTTCATTGAATCTCATCTTATCACCAATGCCGCACCCGACAGCTTTAGCAAAAGCCTCCTTGGCAGCAAATCTCTTGGCAATATAACTAAATTTGTTTGGACCATCAACTATAAGTTGCATCTCAGCTTCAGAGAAGATTCTACGTAAAAACCTTTCACCAGATGATTGCACTAATCTCTTTATTCTGGGAATTTGAACCACATCACACCCTACACCAATTATCATAAACCACCTTAAAAATATTAATATCTAGTACCATACGATTCTCATCACATGCAATCTTAAGTTGCATCCTAAACCTCCACAAATCAGCAAAATTATCAAACCTAATGTTATACTTAATGTAATCTAGAGTAGTATTTTTCAATTTAATGCTATTCATGATGCAAAGCTCTTGTACAACTAAAGTACAAAAATTTACATCAGGAGCGAAGATCTGCAATGGAAAAGAGGCGTTAACCCTAGATATCAAATCAGGCAGCTTGAAGTTATGTTTTTCACTTGAGACTAGTAACACATCTATTCCGCGATCATTACAACGATTCAGTGTATGGAAGAGCTCAGTCTCGTTTGCTAAATTGAAATTATCAATCACTAAGCAATTATAATGATTTATAGCTCTAAAATTTAACTCATCATTCTCACAATTGATGTAAAATCCATCCCCACACCAAAGCTTTGCAAGCCTAGTTTTGCCGGACATTTGAGGACCTAAAAGAGTTATGCGATGAGTAAAGGTGTATTGTTCAATCAGTAGTTTATAAGCCTCTTCATTACAAGTGGAAACTAAAAATTCACAACAATCAGATGGTTCTACAACTATAGGTAGAGATATTTGCTTCATGAATTAGCGTAACAAATTATTTATACCAACTTTTTTTCTCGTCTTAGAATCAGCATACTTCACAATCACTGCACAAGCAATATTTACACCATCCTCGCGCGGCAATACACCAGATACAACTACAGCTTCCTTAGGTATCACTCCATAAGATAAACTACCAGTTGTAGAATCATATATTTTAGTTGAAGATGATATGTGAGTTCCAGGTGCAATTACAACTCCTTCAGAAATAATGATACCACTTGTAATGCTACAGCAAGCACCTATAAATACATTGTTTTCAACTATAGTAGGCTTATCATGTAAGGGCTCAAGGACACCACCAATAACAGTGCCAGCGCCAATATGACAGTTATCACCAATATAACAACAGCTACCCAGAGTTGCATTGATATCGATCATAGTGTTTTTACCAACAAAAACACCAATATTGATAAATGAAGGCATTACAACTACACCAGGAGACAAATATACTCCAGAGCGAACTACTGCGCCTGGTACAACTCGAATTCCCGCAGTTTGAAATTGTTCTTGAGACCAATTATTAAATTTTAAAGGAATTTTATCAAAGAAATTACCTTCTATCACATATGCATCATTTGTACGGAAGTAAAGTAGGATTGCCTTGCGAATCCAATCATTTATAGACCAGCTCTCGTCGATTTTCTCACAGATTACAGCTTCTCCACAATTTATTAAACTTAGAGTTATAACTGCTGCTTCTTTAACATCATTACTAAGATCACCGCTTGCCCAAGAATTTTCAATAATATCTTTAATTTTCATAATTTTTTCTAAAAACTTTATATAAATTCTAAGAAAAGTAAATTTTTTTAATCTTTTCTTAATATTTCTCCTTTAGATAGAAAATAATAAAACAAAATATGCAACCTGATACTAGTTTTAATTTACCTAAAAACTTTAGGTAAGTATTTTAAATAATAAAATTAATAATAAAAATAAAATATGAAATACTTGTTAAAAGAAGAAGCAACAGAAGTGAAGAACACTGGAGTTTTATATAAAGTGATAAATGCAGTGCAACATGGTAAGTTTGCATGTGCACTAGAGAATTTAGAACAATATATGACCACAACATTTCCTAGATTAAGAGATTTATTCAGATTACAAGAGAGGAAATTAAGAGGACCAAATTATTTGACACCTTTAACAAAAATTGTTGAACAACTAGAAGCATCTGCGTCTCTTAAACGAGATAATAAAGAGATAAAAGGCTTACTACAATTTATTAAAAATACAATTAGTAATTTTGAGGGTTTAACTACACAAGAACAGTTATTATTAAGAAAAGTAAACAATAATTTAAATAATATTAAAGATTTTATTCCACCAAAACAGAACTTCAGTCAAGCACAACAAACTTTTATAGAGATACAAAATAAAGTAAGAAAGTCAATACCTATAAATAAAGAAGAAAGGATTTTTTTAAGACAGCATTTAAAGCCAAAAAACAAGCACAAAGATCTAACTGAAAAGCAACAGACATTATTCAAGCAACTAACAGAGGCTTGCAATGAGACCCCTCAAGAGAGATCTCAGTCGCAGGATGCGCCGCTAAAACAAGGATGGGGTAGTCATGTTGATACTTTATCTAACTTTAACAAAATGATTTTCAATAAAGGAAATTCGCAAGAGAAATAAATTTACTTAAATGCTTTTTATTCTTTGTGAAACTACTTTGAGATATTTCTTGTATTATAGGTATTTGAGCTAATAGCTTTAATCGCTTATCTGCTGAATAATTCTCTATATTTCCTTCTCCAAAGATGAAGTTTTTAGAGCTATCTTGATTGATTATGTAGGCCATATTTTCTACAATTCCAAGTAAATTTATCTTTAACTTCTCAAGCATATCAACTGAACGGTGTGCATTAGCAAGTGCAAGAGATTGAGGCGTTGAAACAACTATTGCACCATCTATCTCATAGTTCTCAGCTAGGCTAAGGTGGACATCTCCTGTACCTGGTGGTGTGTCAATTATTAGGTAATCAAGTTCTTTCCAATTAGTTTGAAGAAGCATCTGGCTAAGAGTTTTTGTTACCATTGGACCGCGCCAGACCAAAGCATCATCTGATTTAACAATAAATCCTATAGACATTAGCTTTACGCCAAATTTCTCGTGAGGAATAAACCTTCCATCTTGTATTTTAATTTCATCTTCAATGTTAAATATTTTTCCAATTGATGGGCCGTATATGTCTGAATCAAATAATCCAACTTTATGCCTAGTCAAGCTTAGACAATAAGCTAGATACGAACTAATAGTCGATTTGCCTACTCCTCCCTTACCAGAACAGATCATTATAACTTTTTTTACGCCAGGGATCTTTCTTTTAACTTTTATTTGTTTGGTTTGCTGAGATTTAATTTGTGTCAAACAGAGTTTAGTTTTTACTTGCAGCTGGTCTGAAATAAGTTTTTCTAGTGATATTGATAGTTTTTGTTCGACTGGTGTTTGTATATCTATCATGATGTATAGTATATCATTTTTTTCTAGAAGATCATATACCCTAGAATTTTTTATCTTTTCATCAATTATAGATTGAATTTTTTCTTTCATATCAGTTAATTTTTAAACATACCACCATTTATATGAAGTGTATGACCGGTGATATAACTGCTCTTATCTGATGCTAAAAATAGTACTCCATGAGCTATTTCTTCTGGTGTTCCCATTCTACCAATGGGTATTTTTTTAGATATTTCTGCCTTCTGAGAATCATTTAGTTTATCTGTCATTGGCGTTTCTATAAATCCTGGTGCAATACAGTTAAAAGTTATATTTCTTGTTGCAAACTCGTCAGCCATTGACTTAGTAAAACCTATCATACCAGCTTTAGATGCCACATAGTTTGCTTGGCCAGGATTACCTGTAACACCGACTACTGAAGCTATATTGATTACTCTTCCGAACTTTTGTTTCAGCATTACTTTTGAAGCAAGTTGGTTTAAGAGAAAAGTTGCAGTTAAGTTAACGTTGATCACATCATTCCACTGCTCCATCTTCATCATCATACTGAAGTTATCCTTAGTGATACCCGCATTACAAACAAGAATATCTATTTTGCTTAGCAGTTCAACTGCTGTATTGCAGAGATTTTTGATTGACTCTTGACTATTTAGATCACAAGTTATAGGAATTGCTCTATCTCCAAGTTCTTTGCAGATCTCTTCTAAAACTTTTTGCCTTGTGCCGCTAGCAATAACTGTGGCGCCAGCTTCAATGAATGATTTAAGAATTGCTTGACCAATGCCGCCTGTTGCACCGGTTAAGAGAACTTTTTGACCTATAAAATTATCCATTTTTATTGAGATTATACACTATTTTTTGTTTATCCAAAGATAATTAGTGTTCCGAGTGCTTAAGTTGAGGGAGGTTTGCTCCATGGGGAGCATATGACTAGCGTTTACAGAATTGGAAACGCTTACGAGCTTTTTTACGACCGTACTTTTTCCTTTCAACTTCTCTACTATCGCGAGTTAGTAGTTTAACCTCTTTTAGTTGTGGACGGAAAACTGGATTAGCGAGATCTAATGCACGGCTTATTCCATGTCTAATTGCAGCTGCTTGTCCTGTAGAGCCGCTACCTGAGACTGTGCAGAAAACATCATATTCGTTTATAGCTTCTACTTGAACAAATGGCTGTAGAACCATGACTTTCAGTGTATCGCGGCCAAAGTATTCTTCAAGTTTCCTGTTATTTACAGTTACCTTACCTGTCCCTTTCTTGATCCATACTCTAGCAGAAGCTGTTTTTCTTCTGCCTGTTGCATAAAAATCTTGTGCATTACGTGGTTGTGTCATATTATTATTCTTATATTTAAGCTGCTGTTTTTTTATCCTTAAAAAATTTGAATTGCTGTGGACTCTGTCCTGCATGCGGATGTTCAGTACCATTATACACATGTAAAAGTTTTTTAAACTGTTCTGTAGCGAGAGGGCTTTCTTTTGGCATCATACGCTCAATTGCTTTCTTCAGAAGTCTCTCTGGTTGCTTACTCCTTAAAATTTCATCCCAAGTTCTTTCCTTGATACCACCAGGATGGTTTGTGTGCCAATAGAAAATCTTCTGGTTTTTTTTATCGCCTGTGATTTTTACTTTATCTGCATTTATGATTACTACGTGATCTCCGCAGTTTATATAAGGAGTGTAGCTTGCTTTATGCTTACCACGAAGAACCATTGCAACTCTCGCTGCAAGACGCCCAACTGATTCACTATCAGCTGCATCTATAATCCACCAATTTCTTTTAACTTCCTTTGGTTTGACAAAGGTTGTGGATGCTGTATATGATGCCATTTTTCAAAAAAAATTATTTTTAGTTTCTTCTTTAAACTCAGTTTTATGTGCCAGAGTTTTTCATATCGATCGATCATATCATACTAATTCTTCTCTTTCAAATTACTCTTTTCCATAAATTCTAGCACACCATCATGTAAAGGAGCAATCCTTGTTAGATTCAAACAATCTTCCATTGACAAGTTATTCAGAGAGTAATGAAGTAATCTTATTTCTTTTAAATGCCTAGAGATTTCAGAAATAAGGAAATAAATCTGTTCATTTGATACTTGACTTGTGGAAAGGAGAATAGCTCTACCAGCAGCTGTATTTATATCATTAGGCATTCCAACATATGTACCTCCATCAATTTTTGTTGGTATATATGCTGGATTTTGAGTCATAGTGTTAATTTCATCTTGTGAGAGATTAATTATATTAAGTTCACATAAGCGTGTAACATCTTTGAGATCTTTATTCATATCTTCAGCAACAATAAGTGTTGCATCAACTATACCTTTGCATATGCCTTTTATTGCTTCATCATTTGTAAATTCACTAACGGTTTTGAAATCACTTATCTGCCACTTCATGTAAGCGATAAGATCGTCAAAAATTATTCTGTTTAAAGAATCTTTCTGAGATATATTGATTGAAGTTCCTTTTAAAGATGAAAGTTGTTTAATATTCAAATCTTTTCTTGTTATAAAGACTAATTTTTCATCAAAGAGAGAACTTACAAAACGTATCTTTTTTGTTTCTATTTTGTTGCTTTTATCAAGAAAAAACTTACTAGTTACTGAGTCAGTTAAAACTATATTGACGTCACCATTTAACATACTATTTATAGCTTCAAAAGAACTTTTATACTGTACAACTCTACAATTCTTACTATTGGTATTATTTAAAAAAATACAAATAGTACTTCCAAGTGGTAGATGAAGATCATTTTCACTTGAGCTTACACCAATCCTAATCCCTAAATGAGGTTTATCATATGGTTTTGGAGGTACCTGTTTTTTTGCTTGTTCTATAGAGCTTTCTGTTGCATTACTAAGACTATTTTGAGAAGGAAGTGGCGGAATATTTGTTTCAGCTGATACATGAAAATTAAATAATTGTAGTATACTTAAAATTATTAAGAATCTTTTCATTATAAAGTTAGTTTTGTATAATCTTCATTACTGTTCTATCTCCCCTCTTAAATATTGCAATACTGTTTTCATATAATTTTTGGCTTAGCGCAATTGGAGAATCAGAATATTTGATCTCTAACTCGACTGAATCGTTTGTGATCGTTTGAAATTTATATTGTTTGATAATATCAATAGAGTTAAGAATTTTGCTTATTTTACTCCAATCAGCAGGAGTTTGCATCTCCACCATGACTCCAGAGCTGAAAACATTTTCTGTTTTATCTTTAAAACCACGTTTCCATACTGCATCTATGTTCTGTAAAGTAGAGTCAATCGCTCTCTTTAGAAAGCTTTTGTTATCTTCTTTATTCTGTTTTTCATACGTGAGAGTGTTATGGTAGTGTTCGTTTTTCGTCAACATTTTAACGTCGATTACTATTTTTCTGGGAGTTGTAGATTCTACAATGGCAACTAATATACTTGAGGCTCCTGTAGATTGGAGAATATTCTCCACTTCATTATAGCTCCCTTCAGTAATTTGTTTAAGATTAGATTGTTGCATTTCAAGTAAGTTTGAAACATAAAGAGGTTTTAGCTCTAACAAATTAAATTTTTCTCCTATATTACTGATTATATCAAATAAATCTGGATTCTCCTCTTGGTTAATCATTGAATAATTTCCTTGATCAATGACAATTGGCACAAAGAGGATAGTGCCAGGTGAGACAGAAGCATAATTTAATCCACAAGAATTCATAAAACTTTCAACTCCTTGTGGCTTAAATACAAAAGTTACATATCCTGAATATGATCTGGAAGTCATTCTTTCAGACTCGATAGAGTAGCTCTCAACGAGAGAATCTATGTTTTTGAACTTCATTAGGCAGTGATCTATTTTTGACTTGTCAGAATTTGCGTTAATTTTCAAAATCAGCTTTGAGAAAGCTTCTCGCGATCCATTTAGTATTGCTAGAGTTTGTGAGTCAACTAAATTACCATTCTTCTCACTGACGTATATGTTAGAGATTTTAAATTGAGCACTATCTTTTTCTGCGGCATAGGCTGTGGTGATACTGAATAAAATTAATATTAGTATGAAATAAGGTATGTATGTCTCTCTAGAAGTTATTGTTTCCACTATCAAGTTTGAAAATTCGTTTGTTGTATAATATAATTCTTTCCGCGTCTTTTCAAATCAATCTAAACAATTAATATGTACAGATTTATAGAGTTTCTCCCAATTGTGATTTTTTTCGCTTTATATAAGCTTTATAATATTTTTGTAGCAACTATAGGAATTGGAATAACGAGTGTAATTACACTGCTTATAGAATACTCGAAACATAAAAAAGTTTCAAAATTGAGCTTAATTAACTTAGCAACTTTGCTTATTATGGGAGGAAGTACAATAATCATGGATGATTCGAGTTTTATTAAGATGAAACCAACTATTATTTACAGCGGAGTTGCTCTGTTTTTACTGATTGATATTATATTTCTGCAGAAATTCTATATACAAAAAATTTATGTTTCACTTGTTGATAGTGAGGTATCAAATGATGTTTGGAGAAAATTCTCAATTCATTGGATTGTATTGCTATTTACAGTAGCTACAACTAACGAGATCATTTGGAGGATTAGTGAAGATTACTGGATAAATTTTAAAGTTTTCTTTATACCAATTTTACTCATCACTATGATGCTTTTTCATGTAGTTTATGTTATGAGATATATAAAAAATGATAAGTTGTAATATATTTGTAATATTTTTTTGCTAAGATTTAGCAAATAAAACACAAAATAAAGAACTTATGCAAACACAGATTAAGATAACACCAAATGATATCTTAGATGCTATGAAAAATGGTGAAGAAGAAAGCTTTAGAGCTTCTATAAAGCAATGCATTGATAGGCAATTGGGGCAATTAGGGACTCGAATCACATTCACAGAAGAAATTAAACGAAAACTAAATGAATTATATGATATACTATCTCCATTAATGCGACAGCAAAAGCAAGAGTTATTACTAGATCGTAACCATGGACGAATTACTGATTATCTTTTCTCTGCAAAGGATAAGTGTGATCTTCTCGAGAATGGATTAATTAGACAAATTAAGGACAAAATACTGAGTGTTCTCTATGGTATAGCTAAGTGGTGCAATGAATCATGGTTAGGGAAAAATTTTGCTCCTTTTCAAGATGAATGTCAAGCTGTTCAGAATTGGACTAGATATGGCGCAGCGAGGCAGGAGATGCAGAAAATCATTCCTCAAATAGAAGATGGGTATCGAAAATGATCTGTGAATTGCACATCTATAACTAAAAATTTTACTGATAAAGCTTTGATCTCAATGCAAAACTTATAATTGAATCTAAGAAGAATAATTAGAGCAGCTCTTGAATTCTTGGGAATAGTTCATATAATTTAAAAGAAAAAGCATTATGTCAAAGCAAGAAAAAATTGAAGAAATTGTAAGTGGTGATACAATAGAAGTTGATAATTTACAGGATAAACTGCAAAAATTAGCAGACGAAATTATTAGACTCCGTGAAGCATTAGCAGTTAAAGATGATATGATGATGCGTGAAAGAGCAGAAAATCAAAATCTTAGAAATAGACATGCTCGTGAGTTAGATGATAAAGGAAAGTTTGCAATAAGTGAATTTTCTAAAGATCTCGTTGAAGTTATGGAGAGTTTACATCGTGCACTAGAGTTTAAAAAGGATTTTGACATGAGTGACTCAAAAATTGTAGGTATGTTTGATGGAATTGATATGACACTCAAGTTGCTAGATAAGAGCTTTGCTAAATATGATGTAAAGAGAATTTTTCCTGTTGATGAGGAGTTTGATCATCAATATCATCAGGCAATATCGAAAGTTTCTATATCTGAGAAATCGAATAATCAGATTGTTGATGTAATTCAGGCTGGATATACAATTCATGATAGAATTCTTAAACCTGCGCTTGTTATTGTGAATATGAACGAGGGATAAAATAATGTAAATGAATCTGAGATAACATGAGATCTTGCACGTAAGCTCATGGAGGATCAATTTTCAGAATTCAGCGATTTCTCGATTAGTGAGGTTGATGAATGAGGACATGATAGCAGGACTTATAGTTTAATGCCAAGTGGATCTGATTATCCGCAGCTTGAGAGTTAGCCTATCGCGATCGGTAAAGCATCTGAGAACTGTTTATATATTATAAATATCTATGCTAAAGTCAACTAAAAAGTTATGAGAACTATAACTAGGTTTGCACCATCTCCAACTGGGATGCTCCATATTGGCAGTGCAAGAACAGCTCTATTTAATTGGCTTTATTCTAAATATTGTGGTGGCAAATATCTACTGAGGATTGAAGATACTGATAAGGATAGGTCAACAGAAGATGCTAAGAAGCAGATCCTAGAAACTCTCGAATGGCTTGGATTAAATGCTGATGATGAAATAGTTATTCAAAGCGAGAGGGTTGCTAGACATGTTGAGGTTGCTGAAGAGTTAGTAATGCGCGGGAAAGCTTACTATTGCTATATGATGCAAGATGAGATTGATGCACAGAGGAAAAATGATCCATATACTCATGTTAAAAGTCCTTGGAGAAATAAAGAAATGAAATCTAGGGAAGGTGTAAAACCTGTAGTACGAATGAAAGCACCAGTTGATGGCCTGTCTAGTTTTAATGATACTGTACAAGGGGAAATAAAGATAAAAAACTCAGAATTGACAGATGTAATAATTCTTCGGTCTGATAGGACACCTACATATCTTCTAGCTGTAGTTGTAGATGACCATGATATGGGAGTAAACTATGTAATTCGTGGCGATGATCATATAACTAATACTTTTAAGCAGATACTTATCTATAATGCGATGGAATGGAATGTTCCAATGCATGCTCATATACCGCTGATTCATGGATCTGATGGTACTAAGCTGTCTAAAAGACATGGTGCACTTGGTGTTGAGTACTATAGAGATGCTGGTTATTTACCTGAGGCACTCTGTAATTATCTTTTACGTCTTGGCTGGGGGGGAGATGGCAGTCAAGAGATTCTCAATAAAGAGGAGGCTGTGAAGTTTTTTGATGTTGCTGATATTAGTAAGTCTCCTGCTAGATTCGATAGAGATAAGCTCAATTTTATTAATGCACATTATATTAATTTGCTTGATGAAAAAAAGTTGTTTCAATTAGTTTTAAGTTTTTGGTCCGGCCAGCGAGATGATGAATTTTTGTCTAAGGCTAGGAGGGCTATTGGGTTATTTAAAGTGAGGTGTAACACTCTTGTTGAGATTGCAGAAATGTTTAACTTGTTAGTGAAAAAAGTTGATCTCGATGAGAAATCTCAGCAGTTAGTTATAACTGAAGGTAGTCTTATAAGACAGCTTAAAGATGTAATATTATCTGTTGAATTATGGGATTTTGAAAATATTAAAGCTGCTTTTAAGGTATTTGCTCAGAGTAATGCTATTAAAGATTCACTTATCATGCAGTGCTTGCGTGCTTCGATAATAGGTACTTTTGCTTCTCCTGGAATATACGATATGATGGAGATACTAGGCAAAGATAATTGTGTCAAGCGTATTGATGAATAAGTTTTTATCTTATCTGACATTCTTTGCTAGGCGATTAGTTACAAGGCATTACAAGTTAGTTATACTTATTTTGTCTTGTTTGACATTTTTGTCTTATACCGCATCTGCAATTTGGATTTTTGTTTATGTTCCAGATGATTACTTACAAGGTGGACTTATAAAGATAATGTATATACATGTTCCTTGTGCTTGGATATCTCTTGTTTCATATATTTTATTAGGTATTTTTTCTGTTACGTATCTTATTTATAGTGATAGGTTTTGTAGTATTCTGTCTAGCGCTGCTACAATTGTGTCTCTTAATGCAAGTCTTATCACACTTGTCACAGGTGCTATATGGGGAAAAGCTGCTTGGGGTACTTGGTGGATCTGGGATCCGCGACTTACAGCTGTTTTCATTCAATTTTGCCTCTTGTCTGTTTGTTACATCCTGAGGAATCATGGCGGTAATAATGCTGTTATTGAACAGTCTACTGCTCTTCTCACTATAGTTGGTCTAATAAATGTCCCAATCATCAAGTTTTCCGTTAATGCATGGAATAGCATTCATCAAGATGCAAGTGTTTTCAGGTCTGATGGAGTCAAAATTCATCATGATCTACTTATGCCATTGATTTTATCATTTATAGCTATCTCTTGCTTCTATATCTTAATAGGACTCTTGGCTGCTAGAAATCGATATCAAGAAATCAAGATATATCACACAAAGTAGTCTAAATTTTTTCATAAAGACATATTACTGTGTTATATATTTGTAACATATACGTAAAATTAATACATTTTTGTAGATAATATCTATTTTAAGTCAAATATCAGTTTTAATTAGAGAGGGCAATACTATAGAATTTACATCTAGTTAACAGAATAAAGATAGTATTAAATGCGAAAGAAAAAATATTTTCCTCATAAAGAAGCATATCAAACATCAACTACAAATATTGCTGGAGTCACTATTGAACATGACGATACCTTAAGTACCTTATCTTTTATTTATCAAGGACCATATCAAACATCAACTGGAAATAATATTTTATTTTTTCAAAGCGATAATTGCATTGCACCAACTGTTAAGGATACTGGTATCTGGGACAGAGCAAATACAAATTTTTTCATAAAAAACCTAAAAGAAGGCGATGTTATTTTAGAGCTTGGATCAAATGTTGGTTATCATACAACACTATTTTCCCAGCTTGTTGGTAGCTCAGGTAAAGTATATACTTATGAAGCCTTACCAATAATATATGACTTACTAAAAATCAACTTAGAAGCAAATAACGCAACTTATAATACTGAAGCTTTTAATCTAGCTGTATCAAATGATTGTAGTCCAAAGACATTTGGCTATTATAATAGTAATCCTGGTGCTTCAGCTGATGCATCTCTTTATGATTTACAGAAAAGAAGTGCATCGTTAGCCTCTGACTTCTCAACGATGACAACATCATCTGTTATACTTGATGATCATTTATTAGATAAATTAGATAGACTTGATTTTATCAAAATGGACATTGAAGGTTGTGAAGGTTTAGCTTTACAAGGTATGGAAAAAATTCTAGAGAAGTTTCCCAAAGTGAAAATTATCAGTGAGTATTCAATCAGTAATGATAATGGTGCTTATCTTGAGCAGCTAGCTAATTTAAAAAACAAGGGATATAAATTATATGAACTCATCAATAGTTGCAATGAGAATGGTTATGATTTATCTGAAATACCTTGGGAAATAGACAGATATATTGAGAATATTGTCTTATTACAAGAGTATTGAGAACCCAAAATATCTATCTTTATTTTGCTAATCATTCAAGTATCTCTTGATACTAAATGCATCTTCGCAATCTAGACAAGGATCACCTATATCAAGCACAATTTCTGGCTTTTTCTTAAAAATTTCTGATATTGACTCAAGATCCTCGACCTCATCTACGTCAACTTCATCATCAATTTCATCTCCAGTATTGATCATTTCAACTGTTGAGCGAAGTTTACCTATTGGACCATCTACAATATCTCCTATCATTGAACGCATAAAGTGCATGAAAACAGGCCTTGCAACTGTTGCACCAATCTCGTTTTTACCGAGTGATTTAGGTATATCATGACCAATGAAAACTCCAACTGTAAAATCTTGTGAACTACCTACAAACCAAGTATCCATACTATCATTAGTTGTACCAGTTTTACCTGCGACTAAAAGTTTTAATACGAGACTCTGACGTGAAAGAACATTTTGTAGCATCTCAATTATTTTTTCATTTGCAGATTTTTTAATGAGTTTTTTAGTGAAATACCTCATCTTTATTTCATCATTATTCTCAAACAAAATTAAGTTTTGATCTTTATAAAGCATCTCACTGCTGTTATCATATATACTACTTATAAGGGAGGGTTGTATCTCATATCCTCCACTAGCTATAGCTGCATAGGCACTTGTAAGTTGCATTAAAGTTGTTTCAAACGACCCTAAGAGAAGTGAGTAGTTGGTGCAGTATTTTTTAGCTATTTCGTCTTGTTTGCACGGAACTTCTTTATTCTTTTTCCCTGGGTATAGCCCTAGTCTACTAGATAATTCATAGATTTTCTCTAAACCAAGTGCAATTCCTACTTGTATCACAGGAATATTAAGTGATCTGGTGAAAGCCTCCTGCATTGTCACAGCACCGTTGAACTGATGTGTAAGGTTTTGAGGGCGCCAGTTAGGCATACCATGTCCTTGGCTAATCTCTATTGGTTCATCTATTAATATACTATCCTTGCTAAAGCCATTTTCTACCGCTGCTAGATATATTAAAGTTTTAAATACTGAACCGGGCTGTCTTTCTGCTTGCGTTACCCTATTGAAGTAGGTTGAATAAGGATTATACCCACCAACTAGTGCTAGAACTTTTCCTGTATAGTTTTCTATTACTACAATAGCTCCATTAACTTCCGGTATTTGGTCTAGATTAAGAATCTTATCTTTATCAATACTGATTGCTATTACATCTCCTATTTTAAGAATACTCTTGGGTGATTTTGGTGATTCTCCGAGACCTCCATTTTTTAACTTGGGCTTAGCCCACTTTAGGTTTTTAAATGGAATCTTATGTGTTTCATTACTAGATAAAACACCGATTCCAGCTTCTTTATCATTGATAGATATTACAGCTCCAAGTTGCTTATCTGGATTAAGTAAGCCATTTTTTTTGATAAAATCGTCTGTAAATTGCTGAAGATTATTTTTCCAATTGTCAAGTGAAATTTTTCCTACTGGACCTCGCCAACCATTTCTTTTATCATAGGCTTCTATTCCATAATGTAGTGAGTTTACAGCTCTTTCCTGAATCTTTTCATCCATATTTGTAGTTACTGTTAAACCTTTTGTATTTATTGTATTTTCGCCATAAAATTCTATCAATTTTTTTTTAACTTCTTCTGTGTAAAATAAGTATTTTTTTGATTGTTGATTACTTTGTTTTGCAGTAACCCCAAGTTCTGTTTTTATATATTCTATCATTTCATCAGCGCTAATCATTTCCTCTTCATGCATTCTCTGAAGTACCCAGTTTCTTCTTTCTAATAGCCTTCCTGGATTAGAGTATGGGCTGAAAGCAGATGGTGCCTTTGGGAGAGATGCTAGCATTGCACATTCTGCTATATTTAGTTGCGATAAATCTTTATTAAAATAGGTTTTAGCTGCCTGTGCTACACCATATGAGTTATTACCTAAAAATATCTGATTTAAATATAATTCTAGGATCTTCTCTTTTGAGAGTTTTATACTGATTCTATAGGCTAAAATTGCTTCTAATATCTTCCTATCGAGAGTCTTCTTTTTACCAATTATAAAGCTCTGCACTACCTGCTGAGTTATAGTTGAAGCACCAATAGCTCTCTTACCAGTTGATAAATTCTCAATATTTTTAATTGCTGAGCGAAGTATTCCTATTGGATCTATTCCATAATTCTCGAAGAAAGTTTTATCTTCTGTAGCAATAAAAGCATTTATAAGATCCTTTGGAATATCATTAGTTTTAGTGAAAATCCGTGGTTCTTGAGCATATTCTGTCATCAACTCAAGGTTTTGTGAATAAAGACGTGTGATTGTAGGTGGATTATAGTTTTGTAAGCTGCTATAATCAGGAATATCATTAGAAAAATACATAAGACCATAAGCTAATATGATTACACCTAAAAACAGTAATCCTCCCACTATCCGTGAGAAGTTTGATATTTTCTTTAGGATAAATTGGCTTAGAGTTTCTTCACTCATCTTTCTATTTTTCGTTTCTTATACCAAATTACGGATATGCTGCAAGAAAAAGATAGAATCTTTAAAAATCTAGTTAATCGAGAGAAAATCGATCTTAAGTCTTCTATGCAAAGAGATGATTGGTCACATACTGATCAGATAATCAAAAGCAATTCTCAAGATGAAATAATTGAGAAAGTCAAGGCATCAGGACTGAGAGGTCGTGGTGGAGCTGGTTTTTCAACAGGCACTAAATGGTCATTTATGCCTAAAAACCCAACTAAGCCATCTTACTTAGTGATAAATGCAGATGAGAGTGAACCAGGGACTTGCAAAGATCGCGATATTATCCGGTATGAAGTTCACAAAATTATCGAGGGAGCACTATTGTCAGGCTATGCAATAAGAGCTAATAGCGGATATATCTATATTAGAGGTGAATATGCTAACGAAGCAAAGATGATCCAGAAGGCTATAGATGAGGCCTATTTTGATGGATTGCTCGGAAAAAATGCATGTAACTCTGGTTATGATTTTGACCTATACCTACATCGCGGTGCTGGTGCATATATATGTGGCGAGGAGAGTGCTTTAATTAATAGTTTGGAGGGTAGAAAAGGCATGCCAAGACTAAAACCACCTGCTTTTCCTGCTGTTTGCGGCTTATATGGGTGCCCAACAGTAGTAAATAATATTGAAACAATTGCTGTAATTCCTACAATCTTGAGAAGAGGATCTGAATGGTTTGCTTCAATCGGTAATTCTAATAATGTTGGTACTAAAGTATTTTCTATCTCTGGACATGTTAATAATCCTTGTAATGTTGAAGAAATGATGTCTATACCTCTTAAGAATTTAATTGAGAAACATGCTGGTGGTGTGCGTGGTGGTTGGGATAATCTATTGGCTGTTATACCTGGTGGATCTTCTGTACCAATGATACCAAAAGATATCTGTGAAACAGTTCTTATGGATTTTGATAGTCTAAGAGCTGTTGGTACTGCCCTTGGAACTGGTGCTGTGATAGTGATGGATAAATCAACTGATCTAGTACAAGCAATTACTAAACTTTCTCACTTCTATATGCATGAGTCCTGTGGACAATGTACTCCTTGTCGCGAAGGCACTGGCTGGCTCTATCGTATTATGCAGAGGATGGTTACAGGTGATTTTGCAGTAGCTGAGATCGATAAGCTCTACAACTTAACTAAGCAGATAGAAAGTCATACTATCTGTGCTCTAGGTGATGCAGCAGCCTGGCCAATCCAAGGACTAATTAAGCACTTCAGACCACAAATTGAAGCGAGAGCTAAGATGATTTTGCAATCTTCCTAACTATGATCTTTATATTGATTTCAATTTTTTCTGTTTGGTTTGCTATAGCTGATATTTAATGTTGTTTGCTAGGAGCACTAGCAGAAGCAGTTGATACAACTGAGAGAAGGCCAAGTATTCAAAGTATAATTTTTTTATTGTTTTAATTAGTTAATGTACAGTTCCTCACGAACTTCTTGTGATAACTAGGAAGTTTAAAAAATTAAAGAACGTTTTTATTTTTCCTGAGTCATAAAACTATTCTTACTTAGTGGTCAATGTAGGTGAGAGTGAGTCAGGAATTTGCAAAGGTTGCGATATTATCCGGTTTTTCACAACATTATCGAGGAAGTACTACTATCAGGCTATGCAATAAGGGCTAAATAGCTGATATACTCTATATTGGAGGTGAGTATGCTTAACTAAGCAAAGGTTATTCAACAAGCTATAGATGATGCCTATTCTGATGACTTGCTCTGGAAAAATACATGTAACTTCTTATTTACAGTTTCTGTAAGAAAATTTTCTGATGTTTCTGTTTTATGAGATTGTTTAATCCAGTCAATTAATATTGATTCAATCATAGCATTTGAACATTTTTTTTGGCTTCATCTTGCTCATATTCTATATTAATATCACTTGAAAAGTTTAATTTTAATTGCATTTTTATACATTTTGACTCTCATTTCAGAGCTAACACAGTTAGTATATTTTTGCTTTTGATACAAATCCCTTTTTACTACATTTTTGCATAATTTATCTATGCCATATACTGGTGAGCTTGCACAATATCGTTGTCTAGAGAAGATACAATATTTTTTCGTTCAGAATCATTATCTAATCTTTGAACATCTTATTGTAGAAGAGGTGCTATTTCGAAACATGAGGCGGTATTATCTATTATTTGAGGATTTATGAGATATAAATTATAGGCTATACAATTCAGTTGATTTACTGAAAAATTTATAAAATTCTCCAGACTCAAATCATTGATTTTCTGCATTTTCTCTATTTGTTGTTAATTATTAATTAACTATATCTTAGTTATATTTTGCAAAAAATTTATAAAATCACATCATTACCTCTTGCTTTTCATAAAAAAATGTGATTAAAATGGTCTCATGTGATCCCGTAGCTCAGTTGGTAGAGCAACTGACTTTTAATCAGTAGGTCGCGCGTTCGAGTCGCGCCGGGATTGCCAATCTTTGCTCACAATCCAACTTTAAGTGAAGTTCATTTAGTTGGTAAAGATTTTCGCAACTCGTGAGACCGAGGGATACGAGCAGTCCCAGTTGTAATAAACTTTTAATTATGAATTTTTACGAAACTATATCAATTTTAAGGCAGGATACGTCAATTAACGGTGTTAAAAGCATCACAGATGAGTTTAAGTCAATCCTAGTTAACATTGGCGCCGAAGTGATCAAGCATGAATATTGGGGGCTCAAACAGCTATCATATCCTATTAATAGAAACAAGCGTGGTCACTATATAATGTTATGCATTAAAGCATCTCCTGATGCTATCGCCGAACTTGAGAGATATTATAAAATCAAAGAAAATATCATTAGGTTCATGACTCTCAAAGTTGACAAGATTGACTCTAGTCCTTCATTCATGATACAGTCACAAACAGGTGAGCATGAAATTGAAGTTGTACCACCTAAAGTGGTTGAAAAGAAAGAAGAAATAAAAAAAGAGGTGAAAGATGCAGAATAATATTACTACTCAAGATGGTTATATTTCGAACCTTTTGCTCTTTAATAAAACAGCCGAGGTTGCACGGAAGAAGCCAGACTCTCATTTGGTTCAGAACTATCATCTGATTAACTATAAAAATGTTGAGTTGTTGAAGCAATATATTACAAAAGGCCGTGGACGCATCATTCCTAGGAGAATAACAGGTTTGCCGAGCTATATTCATAAGAAGCTCGTACGTGAGATAAAAATCGCTAGGTTGCTTGCTTTGTTACCTTTTGCTTCTGGCATGTAAACAAAATAATGAAATTCTAACATGAAAGTTATTTTTTTGAAAAAATGCAGACAGGGAAACATCGGTGATATTGTAACTGTTAGACCTGGTTTTGCTAGAAATTACCTTATACCTCGTGCTATTGCTCAACGTGCTACACCAGCTAATCTTGCTGAATTTGAGCGTAGTAAACATGAGCTTGAGATGATTGAAAATCAAAATCTTACTGCGGCTGAAGTGCTTCGTAGTAAACTCGTGCACGCTTCTATAACTCTTATTCGTGAAGCTAGTCGTGATATGAAGCTTTATGGTGCTATATCTCAACGTGATATTACTAATGCTATTAAGGAGAGTTATGGAGTTGAAATTGATGCTAACAAGGTATTTATTCCGTATAAATTGAAAGAAGTTGGTGTTGTGAATGATATTCAGATTAAGCTTCATCATGACGTAGTTGTGCATCTGGAGTTGAATATTTTACCTCAAGAAAGCAAGTAGCTCTATCAGGAAGGATGGCCGAGTGGACGAAGGCGCATGCCTGGAAAGCATGTTTACGTGATTTCGCGTAACAAGGGTTCGAATCCCTTTCCTTCCGCCATTTTTTATGTGAGATAAGATAAAATTTAAAATTATTCTTTATGTTATAACTTTGGTGTAAAGTTCTTTTTAATGGAATTACAACTAATGATACTCTTGAAGAATTTTTATTTGTAAATATAAAGATGAATATATATGGACTATTTTTCAATCCTCTAAGTCGGCTTTTCGATCTCGTTTAAAAATCTCTCAGATGAATCATTTTGTAATACAAGACCATTATTAAATTTAATATAGACCAATATTTTTTCTTTCTATTTATGATAATATAAACTTTGGCTTATTAATTAATAGCAAGCCATTTGCTACAATTCTTAACTAGAAGATTATTTATATTATGAAATTTTAAAAATTTCCTTATTTATAGCTACTGCATGTTGTGCATCCTCGCAAAGTCTCTTTATACCGCTCCAGATTCCTATATCTTCCCAAGCTGTGCCTATGTGAGTACTAATAAGACTGTGTAGTTCGTATGGCATTGTTAGTATTTTGTCAAATGAAAGCTTAGTATTTCTGCTAAAGTACTTATCATTTAAGACTAACTCTTTTAAGCCACTGATTTTTCTTTCTATGCCTTGAGTTATTGCTTTGTATGAGTGATTTAGAATATGTGGTGCGTTTTTCAAGATCATATTTTTACAAGTCCTAGCTTTCATAAAGTAAATACCGCTATTCCAGACTATTTTTTCATCTTCTTCATCTACCTCAGGCTTCTCTATAAAGTTGTCTACTTCAAACATAGGTAGTTTATAGTTTAACTGCTTTCCTAGTTTTAGATGCCCATAATTGCTTTCGACAGATGACTTCTTAACAAATAATGTTGCAATTTTCTCTGTATTATCTTCGATCAGTTCAGCTACCTCAACAATTTTTTTAAGAAATTTTTGTTCATTACTAATATAGTGATCTATAGGTAGTACAAGCATTAAAGCACTATCATCTAAAGCTAAAGAAGCAGCTGTTATTGCTGGTCCAGTATTTCTGCCTTCATGTTCAAGAATTAGGCTGTCAACCTCATAATTAAACTCTTTAAGAGATCTTATAAGATTCTCTCTATGAACTAAGCTTCCAACAATAATTGGTTTATCAAAGATACTTTTATCCTGGAATCTGTTTAGAGTATTCTGTAGTAGGTTACCTATACCATGCAGTACCCTCAAAAACTGCTTAGGTGAATTGTATTTCAAAAATGGAAGCAATCTCTGACCGCTACCACCAGCAAGAATTATTGGTTTTATTTTCATAGTGAATTTTGCATAATCAGTTCTATAAATTCAATTATAAATAAAAAATATTTGACATGCAAGAACATTTTTTTATTAAAACTAAATAATTATCTTGAGAGATTTATGTAATGGGTATACTATGGTCCAGTATACATATATATCTTCTTATGCTAAAATTATATACATTAAAATGATGTCTTGGATCTTTATGAAAAGAAAGTTCTTTTTAACCAAGTAAAAAGTTTTTGTTTATTATTTGTTTGATCGTTATAATTACTACCGGTATTAGATGTCTCCTGCATATTATCAACTACATGTTTGATCACTCCCAATACAGAAGTGAGTTCAAGACTATTATTATTTGAAAAATCTATATTCTGTGGATATCCAACTCTAGTCTTACAATTTAAGATTGTATTGATTAGGTCTTTAAGAAGTGATATTCTTGCAGTCCCCCCAGTAATAACTACATTATTAATTTTAAATTCTTTAATTTTAGATTCCACTATATGTAAGATCTCTTCAAGTCTAGCTTGTATAATAGCAGTTAACTCATCATGTTTTATTATGGTTTTTTCATTATCTCTTTTAATTTCAACTACATCATTAGAATCAATATCAGACTTTATTGCTAAGCCATATATATTTTTTAATCTTTCAGCTTCAGATTTGGGAATACAGAAAATTTTTGCTATGTCTGATGTAATGTGTCTCCCCCCAATGGGTATTGAATCCACATATATGAGCTGTTCATTCTGAAAAATACCTATAGATGTTACTTCGGAACCAAAATCAATTAAGATTATACCATTATCTATCTCAGCTTGTGATAGAATTGATAAACCTGAGCTATATATACCGGCAATATATCCATTAATTTCTAATCCTGCTTTGGAGAGAACTGTATGAAGATTTAAAATGCTATTAGAAGCCACTGATAGTATATGAAAGTTGCAAGATAATCTATTACCGAACATACCGAGTGGATTACTTATACCATGTTGTCCATCGAGTATATAATTGCATGCAAAGGTATGAATGACTTCAAGATCACGGTTTTTACAGATCTGAATGGCATCCATTAAAAGCTTATTTAATTCTCTATGTGTTATACTTTTACTTATAGTCGGAATTTCTGTAGTCAATGATTGTGATAAGAGATAGTTAGATGAAAGAGATAGGAAAACTTTACCAACTTTTATGCCTGATACCTTCTCAGCATCATTTACAGCGTTCTTTACTGTACTTTGAGCCAATTCTATATCTGAAATAATGCCTGAGCGAACACCATCTGATTTTACATATCCTATACCAAGTATTTCACTTTTTTTACCTTCAATTTTAGCAATAATACATACAACTTTTGAGCTGCATATCTCAACAACTGTCAAAATACTTTGTTTGGGTTTAAACATCTCAAGATAAATTTCTTAAAAAGACTTTTTCAGGTAATAACCTCATATCAACAATCATATTATGTTTTATTAAATTGTGCTTACTATTTAAGAAATCAAATATTTTAAGAGCTTTATTTGAATTTTTTTCAGGTAGTTTAAGAACTAAACCATTACTTAATATGATATCATATCTTCTGCTATTGACAAATCTGATGGAAGAAACTTTTCCATTTATTTTACTATGAGTAATAGCTTCTATTATAGATTTTAAATCAACTGTGTTATTATCACTTACAACAAAGATATATTTTTTTTTATCTTCTTGAGTGACATAGTGACTGATTATCACTCCAGAGCTATCAATTAAAGATAATTTACCATGATTCCACAAGACAGCGCATGGTTCTCTTCTAATGATGTTAATATGTAGAGTGTTAGGAAAAGTACTTTTGAGAGATACTGATTTGACATAAGGTATGTTAGAAATCTTTTGTTTTAATTGAGATAAATCAATAGTTAAGATTGATTGTCCTTGCAACTGTTTATCAATATCATCTAGATCAGCCAGGTCTAAATTATGAGACATAGTTTTTATTTGCGGCAAAGATTTTACAGCGAACCCAGATAGACCTCCTAAGCTTACAGCAAATATTATTGATAAGATATAATACATACGCTATCAATTATTTAGATGTAATCTCTTTAAACATTTTCCAGAAATTAAAAATATTATCATGTGATTTATGATCTATAGCAAAAGTCTCTAAGTTATTTAGTAGATTGTTAGCGTCACCATAAACACATTGATCTGGATGAATTTCTTTTACTATACCATAAAATACAGATGTCAGAATAAAAACAATACACTTATAGAGACTAGATGATGCAGAAGGGACTCGGAACTCAATTCTTCTATTTCTATTAAAAGGTGGTGAATCTGGTATTCTAATAGCTGTTGTGCGGTTATTTTTTCCCCAGCTAATGGTTTGTGGACACATCATATTAGAGATTAATCTATCATATTCAGACTGCTTATCATTAATACACATATACAAAGCATCTCTCAACAGTTGTAGAATGCCACCAATAGAATGTAGAAGGATGGCATTATCTTCTACTTTTGCTCCACTATTAAAAATATTGAAGTGTTTTTCATTATATAAACTAATATGTATATGCATAGCAGAACCATAGTCATCAATAAAGGGTTTTGGATCAAAAGAAACTTCTACTAATTTTTTTTTACAGATATCTTTAATTTTTTGTTTGATCATTTCCACATAAGTAATGAGACTGAAGATATCGCGAAAAATATTTGTTGCAAATTCATATTGTCTATAACCTTTCTCTTTCTGAAGCTTTAATCCAGTTTTATCTTCAATTTCTTTAATAAAAGATTCATCAACTTGCGTTAAGATATAAAACTCAACTTCTACACCCAAAGCCGGATATAATCCTATGTTATTTAATTTATCAAGAATGAGTCTTATATTTTTTATTTTCATAGTTATTTATTCATAGAGAATTTAAATTCTATATAAAATCTATATAAAAAATTTTTAATAAAAACAAAAAATCCATAAGAATCATAATGTCAGAGAAAAATCAACCTATGATATATATATTTTAATATAAATGTATCCATTTTATTTTTTTATAGTTATGCTAAAATTAATTAAAGAAAATCTTGTTAAAAAAATATGTCAGAATACAAACAAATTCACAAAGATTCTTTAAATACTTCTGAGTCTTGGCATTCTTTCAGGAAAGATGATTTATGTGATATTGTTTGTGGTTTAAAGTCTGACTTTAAAGAACTGATGTTAGTGAGTATAACTTGTGTAGATCATATAACAGATATAGAACGCTTTTCTCTTCTTTATAATTTTTTAGACATCAAAGAGAATCGTAGGATTTTTTTAAAAATTCTTTTAAGAGATGGTGATGCTATCAAATCAATTAGCAGTATATTTCCTAATAGCGTTTGGTATGAAAGAGAAGTGTGGGATATGTTTGGAGTTCTGTTTGAAGGCAATGCTGATATGAGAAGAATCCTGACAGATTATGGATTTATTGGTCACCCACTGAGAAAAGATTTTCCACTTACTGGTTATACAGAAGTTTGTTATCAGAAAAACACTGGAGTAATGTATAAAAAAGTTAATCTAATGCAAGATTTCAGATTATATGATAATGAAAGTTCTTGGAGCGTCTTGCCGGGTGATGAAAAATAGATTTGAATAAGGAAAAATTGATGAAGAATAAAGTAGGAGAAATAAAAATTATTATTATAGAAGACGATATATCTATAGCCAAAAGCATGGAATATAACTTAAAAAAAGATGGTTATAAAGTACATATCATCAAAGATATATATAATGTTATTGAAGAGATCAAGTACTTAAATCCTGATGTAGTATTATTGGACTGGATGTTACCTTGTATGTCTGGAACAACTATTTCTAAACTTCTGAGACAAGACCCAGAGACATGTAATATACCTATAATAATGATATCATCTAAGAAAGATGAGGTTGACAAAGTTGTTGGTCTTGAACATGGAGCAGATGACTATATTACAAAACCTATCTCACCTATAGAACTTAGTGCAAGAATTAAGGCAATACTGAGACGAATAAGACCTGCTCTTATAGAACGTAAATTATCATATATGGATATAGAGCTTAATCTTGATTCATGTGATGTAAAAAGAAATGGATATACGATAAAGCTTTCAAGGATAGAATTCCAGATTCTTGAAATACTTTTGGAACATCCAACAAAAGTTTTCTCTAGAGACATATTAATTGAAAAAGTATGGGGGTATGATGCTGAAGTTGATGAGAGAACAATTGATGTACATATCACAAGATTAAGAAAATCTCTTATGAAGTTTGGTAATAATATTATAAAAACAGTTAGAATGGTTGGTTACAGACTAGAGTAGTTCTAAAGTTTTTTTAGCACTTTCAATTTCTCCTGACTTCTTCGTAGTTGATTCAACCTCTGACTCTATTATACTACTTTTAGTTTTGACTGTACAATTTATAATAAATTTAGGAGAATGGACAGGCCCAGATACCATTACTACCGAATAAACTGGTAATTGATACCCATACTTCTGACATATCTCTTGAAGTTGTGATTTCGGATCTCTATGAGTGAGATTATCGGTAGATCTAATGCTACCAGACCAGAATTTTTCTACAAAGTTTCTTGCCTCTATGTAACCACCATCAAGGTAAATAGCTCCTATAATTCCTTCACAGCAATCTTCAAGATTTTTAAGATTTTTTCTGCCACTATTTTTTTCTTCTCCCCTATCTAAAAACATATACTGTCCTAGATCAAGCTTTGTAATTGCTAAATTTATCCCAGCTGTGCTAGCCATTTTTGATAGTATAAGTGAAAGCTTACCTTCTTTTAGATTAGGGAAATTGTTATAAATTATATCTGCTAGTGCTGCTCCAAGAATGCTGTTTCCTAAAAATTCAAGTCTTTGATAGTTTTTATGCTTTTTCATACTTGGATGAGTTAAAGCTTCTATCAGTAGACTTTTATCTCTAAAAGAATAATTAATATTTTTTTCTAAAACTTTTAAATTCATATTTATTATTGACAAATTATTTATATTTTGTTATGATCTCGCATCGAAAAACGAAAAACGCTATATGCAAAAAACAGACTCTAATGATAAGTTATTTTATCCTGAACAAGCAAATACATCAGTAATAGATTACATTTTCATATTTAGCTGTAATTTAGGTCTTAATTTGCTTTTTATGATCATTGGTTAGTGAGCTTCTTAATAACTGCTGCGACTTCTGATTCGCCGACATAAGTCCCATGAACTCTTTCTATTTTACCACCAGGTACCATATATAGCATATCTCCAGCGCCAAGTAGTTGTTCTGCGCCTATTTCACCAAGAATTGTACGACTGTCAAATCTTGATGCAACTTGGAAGCTTATACGTGTTGGAAAGTTAGCCTTTATAACGCCTGTTATAATATCAACAGAAGGTCTTTGAGTGGCCATTATGAGGTGTATTCCAGCTGCTCTAGCCATCTGAGCTAGCCTTTGCACTGAGCTCTCAATATCTTTCCCAGCTGTTAACATCAGATCTGCCATTTCATCGATAATTACAACTATATATGGAAAAATTTCATTCTTAATTTTAATTGATTCAAATATTGGTTGGTTTGTTTCACTATCAAAACCTGTCTGAACTTCCTTTTCTAAAACGGCATTACGGCTCTTTGCTTCGCGTACTAGATTATTATAGCTGCTGATATTTCTCACTCCTAAAGTAGACATCGCCCTATATCGTCCAGTCATTTCATTTACTAGCCAATTCATAACTTCGACTGCTTTTTCAGGCATTGTCACAACTGGAGCGATTAGGTGTGGTATGGATGAATATATTGACAACTCAAGCATTTTCGGGTCTATCATTATAAATTTACATTGGTCTGCATTATATTTAAAAATTAATGATAGAATCATTGAGTGAATTGCAACTGATTTTCCAGAACCCGTTGTTCCTGCAACTAGTAAATGAGGCATTTTAGCTAGGTCTGCAACTATTATTTCACCTATAATATTCTTTCCTAGTGCAATTGGTAGTTGTATTTCTTGATTTCTATATTGATCACTTTCCAAAATTTCCCGTAAAGTTATCATTTGACGAATTTCATTTGGTAGTTCAATTCCCAGTGCATTCTTGCCTTTTACTATAGAAATTCTGGCTGATTTTGCCTTCATTGATCGTGCTATGTCATCTGAAAGCCCTATAACTCTTGATGATTTTGTGCCTGATACTGGCTCGAAGCAGTAAAGTGTTACGACTGGTCCATGCAGAACTTCAATAATGTCTCCACGGATACCAAAATCATTTAAGACTTTTAATAATAGGTTTTTTTTCTGATCAATTTCTTCTTCTGTTAATTCTATATTTCGACTATTGTTACTACTTAAGATTGCAGGATTAGGTATTATGAGTTGTCTCGGTGTTAGTTGGATTTCAACTCTAGATTGCTGACTTTTCTCAGAAGGTATAGTTTTTTTCTCTGTTGCAACTTCAAATATATCAAATTGGCTTTTGGATTGTCTGATTTCTAATTGAGAAATAACATTAATGGTATTTTTAGCAGTCTGTTGCTCGTCTTCTACTTTGAATGGAGAAGATTGCTTAAAGATTGTATCAATTGCATTTATATTACCTATATCAAATGCTTTATGATTAGAGATTGTTTTGTCTACAGATTGTACTCTAAACTTGATTTCTGGGTTGCTTCTAACAATACTTTCTGATTCTCTTATAGATTGTGTATCCGAATCACGAGTCTTTTTTATTTTAATCCTACTATTAAATGAGATTTTTGCACACAAATTTGCAACTTTTTCAAGTAAACCTAGAACAAATAGTAATTGTAAGATAGAAGCAAAAATTGCAAGTGATGTATATAGCAGTAAGGAGTCAGAATAATGGGCTTCTGAGTACAAAAAGTACCCGAGATATCCTGCATAATGGAAGTGGTAATACTCACCATCAGCTATATCATTTGAATCAAAAATTGAGAATAGAAAACACAAAGGTGGTAATAGAACTATAAGTATAGTAATCTTAAGTATAATTATATTAATTCTCCTCTCTAAAATTATCATGATACAAAAAAATATTACAATTATAAGTGGTATAATGATTGCATATCCAAAAGCCTGGATCAGTGGATCAGCAATGTTAGCTCCATACTTCGACATGACATTATTCACTGGATTATCTGTGAGATGAAAATAGGATGGATCCTCAGGATGATAATCAAGTAAAGATATTATAGATAAGATACAACCTATAAGTGTTGCTATAGTAATAGCATTTCGAAAAATATTCATATTATTACTTTTTGTAATGAATGAGGTTACAACTTATAATTTATATTTAAATATATTAAAAAATTTTTCTAGTTATTACAATACACTGATGGCACACTAAATAAACCCATGTTTTTAGCTACTATATCACACCCTTCAAAAAGAATTTTATAAATTTGCTCATACTCCTTGTAAGTACTAGTGTGATATGTCACAATAAAGTTTATATCCCAAACACCTATGCAACTGTTTAATATGTTATTCAATAGCTTTTTTTTGAAATCGCACACTACTTGTCTGAATATATGTTCTACTATTTATGCTTGCTAGAGTAGATACTGTAGCTTTCTCAGGGATAGATGTACAGCGCGTCGAAATACAACTACATCTAGCCTCTGGAGGACTGCCTGCCTTCAATATCGTTGGCATGGCCAATAAATCTGTCTCTGAATCAAAAGAGCGGATTAGAGCTGCTTTCGCTAGTATAGGGATAGGACTTCCAGCTAAGAGAATTACCGTTAATTTGGCACCGGCGAACTTAATGAAAGATGGTAGTTATTTTGATCTTGGTATAGCTATAGCGCTTCTTGCAGCGATGGAAGTGATAAAAACAGATGAATATAAAAATTATATTGTATTAGGAGAGCTTTCGCTCAATGGATCAATATTAGGTGTAAATGGAGTTTTACCAGCGGCTCTCAAAGCAAAAGAGCTAGGTCTTGGATTGATTTGTCCTAATAAAAATGCTTATGAAGCAAGCCTTTCAGATAATGATAATATCGTTACACCCAATAATTTAATTGAAATCATTAACCATTTAAATGATAAAAATAAATTACCTAAGGTTGAATTTAACCCTGCTGAACAAAATACAGAAGACAGTGAATATGATTTAAGCGAAGTAAAAGGACAAGATTTTGCGAAAAAAGCACTCGAAATTGCAGCTGCAGGTGGCCATAATCTACTCATGATGGGTCCACCAGGTACAGGCAAATCAATGTTAGCAAAACGAATTAATGGAATCTTACCACCTTTAACTAGAGAAGAACAACTACAAATTAGTATTATTGCCAGTATTATCGGAGCCTTAGATACAAGTAAAGGTCTAATTAAAAGGCGGCCGTTTAGAGATCCACACTCATCATCTTCAATGCCAGCAATAGTAGGTGGCGGTAAAGATGGGAAGCCAGGTGAGATAACTTTTGCTCATCATGGGGTATTGTTTTTAGATGAATTACCTGAGTTCAGTAGACAAGTTTTAGAGGCATTAAGGCAGCCACTAGAAACAAAAAATATAACTATAGCTCGAGTTAATTCGCATGTTACATATCCAGCAAACTTTCAATTAATAGCAGCGATGAATCCATGTAGATGTGGGTATTTTAATGATAATCCTAATTTACGATGTAGAAAAGCACCAATCTGTGGAGAAGATTACCAGAGTCGTATATCTGGACCACTATTAGATAGATTTGATATGCATATAAATGTTTCATCTATTAATCCATCTGAGGTTGGAATAATGGCGGGGGAAGAGAATAATAAACCAAGTGAAAAGTCAGTAGATGTACTCAAAAGAGTCTTGAAAGCAAGGGAAATACAACAGAAACGATGTGAGAAATTAGGTATAAAAATGATTGTAAATGCACAGCTAGAAGGAGAGGCTTTGAAAGAAGCAGTGAAGTTAGATCAAGCAGCACAGAAATTATTACATGCAGCAATTGAAAGATTCAACCTATCAATGAGGGGGACAAATAGAGTTTTGAGAGTAGCAAGGACTATTGCGGATTTACAAAAAACAGATGAATGCACTAGCACAATTGTGGCAGAAGCACTAAGCTATAGATGGATAAACTGAGATTCATTGTTTTTAAAAAAATACTGAGGTATTATGTATACAATCGATTGAAAATTAAAAAATCTACAAAACATGAGTAAAAATATAAATTCTTTATCAAGGGATAGTAAAACTAAGAGTTTGTATATTAAAACCTATGGTTGTCAAATGAATGTATATGACTCAGAAAAAATGATAGATCTACTAAGACCACACGGGTTCGTACAAACAGATAATCCTGAAAATTCAGATTTAGTGATACTAAATACCTGTCATATTAGGGAAAAAGCCTCGGACAAAGTACATTCCGAGCTAGGTAGAATAGCTATTTTGAAAGATAAGAAAAAAGAAAAAAATGGGGAAATGATGGTTGTAGTTGCAGGTTGTGTCGGACAAGCAGAAGGGGAAAATATTATAGCTAGATCATCATGTGTAGATATAGTAGTCGGGCCACAATCATATCATAATCTACCTGAGTTAATAGAAAAAGTTAAAAGAGAGAAATCTTGGATTGTAGATCTAGATTTTTACGAAAATAGCAAGTTTGATCAACTACAAGTTGAATATTCTGCGAATAAACCATCTGCCTTTCTATCAGTACAAGAAGGTTGTGATAAATTTTGCCATTTCTGCGTAGTGCCATATACAAGAGGTGCTGAGTATTCAAGGCCATTCGAGGATATTTATAGAGAAACACTTGCACTTGTATCACATGGCGTCAAAGAGATAACATTACTAGGACAAAATGTCAGTGCATACCATGGATTAGACGCAAATGGACGAGAAATAACATTGGGTAATTTTATTAAAACACTAGCTAAAATAGAAAAGCTCTACCGCATTCGATATATTACTTCACATCCAAACGATATGCTGAGTGCAGATCTACTAGAGGCACATAGAGATATTGATAAATTAATGCCATATATGCATCTGCCAATACAGTCAGGCTCAGACAAAATTCTCAAGGCAATGAATAGAAAGCATAATAGAGAATTCTATTTAGGATTGATAAATAAGTTCCGTGCTGTAAGGCCAGATATAGCGTTTTCATCAGATTTCATAGTTGGTTATCCAGAAGAAACTGAAGAAGATTTTCAACAAACGATGGATCTAGTTAGATGTGTAAATTACGCGCAAGCATACTCGTTTAAGTATAGTCCGAGACCAGGAACTCCAGCGTCAGTGCTCAAAAATCAAGTCTCAGAAAAGGAAAAAGATAGAAGATTACAAGAATTACAGCAACTTCTAGCTGAACAACAAACAGCGTTTAATAGAAATGTCATAGGTAAAGTTGTGTCAGTATTACTAGAGAAGCCGGGAAAATATCTAGGACAACTAGTAGGCAAATCCCAGTATATGCAGTCAGTTGTAATTAATAATATAAATTATAAAATTGGCGATATAGTGAAAGTATTGGTTACAGATGTAACTCAGAATAGTCTACATGGTGAGGTAATATCATGAATTTCAAATTGTATAGAAGCAGCAATATACTAAAAAGTTAACTTGCAATGGGCAGATATGTAGTATATACTTCCGTTTATTATGAATAATCTCATGCAAATCTGAGATGTTTACTACGTCGAAAAACCTCTGCAGCAGCAGATGAATATATGGCGTAAAATTCTATAATGGGTTGAATCAAATTCTGTAGCTTCCACACAAGAAGAGAATTTTTTTCAAAAGTTATATTACAAATTTTTATATAAAAAGATGCAAGTAGAAATCTTAAATTGGGATAACCAAGTAGTTGAAACAAAAAAGCTTGACGAAACCATCTTTGCAGTAGCAACCCGTAAAGATATTATTCAGCGGGTGGTAAGATGGCAGAGAGCAAAGGCACAGGCTGGTACCCATAGTACAAAAACGCGTGAGAACGTTAGTGGTTCAACAAGAAAAATATATGCACAAAAAGGTGGTGGTCGTGCAAGGCATGGTAGTATCAAAGCTCCAATTTTCGTAGGCGGTGGTATTACATTTGGTCCATTAGTTAGATCTCATGCCTTTTCACTTAATAAAAAAGTGAGAATTTTAGGCCTAAAATCTGCAATCTCAACAAGATTCAGAGAAGGAAACATTATAGTAATGGACAATGTTGATATTAGCGAAGCAAAAACCGCAACTATAGCTAAGAAATTAGAAGGCATTCATTTAAAAAGTAAAGAAAAAGTTCTCATAATAGATTCAATAATCAGCAATAACTTGAAGTTTGCTTCAGCAAATCTTCACAAAATTGATGTGTTGCCAGTAATAGGTGTAAATGTGATTGATATTCTTAATCACGATAAGATCGTCATTACAAAAATAGCTCTCGATAACCTGCAAATAAGATTACAAAAATGATAATAATATCGCCAAATTTATATGATGTATTAGTTGCGCCAGTTAGAACAGAGAAGGCGTTTAACAACCATGAATCTAGCAAATACACCTTTTATATTAGGAAAGAAACAACAAAATGCCATGTAAAAGCTGCCGTGGAGAAGATATTCGGTAAGAAAGTCGTAAGCGTTAATATAGTTGCTTCTACTACAAAGAAGAAGGGTGCTAGGCGCGGTAGAATAGGCAAAAGAGTAACAATGAAGAAGGCAATAATCACTCTAGAAAAAGGAGGGAGATTAGATGAAGTTTTCGGTTCATAAAATAACAAAGATAGATAATGGCACTAAAAATTCTAAAACCTACAACGCCAGGTAGTCGTGGTACAGTATTGGTTGATAGATCTGAGCTATGGTCGGGCAAGCCGGTAAAAAGCCTTGTAGCGAAGAAAAGAGCTGGTAAAGGTCACAACAATTTGGGTAGAATCACTGCTTGGAAAAAAGGCGGTGGCGCTAAACATCAGTATAGAATAATAGATTTCAAGAGAAGCAAAATTGGCATGACAGGAGTAGTAGAGCGTCTTGAGTATGATCCAAACCGCTCAGCTTTCATAGCTCTTGTTAAGTATACCGATGGAGAGCAATCTTACATTATTGCTCCGAATAACTTAAAACCTGGAATGGAGATAGTTTCAGGAGATGTAGCTGATATCAAAGTTGGAAATACAATGCCCCTAAAGAATATTCCTATAGATACTCTCGTGCATAACGTTGAACTGAAAGCGGGAAAAGGGGGGCAGCTAGCTCGTGCAGCAGGTGCTTATGCATCAGTTGTAAGTAAAGATCCAGAGCAAGTTATGTTAAAGCTCAGATCAGGTGAAATCCGTATAGTATCACCTGTATGTAAAGCTACAATCGGAGTCGTTTCGAATTTAGACAATAAAAATGTCGTAATAGGTAAAGCTGGTCGTAGTCGTTGGTTGGGCATAAGACCTACAGTTCGTGGTGTTGCTATGAATCCTGTAGATCACCCATTAGGTGGTGGTGAAGGTAAATCATCAGGTGGTAGACACCCAGTGACTCCTTGGGGTAAACCAACTAAAGGTAAGCGTACAAGAAATAATAAGCGTACCGACAGATTTATAGCTAAATCAAGACATAGAAACCGTTAATAAATAGATAGTTATGGGTAAAAGATCTAATTGGAAAGGACCTTTTGTAGATCCAAGACTGCTAGAGAAGTTAGTTAAAGCTTCTCAGTCGGATAAGGCATCAGCAAAAGTCATCACAACCTGGTCAAGGGCTAGTACAATCATCCCACAGTTTGTGAACTATACCTTCATGGTGCATAATGGGAAGAAGCACATTCCTGTCAGGATAACTGATGATATGGTTGGTAGAAAGCTCGGTGAGTTCTCTCCTACAAGAACATTCACTGGGCATAGTGGTAACAAGAAAACTGGTAAGAAATGACAAATATAAACGAAGCAACTGCTTTCGCTAAAAGCGGTCTTATCCGTACAAGCGTTTACAAAGCAAATCTCGTTGCGGACATTATTAGAAGAAGAAGTGTTAATGATGCAATTCTTCAGCTTAGATTCTGCAAGAGAAAAGTATCAAAAGAGATGCTTGCTGTACTAAATTCAGCAATAGCAAACGCTCAAAATAATAATGGTCTTGATATAGACAGACTAAAAATTTCTAGGGTTATGATAGAAAGAGGTCCATATATAAAGAGATTTACGGCAAGAGCTAGAGGTAGAGGTTCTAGGATATTAAAACCTCTAACAAGGTTCGCGATTTTTGTAACAGAAGAATTAAAAAGTAAATATGGGTCAAAAAGTTAATCCTATAAGTCTTCGCCTTGGAATTACAAGTAATTGGGATTCTAGATGGTATGCTGATGGTGCTAACTATGCAATCAAGCTTCACCAAGACTTACAAATTAAGAAATTTATTACAAAGAAGCTCTCTCATGCAGCTGTTGCTAAAGTTGTAATTGAAAGGTTAAATAAAAAGACAAGAGTAGCAATTCACACAGCTAAGCCAGGAGTAGTGATTGGCAAGAGAGGTGATGATATGGGGAAAATCAAAGACTTCGTAGCGCAAATTACAGGTGATGAAGTTTCAGTAAATATAGTTGAAATTAGAAGAGCGGAGTTAGAAGCTCAAATAGTTGCAAATGGTATAGCTCAACAAATAGAATCTCATACTCCATTTAAAAAGGCGTTGCGTAATGCAATGCGTAATGCAATGAAAATGGGGGCGCAAGGTATCAAAATAATGGTATCTGGTAGACTCGGTGGTGCTGAAATAGCTCGTTCTGAATGGGACAAAGAAGGAAGAATTCCTCTTCATACATTGAGGGCTAATGTCGATTATGCAATAGCGAGAGCAAGTACAACCTATGGTGCTATAGGCATAAAGGTTTGGATATTTAAAGGTGAGTTATTGAATAAAAGAGGTTAGATATGTTATTTCCTAAAAAAACAAAGTATAGAAAAGCTTTTAAAGGTAGAATTAAAGGTGATGCTAAGCGTGGCTCATCAGTAGCATTTGGTTCATTTGGCTTAAAAGCTATAGAGCCAGAAAGAATTACAGCTAGACAGATAGAAGCTGCTCGTAAAGCTATCAACAGATACTTGCGTAGGACTGGTAAGCTTTGGATAAGAGTTTTCCCAGATATACCAGTATCTCAAAAACCAGCTGAGGTAAGAATGGGTAGCGGTAAGGGTTCTGTAGAGTACTATATCTGTAGAGTTAAGCCGGGAAGAATTCTCTTTGAGTTAGAAGGTGTGACAAGTGCACAGGCTGAAGAAGCTTTTAGATTAGCTAGCGGTAAACTCCCTATCAAGACAAAGTTCGTTGAGCGGATCGTTGAGATAGCAGAAGAGAATGTTGCTTAGAGATGAGAAATATGATACTAAATACATGTCAATTTTCTCATGTTCTTAACTGAAATAAAGATAATTTAAGATGAAATACACCAAGGATATTGTGCCTTTAAGTGAAGTAGAACTCTTCACAAAATTAGGTGAGCTAAAAAAAGAGTATATGAATTTACGGTTTCAAAAGAAACTAGATGGTATCAACCCTAGTCTTATAAGAAAGGTAAGGAAAGACATAGCTAGAATTAATACTAGACTAGCTGATAAACACAAACAAAATAAAAATTAAATGCCAAAAAGAGTTTTTACAGGTGTTGTTAAGAGTGCGGCTGGTAAACAAACAGTGGTTGTGAAAGTCCGTAAGCACAGAATGCACACAAAGTATAAAAAGAAAGTTGTATACGATAAAAAATATATGGCTCACGATCCAGAGGAGAGATTTGCAATAGGTGATACAGTAGTAATACAAGAATCTCCGCCAATCTCAAAGATGAAGAAGTGGATCGTATTATACGATCAATCTAAATGATAATGAGGTAGATAATGGCAATTCAAATGGGAACAAGGCTCGATGTTGCTGACAACTCGGGCGCAAAAGAAGTTATGTGTATCAAACCACATGGCGGTACTCGTAAAAGACATGCTGGACTTGGAGAACTAATTAAAGTCTCTATAAAAAATGCAGCTCCTCGTGGTAAAGTTAAACCAGGAGAAGTGTATGATGCAGTAGTAGTTACTGTGCCGGAATTTAAAAGAGAAGATGGATCTACAATTAGGTTCTCTAAGAGTGCAGTAGTACTCTTAGATAAGAACTTCGAGCTGATAGGTACAAGGGTTTTCGGACCTGTACCACGCGAGCTAAGAAATTCGTTTCCTAAGATCTTATCTTTAGCACCAGAAGTTTTATAATCGAGGAAAATGGCAAAGAATAAGATGAAATTTAAAAAAGGCGATCTAGTGTTAGTGATCGCTGGCAAGGACAAGGGCAAACAGGGGCACATAGTAAAAGCTATGCCTACCACAATGCAGATAATTGTAGATGGAGTAAACATTAGAAATAAGAGAGTTAAACCTTCAATGGAAAATCCATCTTCTTCAGTTGTGAAAGTTGAGTGCCCTATCGATGTATCAAATGTATCTCATATAGATCCTAGAACTGGTCTTAGGACAAAGATAGCATATAAGTTTACAGATGATGGACAAAAAGTGAGACTTTCAAAGAAAACAGGTGAAACTATTTAATGACTATGAGTAATAATCAAAATGAGCCTAGACTTCAGAAAAGGTATAACGAAGTTATCAAAAGTGATATGGCTAGCAGTTATAAAAATATAATGGAAATTCCCAAATTGATAAAGATAGTTGTTAACTCATGTGTGAGAGATGCTGGTCTGAACCAAAATCAGATTGAATCAACAGTAAATGAGATCTTTTTAATTACTGGGCAAAAACCAGTTGTAACAAAAGCTAAAAAGTCAATAGCTGGATTTAAAATAAGAGAGGGTATGAGCTTAGGTGCAAAAGTAACTCTTCGTGGAAAGATAATGTATGAGTTTCTAGATAGATTAGTAAACGTTGCACTACCTCGTGTAAGAGATTTTAAAGGTTTCTCACATAAGCAGTTCGACAATAATGGGAATTTCTCAATCGGACTTAAAGAACAGCTAGTATTCCCTGAAATCAACTATGATAAAGTAGAAAAGACCAGGGGAATGAATATTACTTTCGTTACAACTGCAAAGAGCGATTCTGAGGCTAAGATGTTGTTCGAAAAGTTTGAAATACCATTTATGCAATAAGGAACATGGCAAAAACAAGTGTAATTAATAGAAATAAAAAACGCGAAAAACTCGCTAAGAAATATGAGACTAAACGCAATGAGTTATTAGCAGTAGCAAAAAACAAAGCTAGTGATCCGGTAGCTGTATTTGAAGCATATCAAGGATTAGCTCTTCTTCCACGCAACTCAGCTCCTACAAGAGTTTGTAACAGATGTGAATTAACTGGGCGTAAACGGGCTTATTATAGAAAGTTTAAAGTCTCTAGGATAGTCTTAAGAGAACTGGCAAGCTCTGGTCAGCTTCCAGGTGTAAAAAAAGCAAGTTGGTAATAAAAAGATTTAATATGTCAATGCAAGATCCAATAGCTGATGCTATAACAAGAATTAGAAATGCTCAAAGAGCTTCTCATTCTTTCGCTGAAATTTCGATTTCAAAGCTGAATAAAAATATACTTGAACTACTGCAGCAAGAAGGATATATCGATGCCTATAAGCTAATGGAAGAGTCTAGAACAATAAAAATAGCTCTCAAGTACTATAGATCCTCACCCGTGATAAGTAAAATCACAAGAGTTTCTAAGCCAAGTAGAAGAGTGTATGTTAAAGCTACAAACATAAAACTAGTTCGTAATGGCTTAGGTGTAGCAATAGTAAGCACTCCAAAAGGATTACTAACAGATAAGGCTGCAAGAGAGTTGAACTTAGGTGGCGAATTACTATTAACAGTTGAATAATAGAGAATTATGTCAAGAATTGGAAAAGTACCGGTCACTGTACCTTCTGGAGTAGAAGTTATAATTGACGCAAACAAACTCTCAGTACAGGGGCCAAAAGGCCTTCTCTCAAGAGAGTTCAGTGGCTTAGTAAAGCTAAGCAAAGAAGATAACAAGATCGCAATTAAGCCTGCAATAGATATTAAACCTTCAGAAGTAACAAAGGAAGTTCGTGCTATATGGGGGCTTAGCAGACAGCTAGTTAATAATATGATCGAAGGAGTATCAAAAGGCTTCGGAAAAAATCTTGTTATAACTGGTAACGGTTACAGAGCATCAATGGTAGCTGGTATGTTACAGCTATCGTTAGGCTATAGCCATGATATTTTGATGGAAATACCTACTGGAATTGAAGTGAAATGTGATAAGAACATTATATCAATCTCAGGAAACGATAAGGAATTAGTTGGACTCTTCGCATCTCAAGTGAGGGCTAAAAGACCTACTGAGCCATATAAAGGAAAAGGCCTTGAGTATGAAGGTGTAGTAATAATTAAAAAAGCATCTAAGAAAAAATAAAAAATGACAGTCTATAAAACAAATTTTGATAGGCGTAAGCAAAGAGCTAGAAGAAAATTAAAAGCTGTTTCTAGCGGTGCTCTCAGGTTGTCTGTATATAAATCAAACAGCCACATATACGCCCAAATAATAGATGATAAGTTGGGTACAACTTTAGTATCTGCTTCAACTTTAGATAAAAATGTTATAGAAACTCTAGGTAAAAAAGTTGCAAATATAAAGGCAGCTCAGATTATAGGGCAAGTGATTGGCAAAAAAGCTATAGACAAAGGTTTATCTAATATAGTCTTTGACCGTTGTGGTTATAAATACCATGGTAAAGTTAAGGCACTAGCAGATGGTGCAAGAAGCGCTGGATTGAAATTCTAGCTTTCTCTATGAGAGAAAACCTGTCTCTCTTTCATATATACCGGCTATTTGTTTAATCATCTCATAAATGCGTAATTTTAAGAATCTCTTACATGTAATTCTTACTAATTTACTTCTACTATTAACTGGCTGTAGTTCAGCTCCAAAGAAGAAACCAATTTCAATAAAAACGACTCACTTTGTAGAGGGGGCATTTCAAGAGCTTAATGGTTGGGAGCAAGATCATCATGAAAAATCATTTAACGCTTTTACCAGATCTTGTAGTAAAATCCTCAAGAGAAAAAGTGCTACTAATAAAATTGGAGATGATCTAAATAAGTGGAAAAATGTTTGCCGGTCAGCAATGAACCTATCTAAATTTATAGGTAATATAGAAGATGTACAGGGGCCTAAACTCCGTAAGATACGCCATCTATCTAAAGAGTTTTTTGAAGGTCACTTCAAACCATATAAAGTTGGTATGTCAGATCATGGCAGAAATCTCACATTTAATGCTCATTTTACAGGTTATTATGAGATAGAGCTGCAAGGGACACGCCGTAGAGATCCTAAATTTCCATATCCTATATATTCACCTCCAAAGAATCTATGTCAATTAAAAGGCTCTAGTGGTATTACACGCAAAGCTATTAATAATGGCGCTCTCAAAGGCAAAGGATTAGAAATTGCTTGGGTAAACGATTTAACAAGAGTTTATTTTTTACAAATCCAAGGTACTGGCACTATTAAATTAAAGGAAGGCGGTACAATTCCTCTAGTGTGGGCAGGCGAAAATGGTTACAGGTTTAAAGCTCTTCCTAAGAAATATCTTGGCTCAACTTTAAATGTAATGAAACAGCTGAGAGCAAATGGTAAGAAAAGCTTTGATGATATGAATCTTAATCAATCCTATATCTTCTTTAAGGAGCGCAAAGAGCCATTCTCAGTAGGTGCTCAAGTAGTTATGTTAACCCCAGAGAGATCTGCTGCGATTGACAGTAGGATATATCCTTACGGTACACCAATCTGGATCGAAGCTAAGCTACCTCATATAAAGGGCTACTCTAAAGGCGAAAAGTACAATCGTATGGTTATTGGTCAGGATAGAGGTGGCGCTATAAAAGGTGCTGGTAGGCTTGATCTATTTTTTGGTAGAGGTCGTAGAGCTGAGAGTGTTAGCGGTGCTTTTAATGTTTTAGGCGATATGTATGTTCTCTATCCAAAGGGAATAAGATTACCAAATATATTTGAATTAAAATAAAAACTCATTATGAAAGAGATATATACGATTCTGTCTATACTATAAATAAAACTTCATGTATCATATGTGATATATATCGAAAAGTAAAAAATATGGATATAATAATTTTGCTCCTCTGTACTTTTTTTATCGTCAATAGACTTATAAAGATTCTTGGTCAATATGATGAGGAAGATAAGATAAAAAAAGACAAAAAGAGCTTTGTAATTGAGATGTTTAGGCAAAAATATCAAATGAATAATAATGAAAAAATAATCAACCCACAGGCTATATCAACAGCAGAATTAAGTCTTCCAGATAATATACAATCTGTTTTTCGAGATATTAGAAAACAAGATAATGAATTTGATTTTGATAGATTTATAAATGGCACTAAAAAAGCCTATACAATGTATATTAAAGCTAAAATTGATAATGATCAAGAAACTCTGAAAAATTTATTTGATCCTGATCTTGCAACTAGTCTACAGGCCCATCATGACACATTTAAGAGATATTTATCAGTATCAGAAATATCTCAAATAATAGTGGTAGATGCTGCTCTCTTTGGTGATAGAGCAATGGTTAAAGTTATGATAAATAGCAAAGAGATCCATTACATAGAAGATGAAAATGGTAATCTCATATCTGGTTCTAGAGAAAACAACATTATGATATCTACAAATATAACTTTTTGCAGATACATTTCACAAGAGAAAATATGGCGAATTACAAGAATTAATCAGTAATTAAAGACAGTATTTATAAATACTTGTGGATTCTCATTATTGATAATTATCTTATATATCTTATCACAGATAGGTAGTTTCTCCCTAATATCGCTTCTAATTCTCATAATAGAATCACATCCTTCAACTGTAACAGTTTTATCAATATTGCCATTCACAAACATCTCACCAAACATATGATTTCGTGAGTTTTTACTGTAACAAGTCAATATCAAGTCACCTATCCCAGCGGCATTATAGATAGTTTCTTTTTCCCCACCAAACATCTCAATGGCAGCTATCAACTCATTAAAAACCATAGTGATAAAGGCAGCTTTAGTATTTTCAGAATCAAATTGAGCAGATACAATCCCGCAACCTATAGCATAAATATTCTTCATAATACTACATACTTGGAGGCCTATAATATCCCTGCATCTCTCAACTTTAAACTGATTGCATGAGAAAACATCATCTACATTACCTCCAAGTATTGATATAGTTAACTTGCCATCAATAATTTCATGAGCGAAGTTTGGTCCAGCTAAGACGCTAACTTCATTAGCAATATCACTTATAACCTCACTTAACAATAAACCATTCTCACTAAAGCCCTTTGAGCTGATAATACAATTTTTAATCTTCAATTTCTCAACTTGAAGCTGTTCAATTAGAAGCTCTACATCACTAGCTTTAGTTGTAATGACTACTACATCAGAGAATTTTATTAGCTTAGATAAATCATTTAAAAACTTGACTTCTCTATATATTTTACTCAAATCATTGCAATCTTGCCTAGTATAGATCATTACATCATTAGATGCATTACATAAAACTTTTGTTAGAGCCTTTCCCCACTTACCAAAGCCAATTACTCCTACTTTTTTACTCATAAACAGATATATCTTCTATTACAAAATTAATTTGTCCTTCATAGATATTATTTGCCTGTAGGTTGCCTAATACCTTGATTTTTTGATCATTGTAATTTTTCAAGAACTCAACTATACTACTTGAAGTACTAGTAAAGCAAAGACACTTTAGCCATATATTATGGTTAAAAAAATCGCTTATAGTTACAAAGCAGATGCCTTTATTTTGATTAATATTCCTTACAACAACATTATCTATAATAAAGTATGGTTTAGGATTGCCAATACCGAATGGCTCTAAAGTAAGAATTTCATTAAATAACTCTGGCCTAATACTATTAATTGATATAATTCCATCTGCCATAATCTTCTTTGCTTCACCAAGTAGATTTTCACCAGCAGCTAACATTTCAATTACTCTCCTTGCAATAAAGTGAGCAAATTCGTTAATCTTATCCTCAAAGAGAGAAAAACCTCCTGCCATAGGATGACCACCACCTTCAATTAATATTCCATTATCTTTAGCTTCCTGGATAATCATAGCTGCATCAACACCAGCAATAGACCTAACAGACCCCTTGGCAATCCTAGTATTTTTATCTATAGTCATAACAAAGGTAGGTTTATGGTGGTCTTCTTTTAGCCTACTTGCTATTATCCCTAATACCCCCTGATGCCATCCCTCACCGACTGATATAACAACATTTGATATTTTGTCTCTCATAATACTACTAGTCGCATCACTTAAAGTTAAGGCTTCAAGTGCTTTCCTTTCAGTATTTAACATTTCAAGAGACTCAGCTAAGGAAACTGCTTCGTCACGACTCTTTGCACTTAACAACCTAAAACCTAAGCTACTATCATCTAGCCTACCACCTGCATTTATTCTAGGTCCAATTGTGTAACCTAGTTGATGAGTCTGTACATTACATCTAATTTTACAAGCTTCAAGTAGAGCAGATATTCCATAATTACTACGATTTCTAATTAACTTAAGACCCTGCCTTATAAAAGCTCTATTGAGAGGTATCAATGGCATTAAATCACAAACAGTACCTAGTGCTACTACATCCAAAAAATCCATTAAATTAGGCTCAGGAAGCTTATCACTAAACCACCTACAATTTCTCAATTCAGAACGTAATGCTACTAAAAATAGAAATGTTACTGCTACGGCTGCAATTGTTTTTGGCTCAAAAGTTTCATCGTATCTATTAGGATTAAGTAATGCGATTGTTACTGGTAAAACTATATCTGTCACATGATGATCTATAATTATCACATCCAAACCAATCTTCTTTGCATAAGCAAGCGGTTCAAAAGCAACTGATCCACAGTCTACAATTATCACTAGAGATGTACCACTATATTTTATCTTATCGAATGCCCTATTATTAGGCCCATATCCTTCAGAAAATCTATTTGGAACATACACATCAACTTTTTCACCTATCGTATCAAAGAATCTATGTAACAGCGCTCCAGAGGTAGCACCGTCAACATCATAATCAGCAAATATTGTAATTTTTTCCTCATCATTTAATGCTCTTAGTACTCTCTTAGTTGCCTTATCCATATCAAGCATAGTTTTTGGATCTGGCATCAAATCTTTAATAAGAGGCTGTAAAAGAACCTTGGCTTCAGCTATAGAGCGAATATTTCTATTATAAATCATCCTAGCTATTAGCTCACTAACACCTAGTCTGTTCATAAAATTAGCAATAATATTATCGTCTTGACTATAAATTTCCCACTCAAGTCCCCTAATCGATCGGCAGCTTTTTATATTGGAATTTTCGTAACACTCAATATTTTTTATCATTTTACACTTACATCAGATAGTTATGATTGGCATTCTATAGAAGAAAGTCATTTAGGGCAAGTTAAGTTTGTTTATAAAATTATTTCGTCAAGCCATAACTTAATGTATAGTGGTCAGTATATTTTTTAATTATTAATATGTCATTGCTTAAAGTCTATCATTTTTCAACTTGTCCTTTCTCTCGAACTATTAGAATATGCTTAAAAGAGAAAGGGCAAGCATTTGAGTTGATAAATGAAAATGTATGGGAACAGCGAGAAGACTTTCTTAGGATAAACCCAGCTGGTACAACTCCAGTTTTGATAGTAGATGGTAAAGGTTTGGTTAGAGGAATCAGACCTGCCATTGAATTTATTGAAGAGGTATTTAATGAACCAGCACTTATTCCAGGAGATCAAGAAATACGCAGTCATATTAGATATCTATTTGATTGGTTCAATGATAAACTATATTCTGAAGTTACAAGATACATTTTAAGTGAAAAAATAATTAAAATGATGACTTATGAGGGATCACCAAATTCATCGGCAATTAGAGCTGCAAAGCAAAACATTACATTTCATTTAGATTACATGGATTATTTATTGAATCGCAATACATACATCTGTGGTGAGAGAATTACTATTGCTGATTGTGCAGCTGTAGCACAGCTATCTGTGCTAGATCTGGTTGGTGATGTAGCTTGGGATTATCATCAGAGAGTCAAGAATTGGTACTCCCTTATGAAATCACGACCCAGCGTTGCATCAGTCCTACGAGATAAAATACCTGGTATTGAGCCACCAAAGCATTACTCCGATCCTGATTTTTAAATATAGAACTTGTAGATGAATATGATAATCTTAGATTATAAGATTGCGAATACAATATGATTTTAAAATCTGCTCCATCTTTCATAGTAATACTGCCACTGATATGGCATGCAGTACTGATAGAATTGCTCATTATGCAATGCACTAGAATTGATTTTAATGAAAAAATGATTACTGAAACCAAAAAGAAAAATCCAAATGTTGATTTTATTCAATCAGATATAGGAGATTTTATTTTAATGTAGATAAGAAATTCGTTATCATTCATAATGATGGCTGCTAATAGCTTTCAAGTTTTTCCTCATAGAAGAGAGAGGATCAGATGGATTGTTTAGATTCAGTTGCAAAGCATTTATTAGGTAGTGGTTTATACTAAAAACGTAAATATCTTGAAGACAATCGATGATTTGGAGTATTAATATGTTTTTTTGATTCTAACAGAGAAGTTGTATAAGTAATATAGAAAGCACTTCTATAATCCAACTCAAAACATTATGCAGTATACTACAAAGCGAGTCTGCTCTACATATGAAAAAATAATAAGATTGGTCTTCAATTTACTGAGTAGCAGAGGTTATTAAATCTTCTACAAATGTGTAATTTAGAGATAGATATTGTTTATGGTAGATATAATAAAGAACCATTTAATTCCGTGCTTTCGCAGGAAATAATTTTGATTTATAAAATCAATAAAAGATTAAAATATGAAAAACGTTTTTAATTTAAATAAATCAATTAGCCTTGCTACAAACAAAACAAGAGATGTGATTATACTTGGTGCAAGTGGTTCAGTTGGTAGGCAAGCATTGGAATTGTGTACTTCTAATCCTGATAAATTTAAGATAAAAGCTTTAATATCTGGTAGAAATGCTGATGAAACAATCAAACAAGCACTAGCTGTAAACCCAAAATATATTGTAATGTCTAGCAAGGAAGCAGCAGAGAAGGTTAGGCAATCTGTAAATTGCAAAGTTCTATTAGGAGATAGTGCAAGAGACGAAGTCATTTCTATCGGATACGATGTAGCAGTGACTGCTATACCTGGAATTAATGGTTTAGAAGCCACATTTAAAGCGATAGCTCACTCAAAAGTTGTAGCTTTCGCCAATAAAGAAACGATAATATATTCTGGTGAGAAGTTAATTGAAGAAGCTGAAAAGTATAAAACGGCTATAGTGCCAATAGATTCAGAGCATAATGCGGTATTTCAGATACTAGATGGAATGGATCAAACTAGAGTTGAGAAAATTATACTTACTGCATCAGGTGGTCCTCTTCTACATAGAGTTGACATGAACAAAGTTACAGTTGAAGATGTATTGAAACACCCAACTTGGAATATGGGAAAGAAAATAACAGTTGACTGTGCAACACTGATGAATAAGGCGCTGGAGGTTATTGAGGCTAGCTATCTATTTGGTAATAGTCTAGATGAAATAGAAGTTATAGTTCATCCAGAATCAATTATACATGGGATGGTAACTCTGAAAGATGGTTCGTTACTGATCCATGGCGCTCCAGCAGATATGAAACTGCCAATAGCTTATGCTATTAACTGGCCTGAGGTTAGTACTTTTAATAAAAAATTAGATCTAAGTGAAGTTGGTATACTGACATTTCTTAAGCCAGACTATGAAAAATTTCCTCTATTTAATTTAGCTATAAGTGCTGCAAAGATAGGAATGGAATCGCAAATTGTTATGAATTATGCAAATGAGTTAGCAGTCAATCTATTTTTAGAGAGAAAAATGCCCTTTAAATCGATATATAGCTTAGTAAAATTTGCTCTAGATAATATACCAAAAGTAAAGATTGAGAGCGATAGTTTTTTTCAAGATGTAAGAGATATTTGTCAAACAGTGAAGAATATTATTGCGAAAAGAGTGACTTTAAATAAAAATAATTCTTAAATCAATATTTTTGAGAAAATCTACTAAATTTGATAAATAAGTATGTTACAATTGTGCTAGCTTAGCTATATAAAATGCTTTTGATGCAACTTATAATATATATAGCAGACAGCAGTGATATAAATACTGAACTTGATTCATTTAATGATTAATTAGATATCGATATTATTAATCACCCTCATGCAATTCCTAATAACGCTATACAATAGCCTGATGATGATCAAAGAAAATATAGATAAACTTAATCTTTTTCTCAACTAATAATTAATTTGTAGAGATTATCAGAAAAATGGAGAAGCAGCTCTAAATCATATCGTGCATAGATAAGAATTATCTTTGAAATAACTACTACTTTTTATCTTATTTGGGTCTTTTTCACCATTTAAGTTAATTATTATCAACCTTCCTAAGCTCTTTTTGTATACATCTTGGAAATCATAAACTGCACCAATAACAACTAACTCTTTATTTTGAACTAAATTTTTAAACTTTCTCATAGATGTTCTAACTTGACTATGTACATTTTGTAGGATCGCATCATCAAGACACTCTCCCTCGACATCAATAGTTTCTAATTCTCTCTCAATACAGCCATTTTGAACATCCACCCCATTAACAACAGCTTCTACTGCACCACATCCAGAGTGACCAATTATAAGTAAAACTGGAGTTTTTAAGAATCTTATACCAAATTCTATTGAACCAGATGAGTTAATAACTTGATTACCTATATTGCGAACAACAAAAAGATTATTTATATCCATGCTAGTAATAGCTTTTGTTTGGACTCGAGAATCAGAACACATGAGGACTGTAGCACGAGGTGTTTGAGTTTTTTCAAAGACTTTATATTCATCCTTCTTCATTGTCTTCATATGCTCTTGATTATCTTGTAATATCTGATCAAGAAATGACTGAATTGCGTTAATTGAATCCATACTCTGAGTTTTTTGAGAGTATCTATAGCATAAATAATTATCTAGACAATTGAGCTGGTTGATAAACAAAAATTGATTTAATCTGAGATTATAAACTCAATCTATATTATTTATTAATCGAGAGTTGTGATACCTTCAATATTAGATAAATATTGGTTTTTAAATATTTTTTTCGTATCAATCTCGCCATTGATATTAATAATAATTAATCTACCTGTGCCTTGTTGATAAGAATTTTGGAAATCATCAATTGCACCAATAATTACCAACGCTTTTGTCGCAACAAGATTCTTAAATTTTTTCAGTGCATATTCAACTTGATGGTTAATATTTTCTACTATTCCTTTATTTACAGAGTCTATATAGTGCAAGTGTAATGATTTTAGCTCTCTTTCGACATTTGCATTATTTACTTCTGCTTTACTGACTACTGCTTTTATTGCTCCACAACCTGAATGCCCTACAATTAGAAGCACTGGTGTTTTTAAAAAATGTACACCATATTCAACTGAACCTATAGAATTTTTAATCTGATTACCTATATTTCGGACTACAAAAAGATCATTTACATCATGCATCTTAAAATCATCATTTTGTATACGTGAATCTGAGCACATGACAACTGTTGCGCGAGGAGTTTGTTTATTTAAGAAACTATTATAAACTTAGATAAAAAATAATAACCACTTCTTCATAAAACTAATTTTAGAATTTTATCTGCTGCCTGGAAGCTAGATATTGTATCTGTATTAACTTCCAGATGATATTTAATTATTAGTGATTCTACTTTATCAAACTGATCATTTGCAAGGCCTATTGCACGATTTCTTCTGAGAATTTCTCTCTCTTGTGCAGATTGTCGACTACATTTAATTCTAACATAGACGGTCTGATATTCATTAAGAATTGTGAAATATTCATTCATTGTATCTTGTTTCCAAATAACTTCATCAATAATAAGATGTATATTACAATCCAAAATTGTTTTAATGATTTTCATCCCCATAGAAAAAACTTTCTCACCATATGCACCTGAATGACAGCTGATAGCTTTACCATATTCGTTCTTATATGATTGAAAATAACAACCATCTTTAGCATTCTCATTATAAGATAGCCATCTACTTGGCATCATATCAATAATGGTATCAACTCCAAAATGAAGAAATGGAATTGGTGATATATGTTGAATTGCCTTGACTATAGATGTTTTGCCTGACGAAGACATACCATTTAAAAAAATAACTTTTGCCATATTTTATTATAAAATCTCTTGCAAAATTGAAGCTTATTGATGTAAACTGTTTATCATTATTAATAATTTAACATAAATATCAATAGTGCCCAAAAATACCTTTGGAAATACTTTCAGAAATACAATAATAGGTATTACACTTTTTATTCTTGGTTTAACCATTTTAATATATTTATCTGGTTGTATTTTTTCATTTATTCTCGATTATCAGTATGGAGGAAATTCAGGTATAATAGAAGCACCACTTATATTTCTCAAGTCATTTAGTGGATTATTAAATCTTCGAATTTATGGGGTATGGATTTCTCAAAATATTATGGCTTTTGTTATTGATCCTACTATCTATAATTATCTTGCTTTTAAGTACACTGGGTCTGTTCTTATACCAATCTTTCTATATCTTTTTTTAATTTGGAAGAAGAGGAAAAAGCTCTATAATATGAGACCATATAAACTGAAAGAGGCATTACACGGTGATGCTCACTGGGCTTCACAGGATGAGATTACAAAAGCTGGTTTGCGTTCTAAAGAAGGTATGTTACTTGGAGAGGATGAGTATGGATTTCTAATTGCAGATGGCTACCAACATACTCTCCTATTTGCACCTACTGGTTCTGGTAAAGGTGTAGGCTTCGTAATTCCTAATCTTCTTTACTGGAAGCAATCTGTATTTGTCCATGATATTAAGCTTGAAAACTATGAGCTGACTAGTGGCTGGAGAGAGAGTATCGGGCAAAAAGTGTTTGTTTGGAATCCTGCAAATCCAGATGGATTCACTCACTGTTATAATCCTATTGATTGGGTAAGTGTTAAGCAAGGACAGATGGTAGATGACGTCCAGAAGATTGCCAGTTTATTAATGCCTAAACAGGATTTCTGGGTTAATGAAGCAAGGACTCTCTTTGTTGGTGTGACTCTCTATCTAGTTGCTGCACTTGATAAAAATCAGTCATTTGGCGAGGTAGTTCGTCAGCTGCGTAGTGATGACGTAGTTTACAATTTAGCAGTTGTACTTGATACTATGGGTAATGATATTCACCCTGTTTCTTATATGAACTTGGCTGCATTTTTACAGAAAGCTGATAAAGAGCGTTCAGGTGTTATTTCGACTCTCAACTCTAGTTTAGAGCTATGGGCTAACCCTCTTATTGATACTGCTACTGCTTCGAGTGACTTTGATGTTCAGCAGTTTAAGAAGGAAGTCACTACTGTTTATGTAGGACTGACTCCTGATAACTTAAAACGTCTACAACCATTGATGCAGGTTTTTTATCAACAGTCTACTGAGTTCTTATCTAGACAGATGCCAACTCCTGAAGATGTTTATGGAGTAATGTTTCTTATGGATGAGTTTCCGACTCTTGGTAAGATGGAGCAGTTTATGTCTGGTATTGCATACTTCCGTGGTTATAAAGTCCGTCTATTCCTCATTATTCAAGATACGCAGCAGCTGAAAGGTACTTATGAAGACTCTGGTATGAACTCATTCTTATCTAACTCGACTTATAGAATCACTTTTGCAGCGAACAACTACGAAACAGCAAATCTCATCTCTCAATTGTGTGGTAATAAGACTGTTGAGTCTGAGTCTGCTGGTAAGCCTAAATATTTAGATTTCAATCCTGGGTCAAGAACTGTTAATGTTTCTAAGGCTCAGCGTGCTCTTTTACTACCTCAGGAGGTAATTGGTTTACCTAGAGACGAACAAATTATCTTGATTGAGTCTCAGCCACCTATTAAATCTAAGAAGATTAAGTATTATGCTCACCCATTGTTTAAAAAGCGCTTAATGAAACCAATTCCGCTACCTCAACAGGAACCTTATGATCCTCGTAAGCATAATGCATCTCAGGTTGAAGGTGGTGATGAAAGTAATTTGGAGTAGTTTTTTGAATATGTCAAATTAAAAATTTTATGGATATATATTAAGAATACTTTTATAAACTGAATTAATTTTATATAATTATATGGTGTAAGATTCGATATAAAATCAGTATGTTAAGATTTACTTTTACTCTTATTAGTTGTTTTATACTGTTTTATAGCTGTTTAAAATCTATTGATAGACCAATTACAGATAATGAAATTGCAGCTGTAGGTACAGGATTTCAAGTATTATACAACTTAGGAGTGAGAGAAAAGTTTGCTATTATGCAACCTCCATTGAGTGGAATTGTATTTTATACATCTTTGAAAACCTTATATCAACTCAAGATTATAGATATTATCCCTTCTGGTAACTATTTTGATATGATATCTTTTATCTTTGCAATGGAGACACCTAAGATGATTGGAAATGAGGTTTTGTCGACAATTGGCGAAAAAAATTTCAGGATTATTAGATATCTCAATATATTATGGTCTCTATTGATTATATATATAATCTCTAGGCGAAATATACTACTCGGGGGTATGTTGGCTCTGATTTTTGTTCCAGTCACAGATATGATAATGATATCTACAACTCAGATTCTATCAGCTTTGTTAGTAGTTTTAGTATTAGAGTTGATCATATCTATGATGCACTGTATATCATATCTGAAGTTTATACTGCTTGGGTGTGTTATTGGGCTACTTATAGCTGTTTCTGGGACTGATGGGTTGTTATTGTCTGGTATGGCCATTGTTTCTCAGATATTTTGGCAGGATATGAATGAGAAAAAGCTTTGCAAGGGATTCAAAAAAGACTGGGGTATCGGGAGTTGTATTACTCTCTGCATTGCGTTTTTTATTGCTTGGATTTGCTATGGGATGGATCTGGCATGTTTCTGTCAATTACAGAGTTTGCTAGGATTTAAACCTACTAATAGCATTAGGATTGTGCCGTTCTTTGACTTTATGAAACAGACGATTTTTGAAGTTATTTTCAAGATTAATGACAATAAATACTCTTTTTACCAAAATATATCAATTTTCTATAACGTTTATAACGGGATTATTACAACTGTAAATTTGTTGCTGATGATCATGAAGCGCAACCAATACGGGATTTTTTCTATTATACTATTAATATCAGTTTTTATATATAACAATATTTATAAAAAAAATATTCATCTTTTCTTTGATGTTTTATCGATCTTAATGGCTATCATGATACATTTTCAGGTTGCAGATTATTCTGATAAATCTTCTAAAAAGCTTTAGAATTTCTTCTATAGATTAATTATTGCCACTATGAATTTTCATTTGTATTTCATAACTAAATAAAGCAGTATGACTATTTTATTATGCATAATGAGAAACTCTAAAGATAAACATAGAAGACCGTATCATTTTTTAATTTAGAGGCAATTAACTCATCAAAAATAGGAATTTTATAAAAAAAATCAATAAAATCTGAAAACTGGATAAGACATGTTATGATGACTATAAATTTAACTAAAACTAGACATGAAGCGGATTTTAATAGCGATCCTTTTCTTATCAGAGATTGCATATGGATTTACTGATGCTGAAGAACCCCAAAAGATGATCTGGGCATTCGATGGTATGACTGGAAAATTCGATTATGAGTCGATACAAAGAGGTTTTAAAGTCTATAAAGAGATTTGTTCTGCTTGTCACGGAGCGAGATTACTTGCATTTAGAGATCTTGAGCAAATTAGTTTTTCAGAAGAACAAGTTAAATCATTGGCAGCTGAGTATGATATTCAGGACGGTCCGAACGATAATGGAGATATGTTTAAACGACCAGGGAGATCATCAGACCAGATACCCGGTCCATTTGCTAATGAGAAAGCTGCTAGAGCAGCTAATAATGGTGCACTTCCACCAGATCTTTCACTCATAATTAAAGCTAGGAATGCTGGTGCAAACTACGTTTATTCTCTTTTGACAGGCTTCCAAGATCCACCAGAAGGAATAAAATTAGGTGACAATATGCACTATAATCAATATTATGCAGGTAGACAGATAGCTATGACACCACCTCTTATATCAGAAGGACAGGTTATATTCGATGATGGAACAAAAGCTACAATAGACCAAATGGCATTCGATGTAGTAAATTTTTTACAATGGGTAGCTGAACCTGAGATGGAGAAGAGAAAAAGTTTAGGCTTGAGAGTACTTACTTTTGTTGGTATATTAATAGTACTTTCATATTTTGCAAATAAAGCTATCTGGAGTGATTTAAAAAAGAAAAAAGATGAAAATTAGAGCAGCTATACAAAGTGATGCAGAAAATATCTTAATACTTATAAAAGAAGTTGCAGAACATGCAAGTCTTACCAATAAGGTTGTAGCTACAATAGATGGTGTAAAGGAAACACTATTTTGTGACAATTTTAAAGCATCAGTTTTAATTCTACAAGTTGTAAATAATCTTGACTGTGCAAGAGTTGAATGGTGCTGTCCAGGTTCTGATAACCTATCAATTGAATTTAGGTGCAGAAACAATATCTCATTGGACAGTATATAGATTAGATAAAGATACAATCAACAAATTAGCTGGACGATATGACAGAAGAAAAAGACCTAGAAACTAAAACTACACGGAGAAATTTTGTAGTTAAAGCTGCTACAGCAGTTGCAGGTGTAGGAGCAGCAGTCTGTGCAGTGCCATTCATTCGATCTATGTTACCAGATGCAGGTGTCATAGCGAGTGGTAGTACAGAAGTAGATATCAGCAGTATTAAAGAAGGTGACTCAATCACTGTAATGTGGCGCGGACAGCCAGTATTCATAACGCATCGCACAGAGGCACAGATAAAAGAAGCACAAGATGTCAATTTATCAGAACTGAAAGATCCACAAACAGATTCAGGTAGAGTGCAAAAAGGTAAGGAACAATGGTTAGTAACAGTAGCTGTTTGTACTCATCTTGGTTGTGTACCAACTATCGGTAAAGGTGACTTTGGTGGTTCTCTTTGCCCATGCCACGGGTCTCAATATGATACATCACAAAGGATTAGAAAAGGCCCAGCACCAAAGAACTTAGTAGTTCCGCCATATACATTTTTAAGCGACACAAAAATAAAAATAGGGTAGTAATGATGAATTTTTGTCATCTAAATTGTAATTGCTCTGAGGTATATGATAAATGTGATGGGTTTATAATAAATACAACTGAAAAATGGAAGCAAAAAGAGTAAGAAAGTGGATAGAAGAGAGGCTACCAATCTTCTCATTTATCAAATATACAGGTGATTATAGGACTCCTAAAAACTTAAATTATGCATGGAATTTCGGATCATTAGCTGGAATAGCACTTGTAATACAAATATTGACTGGGATTTTTCTCGCGATGCAGTACACACCTCAGATAAGCCTAGCATTTGACAGTGTTGAGAATGTTATGAGAAATGTAAACTATGGATGGTTAATAAGATATGCACATGCTGTAGGTGCATCAACATTTTTTGCAGTTGTATATATTCACATAGGAAGGGGGTTATATTATGGCTCATATAAGTCGCCAAGAGAGCTGCTATGGTTTATAGGGATTATAATTTTCTTATTAATGATGGCAACAGCTTTTATGGGATATGTTCTGCCATGGGGACAGATGAGCTTTTGGGGTGCAACAGTTATATCAGGTTTATTTACAGCTATACCACTTATAGGTGATACAATCCATACATGGTTGTTAGGAGGTTTCTCAGTAGCAAATCCAACATTAAATCGATTTTTTGCATTACACTTCTTATTACCATTTTTAATAGTTGGAGTTATAATTATCCACTTAGTAGCTTTACATCATAGAGGTTCGAATAATCCAACTGGGGTTGAAATTAAGTCAGATAAAGATACTATTCCTTTTCATCCATATTATACTTTCAAGGATATATTTGGTTTCTCAGTCTATTTTTTCATATACTTTGCATTGGTATTTTTTGCACCAAATGCTTTAGGAGATCCTGAGAATTATAATCCAGCAAACCCAATGGTGACCCCACCACATATAGTACCTGAATGGTATTTTTTACCATTTTATGCAATCTTAAGATCAATCCCAGATAAATTAGGTGGAGTAATAGCTATGTTTAGCGCGATAATTATTTGGTTCTTACTGCCTTGGTTAGATAGATCAAAAGTAAAGAGTTCGCGATACAAACCTATTTTTAGAGCTCTAACTTTATTGTTATATATAGTATTTATAGGGCTAGGTTATATTGGATCACAAGCTGCAGAAGAACCTTATATTACTATTGGACAAATTTTAACTACTTGGTATTTTTTACACTTCTTAATTTTAGTGCCAATTTTATCAAGATGGGAAAAGCCTAAACAAGTTCCAGAATCAATAGATGCTGATTGGCAAAGTAGATAAGACTTTATCCTAAAGATATACCTAACTAAACTCTAAATTGACTTTTGTGAAAAAATGTGTTAAATTAACAACATGTATAAATAAAATAAACATATTAAATGCAAGGCGAATTTAGATGAATATAGTGTTAGAATTCGATTTGAGTTTGCTGCATCAAAAGGCTTTGTTCAACGGCAGGGAGAAACAGGAATTAAAATATTAAGTCAAAGTGATAATTTGAGGCTTGCTGAGATTAAAACACTCGGGAGGATGCAAAATGGTCATGGTACAATAGGAGGTATGCGATTGGTATGTCTCTGGAATACAAAAGAAGAAACTATGTATGGTTTTGCTTTGCAAGACAATCAAGAAGTTGTAAGAACAGTAAAGCAATTTTATAGCGATCCAACCCAAATGTATAAAGATGCAAAAGAAATGTGTTTACAAAAAAAGCATAAGAGACATCTTTCAAAACTTTGACTAAGAAAGGATCGTTGTTAAATCAGTTTTCGCGTGGATACTAGGCGGTTTTCCATAAAAAATACTAGACTCAGCCCTACCTCTTGTTATATAAAGTAGTCCAGCGGAAATAGCATTTGATACTTCTGATGAGTCGTAGCTATTTATGTCAAATACCAATAAGCTGTTTTCATCTACCGCATCTAATTTCACTTCCATAACTTCAGATAGAGGTTGAAACTTTGAGTCAAATTTCTGAAAAAATCCAATTTGAGAATCAGGTGTAAAGCATACAGCAGTTGTTTTGTTTCTATATGCAACAACTTCTAGAGTACTTATAGTTGCAATTTTAATGCCACGAGCAAGACTTATACCATAGGTAGCACTTATACCTATTCTCACTCCATTAAATGTACCTGGACCACTTGTAACAACAATTACATCTATATTTTTATAAGTGACTGAAGATTTCCTCATAAGTAATTCTATTTTCAATACAAGTTCCTCACATTGCATATTTTTATCAGATGCTTTCACATGAGATATAACTTCATTGTTTTTTATGATCGCTATAGAATATAAAAGACCGCATGTGTCTATACTAAGAATTATCATTATTAATATTTTAGAAAAGCTTCTAGAAATTCAGTTAATCTTGGCTCATGTTGCATATTAAAAAATTCATCTTTAGACTTATCAACTTTGATTTGTCCTTGATCAATAAAAAACATTCTACTTGCTATAGAGCGTATAAAGCGTATCTCATGACTAACAATCATCATTGCTTTTGTACTGGAGATAATTGATGATATGAGATTTAGTATATCTATAACATTCTCTGGATCAAGCGCAGAAGTTGGTTCGTCAAAGAGTATAAGAGAAGGATCCATACATAAAGTTCTAGCTATTGCTACTCTTTGCGCTTGCCCACCCGATAATTCATGTGGATACTTATCAAAATAATGAACCATATTAACAAGCTTTAACATCTGTATTGATAATCCTTCTGCTTCTTCGTTGCTTCGTTTCAAAATTTTTTCTTGAGGATAAGCTAAGTTCCTCAATACAGACATATTATTAAATAGGTTAAAATTCTGAGATACTACACCAATTCTCGCATTATCTGCTAGTTTTACAGAGCCTTTATCATAAGTTTCTAAACTTGCTACACATCGCAAAATAGTTGATTTACCACTACCTGATGGCCCTATAATACCTATTATTTCTCCCATAGTAACATTAAATGTTACATCGGTTAGAATATTGTTTAATGCCTTTGTTTTTGTTATATTATTGACTTTGAGCACCACAACTAGTTTTTTCTTAATATGACATCAAATATCACTAAAAGTGATCCAATGCAAAATATGCACAGTATACAAAATATCATTGGTTCTAAAATTGGTTTATTAGGTGGTTCATTTAATCCGCCACATAGCGGCCATATTAATATATCTCTCAGAGTATTGAAAAAGTTTAATCTTTCTAGGGTATACTGGCTTGTGACACCTTGTAGCCCTCACAAATACTCAGATTCGTATGAATCTCTAGAAAGACGTATAGAAAAATGCTTGCAAATTACAAAAAATTTTTCAAATAAAATCAAAGTTTTAGATATAGAGAAAAACCAACGTACCTATTTTTCAAGTGATACTTTACAAAGAATCAAAAGAATGAATCCTGATTTTGAGCTATACTGGATAATAGGATGTGATAACCTATTAAGCATACACAAATGGCACAAATGGAAGAGGATCTTTGAGATATCGCACATTGTAGTTTGTGAAAGAAATGATATCTCCCTAAAAATAATGAATCTCAAGGCATCTTTCAATTTTAATCCAAATTATATCAGCAACCAAGATAAAATAGATATAACGAAAAAAGATTTTTCTGTTTTTCATATGAAGAGAGATAATATCTCTTCAACAGACCTCAGAGGTATTATAAAATCTTTATTTAATAAATAAAAACAACAGAGAATTTGGTAATGCAAGCTCTACTAGCTTAGATCAACAGTATTAATAATAGCCACAGATCAAAAGCTTCTTAATAAAGTGAAAACTTACAAACACTTCTCTTGTTTTATCTAAAGGCAAAATTTTAGAAAAAACAGATATTATAAAGATAGAGCAAGATTTTAAAAAAATAAGCTTATTTATATTATAAGAAATAACTTATGGTTGATCTTAAGTGCAGTAAGATGTACCATGAGAGCTCTATATGAGTTTATAATAAACAACTAAGGATTATTTAATCTACTCATTACAAGAAATCAGAACAACTTGGGATTATTAGAGTATATTTCTAAAAAAGATGATAATTTGTGATACAGAGCAGATGATTAAGAACATTAGTAATCAACCATATGTACAAGTGAAGGAATTATTTGATATAATCATAGAGAGTATAAAGAATAATAATTTTCAATGAATGAAGACATCAAGCAACAAACTGCAATACATTACGCAAATGCAAGAGAATGGTACATTGAGAAATACCTTAGAAATACTTATCAAATACTCAACCTAGGATTGTCAATCTTGATTTTACTAGTTGGTTTTTATATAATGAATGATATGTTATCATTTATAGGACGTAAAACAACTATGAGGTTTCCAATTTATGTCGAAAATGATTCAGATGAACAGCATTATATTCATAATCTCTCAGAACCTCATAAGAGTATAAATGAAGTGTTGGCAAGTTATATGTTGAAAAGGTATGTATCCTTACGTGAAACATATTATCCAGATCTTCTTTTGCAGGAGAACTGGAGTAGTACTCTTATGAATATAAGATCAATGTCTTCACATGAGGTTTTTGAATCTGTTTTAAAAAAGATTTTACCAAGCCAGAACCATAATAGTCCTATTATACGTTTCAGGTTCAGCAATACAATTACTCCTTATATTAAAAGCATTAAATTCTCTGATTTTTCAGGCAATAAGCCTATTGCTGCAAATGTATTTTTTGATGTTATGCAATGTAATGAGAATTATGAAGATTGTATATCAAAAAATTTTGGAGCTGATATTAAATTCGAGATTAGATGTGATACGCATGATTTCAAATTTAAGGTTTCATATTATATGAGCTATCCTCTTGATATCTAAAATTAATAACAGTTTCATTATCTAGGGCTAATCCTAATTGTGCTCTTGCTAATTCATCTAAATAATCTAAATCTAAGTGATTGATCTTTAATGATATTAATTTTAATTCAATCATTGATGTTTCGTTTTGGAGTTTGGCAAGATATTTTTGCTTTTCTTGAATTACTCTATCTATATCTATTGTAGAAATTAACCCTCGATGACCTGAAAAAGCATGAAAGGTAAGATAAGCTATAATACAACTCATGAGAATAATCTTGAAGAATAAGTCTGTACTGCTCACCATTATGAAATCTATTTTTATTGACTAGAGAAAAAAAGTTTGTATGATAAGTATCATCAAAAATCTCTATAACAAAAATTCTTTATGATAACAACCCTAGCAATCCTACAGGGCATACTTGTCGTCTCAATGATATTACTTATATTAGTTCAAAAGACTTCATCAGATGGTATGGCCAACCTTGCAAGTAGTAGCACTAAGTCAATGCATGGCTCTATAAGAATGGATTTTGTTAAGAAGAGCACCATTTTCTTTGCTGTAGCTTTTATCATTAATAGTATAGTCATTGCAAATCTAAGTTATAAGGTAAATAATGCAAACTCAATAAATAAATATATAGAAGAGAATAAAGATGAGGATGATGAATAAACTCTTGACAAAAACTATGAAAAAAGCTACGTTTTAAGCAAAACAAGTATGAAAAAAGCTAGAATAATTTTTGTTACAGGAGGAGTAGTTTCATCACTAGGAAAGGGAATTACATCAGCATCGATAGCAACGCTTCTTCAGGCAAGAGGCTATAAAGTTTGTATGAGGAAGCTAGATCCATATTTAAATGTAGATTGTGGTACAATGAGTCCATATCAGCACGGTGAAGTCTTTGTAACGGACGACGGAGCTGAGACAGACCTAGATCTTGGCCATTACGAAAGATTTACAGGGATTTGCGCTAAAAAAAGTGATAATCTAACTTCAGGTCAAATATATGAGAAATTAATCAATATGGAGCGCCGCGGTGATTTCTTAGGAGTGACCGTCCAGGTCATCCCACATGTAACAAATCTCATAAAAGCGTTTATTTTAAACGATCTAGATGGAATTGATTTTCTTATCTGTGAAATAGGAGGTACTGTGGGGGACATAGAAGCTCTTCCATTCTTTGAGGCTATTAGGCAGCTCGGTCAGAGGAGTCAACACCAATGTGCTTATGTTCATTTAACTCTTGTGCCATATCTAGCATCAGCTAAGGAATTAAAAACTAAGCCAACTCAGCATTCAGTGAAAGAGCTGCTATCAATTGGAATACAGCCAGATATTGTTGTTTGTAGAGCTGATCGTGAAATACCTGAAAATGAAAAGAATAAAATCGCTCTCCTATGTAATGTAGATAAAAATAGAGTGATACAAGGAGTAGATCAAGATTCAATTTATAAAGCACCACTGGAATATTATAAAGATAGATTAGACAAGGAGCTTCTCAAGATATTTGGAATAAATGATTACAAAGATGTAGATATGACTGATTGGGTAAAACTCATGACTGTGTCTGATAACCCCAAAAGAGAATTAGTAATAGATATTATTGGAAAGTATAAACTGGAAGATGCGTATAAGTCTCTAATTGAAGCATTTTACCATACGGGGCTCCACCAGAACTGTAAGATTAAAATCCATTGGATCAATGCAGAAAAGATGAATGATGGTAATGTTAAGGATTTTTTAGCCAACTCTAAAGCAATTATGGTACCGGGCGGGTTTGGTTCTAGAGGAGTTGAAGGTATGATAGTGGCTATAAAGTACGCTCGTGAAAATAACATACCATTCTTCGGCATATGCTTAGGAATGCAGCTAACAGCTATAGAGTTTGCAAGAAATGTAATGGGTATAGAAAATGCTAACTCAACTGAGTTCTCCAATAATTGTGATAATGTAATTGATTTAGCTACTAAGTGGATTAAAGATGGAGCTTATGAGACTAGAACTGCATGTGAGCCTCTTGGTGGTACTATGAGACTAGGTTCATATCCATGCCATTTAAAGCAAGGTAGCAAGTCTAAGCAAAGCTATGGAGAAGAAATTGTGCATGAAAGACATCGTCATAGATTTGAGTTCAATAATAAATATCTCCAGCAAATGGAAGAAAACGGTCTTATAGCTACTGGCTGTTCAGCTGATGGTAATTTAGTTGAAATTCTTGAGTATAGTAATCATCCTTGGTTTGTCTCAGTCCAATTTCATCCAGAGTTCAAGTCAAGACTGTTAAGTCCTCATCCTCTATTTATGTCATTTATTGAAGCAGCATTGCAAAGATAGTTGCTCGATTCTCCATCTTTATCAAAGATATTAGTTTTAAGAAAAATAAAACTTCTATCAGCTGTCATATTTTTTATTATTTAGTTTTTTAGCAATCAATGCAAAGTTGCATACTACATCATTTTGAACTTATGTTCAAGAAAATTTATCCCTTAGACTTGATTGATATGAGCAGATCACCAACCATAACTGATTGACCAGCCTCTATAGGCATAGATTGTACAATACCATCTACAGGAGAAATAAGAATATTTTCCATCTTCATAGCTTCTAAAATGATTAGAGGTTGATCTTTTATTACTTCTTCACCAAGTGCGATTTTTATGTCTCTAACCATACCAGGCATATTAGCTAAAACATCACCTTTGCTAGTTTTAACTTCAATTTTCTTTATATGCTTAGTAAGCTCACCAACTGCAGGTGTCATAACTCTGGTTATGGTTGTATAACCAATGTATGTAATCTTCACCCCTAAACCATTTTTTTCAACTTGGAGACTGTAAGATTGACCATTTATATTACATTGGAAAAGCTTACTACCTAATATCCATTTACTTGTAATATACAATCTACGGCTTTCAAATGATATTTTATACCCATCTTCTATTTGCCTAATTGTCACTGGATACCGTCTATCATCTAGCATTACAACTAATCTTGTTCCATGACCTCTTTGATAAGTTCTAAGTTGTCCATTTATAGTCATAGCTCTTTTCTGCTCTGCCATATAAATATACAGGCTTGCACTTAATACAACAGCACTCGCTTCATCGCTAAGAATTGGACCAGTGAAACCACTTTTATACTCCTCCTCTAAGAAATTTGTTGATATATCAGATGTTATATACTTTGGAGAAGCAAGTACTGTTTGTAAAAAAGGAATGTTATGAGATATCCCACGAATAATGTACTCACCTAATGCTTTTTGAGTCTTTTCAATACATTCAACTCTTGTAGGTGCATGAATACAGACTTTTGAGATCATGGCATCATAGAACATACTTACCTCGCCTCCTTCATACACTCCACTTTCAATTCTAACTCCTGGACCAGCTTTAGGTGCACTATAGGTTGTAATTTTACCGATAGAAGGCAGAAATCCACATGATGGATCTTCAGCGTATATACGACACTCAGTAGCCCAACCATCTAATTTTATATCTGACTGCTTGATAGCGAGCTTTTCACCTCTAGCGATTCTTATCATCTGTTCAACTATATCTATTCCTGTTATTAGCTCAGTAACTGGATGTTCAACCTGGAGTCTAGTATTCATCTCCATAAAATAGAACTGCTTCTTTGCATTGACTATATATTCAACAGTACCAGCTGAGAAATAACCAACTTTCTTTGCTAAAGCTATAGCTTGTGCGTACATCTTCTTCCTAGTCTTTTCATCTATAAATGTGCTAGGAGCCTCTTCAATAACTTTTTGGTGGTGTCGCTGGATAGAGCACTCTCTTTCACCTAAACAAATATAGTTACCGTGCTGATCACTCAAAATCTGTATTTCTATATGTCTTGGTCTTTCAATATATTTTTCAATAAAAGTTCTTGCATCTGCAAAGCTATTCATTGCTTCATTTTTAGTTGAGCTAAAGGCCTGCTGCATCTCAGCTGCATTTCTGACAATCCTAATCCCTTTCCCTCCACCACCTGCAACTGCTTTCAGCATGATTGGATAGCCTATCTTAGCTGCAATTTTCAGGGCATCTTGCTCAGTTTTAATTGCTCCTATATAGCCTGGTACAACATTAACACCTGCATCCTTAGCTATTTTCTTAGCTTGAATCTTATCACCCATTTTACTTATTGCATCTGGAGATGGACCTATAAATGTAATGCCATTTTTTATAAGAGTCTCAGCAAATTTAGCATTTTCAGATAAGAAACCATATCCTGGGTGAACTGCATCTGCACCAGATATTTTAATTGCATTTAAGATATTTTTAGTGTTGAGGTAGCTAGATGGTGCTGGAGATGGCCCTATATATACCACCTCATCCGCCATTCTAAGATGAAGTGAGTTTATGTCTGCATCTGAGTAAACTGCAACTGTCTGAATACCCATTTTTCTTGCTGTCCTAGCTATTCTACAAGCTATTTCACCTCTATTCGCTATTAATATTCTCGATACCATTTTTAATTGTAATATGATTAATGCAATTTCTTGTTAAAATTCTTCCTCTCGGGGATTTTACTACAAATCCTATTTGTAAAAGATATGGTTCTATAACTTCTTCTACAGTTGTTTTATCCTCTGATATACCAGCTACTATTGTTTCTATTCCAACTGGTCCACCATTAAATACTTTTATTATATAATTTATATACTTTTGATCTAATAAATCCAATCCGATCGCATCAATATTCATTTTAAATAACGCATTTCTTGTTATATTCAAATCAATTTCATCTGCAAAATCTCTAATCCGCCTGAGAAGCCTTAATGCTATCCGTGGAGTGCCTCGCGATCTCTTAGCAATCTCTTCAGCTGACTCAGCATCTATCATTACACCAATCTTTTTTCCATAGCGAATAAGTATTCGCTTTAGCTCTTTAAAAGTATAAAAGTCAAGACTAATAGGTATTCCAAACCTATCCTTAAGTGGATTAGCTATAAGTCCTAGGCGGGTCGTAGCACCAATTAAAGTAAACTTTGGAATGTTAATCCTCAGCATCCTGGCTGTAGGTCCCTCACCTATAACTAAGTCAAGAGCATAGTCTTCCATAGCAGAATAAAGAGATTCTTCTACAACCCTATTGAGCCTATGTATCTCATCTATAAATAGAACATCTTTCTCCTGAAGATTCGTTAAGATAGCAGCTAAGTCACCTACCTTACTCAAAATTGGTCCAGCAGTAACCTTGAGATTTGATCCCATCTCGTAAGCTATTATATGAGAGAGAGTTGTTTTGCCCAGCCCTGGAGGTCCATATATTAACACATGATCTAGTGGTTCGTCTCGTCTTTTAGCTCCATTTATAAAGACTTTTAAATTTCCTATAGGATTTTCCTGTCCAATAAAATTCTCAATCGTTTGAGGTCTCAAGCCATCGCTCTGCTCTGCTATATCTTCCTCTAAGAAGCTACCAGATAGCAACTTATCCATGAGTTTTTACTTTATATCTATATACAACTTTATAAATTTGTCATTAAGTTGATCGTAATTAAATACAAACTTTCCATTTAATAGAACAACCTATACTTGGATATTGTTTAATATGATTAATTGATTGTCCGCTGGCAACGATCTCCATGGCATTGAATAGCTCCCTCTTAGCGTCAGGCACATGATGCTTGCCAGCTGAGTCAAGACGACCTCTGTAAACTAGTCTTTGATCTTTATCAAAGCAGAAGAAATCTGGTGTGCAGACAGCATCATATTCTTTAGCTATCTCCTGGGTTTCGTCAAATAGATAAGGGAAATTAAACTTGTGTTGCTCAGCAAATATCTTCATGTTATCAAATGAGTCATCTGGGTATGCTTCTGTATCATTAGAATTGATACCTACAAAGCCAATTTCAATCTTAGCTAAGTCAGCTACATCCTGTACAATTTTATCAGTTATAGCTTGGACATAAGGGCAGTGATTGCATATAAATGCAACTACTAAACCATTTTTACTTTTTACATCTGAAATGGAATAACTTTTACCATCAATACCCATTAATTTAAAATCTTTGGCTTTAAATCTTTTATTAATCTGTGGTGTTTCTAGTGGGGGCATATAATTTTTCTAATATTACTTGTACTTCCTAGTACTTTGTTACCTACTGCATCTTTTAATAGCTGAGTCACGAACTCTACTAACATCATAACATTAGTAACACTGCTATCTATAAATTTTTTTAAGAAGTCATTGATCTGACTATCGCTCACAGAATAAATCTTGTTTTCTGCATAGCTAATTTCATCTAGAGCATAAGATTGAACAGACATAAATACAGCAAATACTAATCCTAATACTTTTTTCAACATTGTGTTTTAAACCATTTATATAACATTAAATGATATAACTACATAATGTATAATACAAGAAAAAACTTCAATAAGTTCTCTGTTGACTAACATCTAGTAAAGTCAACTGGTGTTTATAGACCACTTCATTTACATCATCTACTATATTTTTTCCGATTTTCTCCAGTACCACACCTTCTTTATCGGTTTTTTTAAAGTAGAGAATTGTATTAAACTCAGGAGAATGCTTATATATCACTCTCAAATTAATTAGTGGCTCAATACCTCCAGGCATTATTGTCAAAAAAGAAAATCTCCCAAGGTTGTCAGTCGTTGTTGATCCACTTCCTGTAAAATTTTCATCAGCTATAACGCTATTATCAAAATACTCTTTGAATCTAGTCTTCTGCTCTGTATACATAAGGTTATCATAAAGATAACCATAATCTGGTACATTTTTATATATACCATTTGCGTCTGGCTGCCATATCTGAACAGTTGCATTACTTATTGGTGTACAATTCCTATCAGTTAAAATACCATTTATTCTCACAAAATCTCCATGTGCATAAGTTGCGTAACCAATTCTTCGTCTGAGATTATTACTTTTATATATTGGCGGTACCTTAGCTCCGCTTGATATATTAGGAGATATAGGACAATTAACTATATCTAACACAGGTAAAATTTCTGTTTTTTCTATAGATAATGTATATGTCTGATTTTTAGGAGCTTCTTGTTTCACTTCTTGGCTACAACCCAAGATAATGAATAATAGTAATATTTCTACTGTTCTAGTGAACATATTTAACAAATTTCTTGTAATTTTAAGACAAGTTTTCCTATTCCAGCAGATACCTCTGAAATACGAGCATCTAGCATATAAGCTGGTGTGGTAATTATTTTATTAACACTGTCTACCACTATATCATCTGCATTGCAAAGCTCTTGCTCAACATCAATTGCATCTAAAATTTCATTCTCATCACCTAATGTAACTAATGGTTTATAACCAAAGCTTCTTAACACCTTAGCTACTATAGCAGGTGAAATACATATAGCGCCAATTGGCTTCTCAAGCGACACGAACTCAGAGATTATTTGTGCAACTTCAGGCTTAACTTCAAATTCACTACCTGCAGATGCTAGGTTGGAGAAATTCTTCGCAACTCCCATCCCACCAGGTATTACTAATGCATGGTATTTCTGAGGATTTAGAGTCTCTACATCTTTTATATTCCTAGAGATTCTACAAGCTTCTGTCATCATATTTCTCTTGTCTTGACATTTTTTCTTTGAGACGTGATCTATAACATCTTCCTGATCTCTATTAAACGCAAATACATCATATTCTATATCAAGCTTGTCTATATGAAGCATTGTTAATACAGATTCGCTAACTTCAGCCCCATCTATATATCCACAACCCGAAAGCAAAATTGCAAATCTCTTGTTATTTAATGTCATAAAAAATTCCTATTTTTCTAAAAATTCTACATTTTTCCTGAGAAGTCTGCAATATACCATAAAATTCTCAATTCAAAATTTAATTTATCTTGTGAGATTAAATGCTACAGAAAATATCTAGGATTTTTGACTTACGCTTCTAAGCAAGAAATCTTTCGATGTTTTGCCAAATCTTTTGAACAAAGTTGGCTTCCTTCACCTTCACCATAGAAACGAGATCATATTTTAGTTCTGAGTCATAGATATTATCTATTTTACAAGTAATAGTCCCTAGCTTCTCTCCAATAGATATTGGTGCTGTAACACAATCTTTATAGGTAATAGTACAGGTAATTTTCTCATTTTGATCGCCTAAAATTTTCACATTTTTCTTTACAGAGAGACTAACTTCTGGCAACTCGCCATAGAAAACTTTAGATTTAGCTAATACGTCGCTACTCTTAAGCAAATTTATTTTTGTAAAGCCATTAAAACCATAGTTCAGTATCTTTTCACCTTCAATCATCCTAGCCTTCTCACTTGGAAGGCCATTGATAACAGCTACTAACCTCCTATCTTGCTGTTCAGCACTCAATACAATACCATGTCCACCAGCATCAGTGTGACCAGTTTTTATTCCATCCACTCCTATCTTACCTAGCAAAGTATTTCTATTATTCTGAGTTATATTTCCATAGCTGAACTGTTTAATTGCATGATAATGATAGTATTGAGGAAAGTTTTTCATAAGAGCTATTGCTAACTTACTAAGATCTTTTGCAGTACTTAGATTATTAGGATCTGGCCAACCACTAGCGTTTGTAAAGTTAGTTTGAGTCATACCAAGCTCCTTAGCCATATTATTCATCTTACCTATAAACGCATCTTCGTCGCCAGACATACCCTCAGCAATTACAACACAAGCATCGTTACCTGACTGTACTACAATGCCTTTTAACAGTTCATTAATGGTTGGCGAAGCACCATACTGGAGGAACATCCTAGAGCCACCCATCTTCCAAGCTTTCTCACTGGTTGTAAACCTATCATTTAAAGATAACTTACCAGATTTTAGCCTATCAAATACTAGATATGTAGTCATGATTTTAGTCATGGATGATGGATGCATCAACTCAGTTGCATTATGTTGATACAGAATCTGACCAGTGGATACATCAATAAGTATAGCCTGTTTAGCAGTAGTTACATAAGTAAACCCATCACTACATACTAAAAATGATAAAAAAGATAGAACTTTAGCCAGCCTTTTCATAGAATTTTTCATCTAACTTTAAACAAAAAATACTACAGAATCAAGCAGGTTAGACACTAAGAGAAATGCTGCAGTTCTTAGCTTCGTTTGTTATCAATTGGTTCTCAGGACCAGTACGACGAACTACTTCTACAAATTTTTGAGCAGCTTCACTAGCTTCATTTTTCTTAGCCCTATTAGATTGTAAGGAGTCCTTAGCAACACCAAGATACTCAAGAACAGCTGGAATGATTAATGCATGTTTAATTAAAGTACCAATAAAAGCCTTAACAGATTCCAAGGTAGAAGGTATAAGATTTAAATCATGATCAGGAGCAACTTTTGTAAAAGAATCATATAGTTCACGTGCAGCAAGGTTGAAGTCAACCTTCCGAGTGTTGCCGTCCTGCAAAATATCTTTTGAAAGAATTTCACCTAGATCATTTTTTAATCGATTTACAAATTCATCCACTCCGACTGCCTCGTTGAATGCCACAACTAAATTTTGTGGATTGAGTTTATTTAGACTTAGCTTGATTTGATTGATCTTATCTAATGCTGTCTTGAAATTCTCACCAAGAGATTCTACATTTTCTGAGTTTAATTTACTTATAGTATTGCGGTATATCTCTATATTATCTTCACTTATGCCTATAACAGCTGCAAAATCCATTGCCTCTAGATACTTTTCGTGTAATAGATTTGCATTATTCTTGTATGTCTTTAGATCATCTAGAGATTCTCCTAGCAAAAACTCTGAATCATTAATTTTGCCAAGCGCTGCATCATTTAAATTAAAACAAGTAGTAATTTTCTCTATTGCGAAAGAAAGATGAGCTATTACTAATTCAGTTGCAGCCTCTGCAGTAACATCTGCATCATGATCCACTTCCAAATTTAAATCATTCCACTCATTGTTTGTGAGTTTTCTTACTTCTGTCCCAGGAAAATTTCCATCTCCGCAGATCTGATTTTTGAGATTTGCCAGGTTATCCTCTCCGCTATTGAGTGCATTTAGTGGATTAATTCTTAAATGTCCTGCAATTGCTAGTAGTTTGTCTTTGATCTGTGCAAGTGCCGCTCGTGTTATAGCCATATTTTATTTTTATTTATTTTATTTGATGAATAACTGCATTCAAAATAGAAATTTACATGAAGTTTTTTAATATAGCAAACAAAATTGAAGTAGATTCACAGAAAAACTTAAGAAAATTTTCAAATTATTAAACTTATATTAAATTTTTGCTCATCTAATTAGGTGAAAACTTACTGATCTGGACTAAAAAGATTTTTAGTTCTTAGTTAGATTGAGTTTCATCATCAATTCTTTGTGACGTTTAGCATCCTTTTTTTGTAGGTAGTTTAGCAGGCGTCTTCTCTTTACAACCATAGTGATGAGACCACGACGAGTTTGGAAGTCTTTCTTATTAGCCTTCAGATGTATTGTAAGAAGATTGATTTTCTCAGTTAAAATTGCACATTGTACTTCTGGTGAACCAGTATCACTTGGCGCAGTAGCGAACTGAGAAATGATTTCTGATTTATTCATAAATTTAATTTTTGATATTTTTCCCCATCTTACTACATGTAATTGATCATTTCAATTCAATTCCGATAAATTGATTTATACCGCGTCTGGATACTAGTAGAACTGCTGATCCCTTCCCTTTTCTCTTAATTTCATCAAAAGCTTTTTCAAAGTCATCTACACTGTTAACTTGCTTCTGGTTAATACTAACAATTACGTCTCCAGTTCTAATACCTGTAAAAGCTAGGATTGATGATTTCTCTATGTCAATTACTACCACACCTTTAACACTACTATTTATCTGGAAAGCCATTCTGGCTTCATCTGTAATGCTTGAGACTTTCACACCAAGAACTAATTTCTCTGACTTATCACTTTTGTCTTGATCTTTTGTAAATGGATCATCTTTCTCTGGCTTAGCAACTACTGCAGATAAAGTCTGTACCTTACCATCTCGAAATACTTCCATCTCGACACTTTTGTTTACAGGAGTCTCACTAACAATCCTAGGTAGTTTATTGATAGTATCAACTGGTTTGCCATCAAATTTCACAATTACATCTCCAACCTTTAATCCAGCCTTATTAGCCGGACTGCCATCAATTATACTTGCTACTAATGCGCCCTTAGATGAATCTAATCCCATAGCTTTCGCGATATTATCATCTACTGGTTGTACCATCAATCCTAGCCATCCGCGTACTATTTTACCGTTTGCTTTCAACTCCATTATTACTGGCTTGACTATCGATGCTGGTATTGCAAACCCTATTCCAATATTACCACCTGATGGACTTAAAATCACTGAGTTAACACCTAGCACTTTACCACTTGTCCCATCACATAGAGGGCCGCCTGAGTTACCACTATTTATTGCAGCATCTGTCTGTATGTAGTTGTCAAACGTTTCGCCTGTAATATATCTTGCTTTCGCTGAAATTATGCCCGAAGTTACTGTTCCTCCTAAGCCAAATGGATTCCCAACTGCTATTACTGAAGAAGCAACTCTAGCTGCTTCTGAATCTCCAAATTCAAGATAGCTCAGCTTCTGAGGCAAATCTATCTTGAGTAATGCCAAGTCAGTTTTCTGATCAACCCCAATAACCTTCGCTGGATAATTTTTATTTTCATCATTTGCAAGCATTACCTCTATCTCCTGTGCACCATTTACTACATGGTAATTAGTTACAATATAACCATCCTCAGATATTATAAATCCTGAGCCGAGAGATGTAAGCTTCCTCATCTGTTCAGGCATACCAAACTCTTTCTCTAAAAAGTCCCTAAATAGATCGTAAGGAGTAGCTGGCATATTACTTTGCTGCTTCTTCTCCTTCGGCTTTTGAGTAGTTGATATATTTACAACTGCAGGTGTTATCTTCTCAACAACATCTGGCATAGATGATGGCTCAGCTTGTACATAAACAGGTGCTGTAGCTGCTAATAGAGCTAGGCAAGATGCCATGAATTGTTTCCTTAGTTCGCGACCTAAATTCATCTTTTAAAGTTTTTCTTATGAGTTATATGCAAAGTAGTTTGTTTTATCTTCCAGATATGTATATAATTTTCTGAAATTTTATGTTGATTTTATATAAAAACATATTCAATTTTATAGATTTAAAAAACTTTTTCAAGCAAAAATATGTCAGATGATAAAATAATAGACTGTAAGTTCTACTGTCTATGTAACAACTACAACTTAATAGATATTGCAGACTATCTTAGAGGAAAATCAATTAAGAGTAGAATTTTTAATAAAGAAGCTCTTCATTTTAAGTATGATATAGGTGATAGTCAATTCGATGTAGTTGTATTTAGCTACGGATGTATAGTTTTCTGGGGAATAGATGATGGAGAAATATCAGAAATAATTAATAACTTCGAGGAATTTTCTTCTGAGCCTCTAAAACAGGCTATTTCAGATATATGTAGATATACTCTTATTTCACAAGATACTCATTCATATATTGATATGGAAAATGATGTAATCATGATCAATAAAGATGAAAATGTTCAACTTACAAAATTATCTTTCTCTTATGGATTATCTCAATCAGTTAAATTAAGTGTATTTGAAGAATCGGTTGATAAAACTATTGAAGAAAATAAAGCTATTCCTGCTGAATTGATTAACTCTGGTAAAATATCCCTATCAAAAGCGGGCCTTTCAAAGAAAATTGGCTCACTATTTGCTGAGAGGAACTATATAAATCTTAATAACAATATTTTAGATACTCCGGAGTTTTTCTGGAAGCATCCTAGATATGAGCAGTTCTATGAAATGTCACTGAAGTTCCTTGATTTAACTCAAAGGATACATGTTCTCAATACAAAGCTTGATATCATGAGGGATCTATACAGTATTTTGTCAGATGAGCTAAAGCATGCTCATTCATCTAGGTTAGAGATAGTAGTTATATTACTGATCTTTATTGAAGTTTGTATAGGGATATTTGAACTGATGATTCACTAGGCAAGCTCATAAGCAGCTTCTGATTGATTTTGCATGAACATACTGAAAAGTAGTTCATTCTCAAAACAAGCACTGAATAGATTTTTATACTCAGCCGCTTCTTGAGGAGAAAAACCTTTTGTTGCATTATTTAGTTCTTGTGTTGCAAGGTATTTTGCAAGAGCAGTTTGTTGGGGATCGCATGTAATATGAGAAATATTTCTAGCTGCTAAGTCTCCTATCGCTAATTTATGCATTAACTCTAACTCTGTTGCTCTTGAGAATAGATCTAAGTGTGTAGCTTCTTCATTAGAAGTCACATTGCCAAAAGTTTTAATTTCAGTTCCAAGTTTCAGTTTGCTAAATTCTCGACATTTATTTTGGTTATCCGCACTTATTGTAATACCACTTTCTTCTAGTTGCTTAATTTCACCATAGCATTTACGAGCATTCAATAGCCTCTCTATTATTTGATTTGTCATCAATTTCTCAGATAAAACTTCTAATTTTTCTAATTGCTTAGGATTACTAGAAAGCGCTGAGCCATATTGAACTTTTATAGCAAGCCCAAGATTTTTATTGTATAAACCAGTAACTATATCAATCTTTTCTTGAATCTCCGGTTTTTGTTTCAAATAATACTGTTCAGACTGCTGAAATTTAGCAAAGATCTGTTCTGCTTGAGCTTTAACTTCGGCTCTATTATATTCTGCTGCAGGAATCTGTGCTTTAAGAATATTTTTTATATCATATACAGATAACTCATTAGAACTTGTAAAGCGGCCCAATACTGCACCGGTAATATTTGTAACAAATTTAATAACACCGTTGAGTAAAAAATTACCACCAGCTATGTCAAGGCTATTAGAGACTAAGTGACCTTCAGTATATTGAATGCTCTGCCCAAGCTTAATAACACTACCAAATGCACTCCCTATTCTGCTGCAAATCTTAGCCAAACATCCTTTTGGTGAATCATCAGTTATTGATACTCTATTTGTTTGAATCTCAAGACTTCCAATTGAAGTATCTTTTGATTCCATCCAGCTTGTAAAACCTGGAATGTTTGTAGATAAGCCAGCTACTTGCCTTAAACAAATACCGGCACTTATATGCAATGCAGGAGCAATCAAATCTGCATATTGATCGTATCCATCATATTCTTCTAACTTATCAGCAATCCATTCTTCAGAGGTTGCCAAGAATTTTCCAATATTGTCTGTAATAATACTTCCTAATACAATGCTTGAGAAACTATGAAAAATCTTAGCTCCAAACTCATTAACACTAAATAAACCATAGCTTACTAAAGCTGAGCTAGCTGTTATCAAAGCTTTAAATCCAAATTCTTTGATTTTACTATCTCCACACCCCCTCTCAACAAGTGGATCTAGATATAAGTTGAATCCTTGTAATAATAATTGGTTTAACATTTTTTAAATTTAATTTTCTCTTTATAGGGAATATTCTATTATAGATTTATTAAGATTATACTAAAAATCAAATCATTTTATTAAAAAAAATTATGAATTTATTAGTTGGCCTTGGTAATCCAGGCGATCAATATAGCAAAACTAGACATAATATAGGGTTTATGGTTATTGAGAAAATGACTAGAAGAGTGCAGTTGCAGAAAAAATTCTCTTCTTTTTATACAATTCATGATGGCATAATTCTCGTAATGCCACAGATTTATATGAATAAAAGCGGTGAATCTGTTGGACAAATATCTAGATTTTATAAAATTCCAACAACTAACATATTTGTAATCCATGATGATATAGATCTTAAGCTTGGAAAAATTAAGGTGAAAATTGGTGGGGGTAATGGTGGGCATAATGGTCTCAAATCAATAGATCAACATATAGGGTCTAACTACATTAGAATAAGATTAGGAGTAGATCGTCCTTATTATGAAGATGTTGCAGATTATGTACTACAGAACTTCAAACAAGATGAACTACCTTTAGTTGAAAAAATGATTAATTTTGTGATCGAGAATATTTCTGATCTTATAAAGAATAATATCTCACAGGATGAGATAGGTAAATTTCTTGGAAAATACAAGTAAAGACTATTGATTGATATTTTCTGTAAAATCAATACTTGTATCAACCCAAGCTACATTGCTATCTGAGCGATTATAGACCATATTCACTTTAGTTGAAAAAATGATTAATTTTGTGATCGAGAATATTTCTGATCTTATAAAGAATAATATCTCACAGGATGAGATAGGTAAATTTCTTGGAAAATACAAGTAAAGACTATTGATTGATATTTTCTGTAAAATCAATACTTGTATCAACCCAAGCTACATTGCTATCTGAGCGATTATAGACCATATTCAATTTATTATTAATAGAATTGATAAATAGTATTGCTGGGATATTCTGGAGATTCATATACATTACAGCATCTCTGACTGATAAGATCGGTACAGATATTTGTTTCTCTGCTATAATAGTTGGACCTACTTCTTCCGAAGTAACATCATCAATAGCTGATTCTTCTTGAGGAAAATCGTTAATGACATATTTACGAGCATCTATTGGTACTTTACTAAAGTTCAGTTTTCTGTGATTTTTAATTCTAGTTTTATATCTTTCAAGTTGTATCTCAATTTTTCTTACTGCCTTATCAACACTTCTGTAAGCATCAGCATCATCTCCATCTCCATTGACCAAGAAATGAGTTCCAGTGCCATCATTAACAGTGACATGGGTATGGAAAAAATCAGCTTGCTTGCTAAGCATTATATTAGCATCAACAGCATTATTGAAGTATTTTTTAACATGTCTTTGAAGCATAGCAGCTGCGTGAGAGCGGAGAGCTTCACCTACTTCTAGGTGTTTTCCAGATACGATTATATTCATCACAAATATTTTTTTGTTTGATATAGCGTGGATTACCACAAAAAAAATTTTAATAGAAAAAGATAAAAAAAACAATCAAGTATTAGGAGAAAAATCTCTCTAGTGATAGAAAAGATACAGTTTTAAATTACTCAAAACTAGTTATCTGATATAAATCAACTTTTTGTTATCTAATACACTGAACAAGTTTGCAAAAATTCTTTCATGGCTTAAAGTTAAATGAAAAAATTATGAAAAACATTATTTTAGATTTAATTCAAGTTAGTGAAGAAACAGCAATTGCTGCATCTAAACTTGTTGGAAAGAATGACCAGATTGCTGCTGATGCTGCTGCAGTTAATAGTATGAGAGCAGGTTTTAATAAAATCGATTTTAAAGGAAAAGTTATCATAGGAGAAGGTGAGAGAGACGAAGCTCCGATGCTATTCATAGGTGAAGTGGTTGGTGCTAGCAAAGGTGATGTAAAATATGATATTGCTGTTGATCCATTAGAGTGTACAACTCGCTGTGCAAAAGGAGATGGAGGTTCTATGGTGGCAATGGTAGTTGCTGAGAAAGGTCATTTACTAGCGGCACCAGATGTATATATGAAGAAAATCGCATCTGCTTGTCATGAAGTAGATCTAGATGCTTCGGTGGAAGAAAATTTAATTGCCGTGAGTACATCACAAGGAGTTGATATCTCTAATATAACTGTTGCAGTGCTAGATAGAGACAGACATTCAGAATTGGTGAATGAAATATTATCTGCTGGTGCAAAAATAAAGCTTATTTCTGATGGTGACATCGCTGTCGCTATCATGGCCTGCATGGCTGGTAGTGGAGTAGATATTTATATGGGAATTGGAGGTGCGCCAGAAGGAGTTATCGCTGCAGCTGCTATTTCAATGCTTGGTGGTAAAATGGAAAGTAAATTGCTCTTTAAAAATGAATCAGAAAGAAAAAGAGCTGCTTCCATGATAGATTGCGATATAGATAGTAAATTCTCTCAGGAAGAAATGTCTCGCAATGGAGAGCTAGCATTTATTATAAGTGGTATTACACCAGGTGAACTACTTAGTGGTGCTGATAACTGCATGATCGATACAATTTGTATCTATAGAAATTCAACTGGTAATATACTTAATAGACGCATTTTGACTAATAGATGTTAAAAAATTTGAACTGATGCTCTAATAAGTTTATCATTCTAGAGTCAATAAAAAATAAAACTTAAAACAATGAACAAATTCTTAAAAGGAAAATATGGAGCTTTGTTTAAAGCTGAAACTGATACTCACCATGATGGCTTTCAAAACATGCAGCAAAAAATAAACATGGAAATACCTTTCACAGTAAAGAATCTGCAAATAACACGCTTTCTATATACTTTATATAGTACTAAAATTAGTATTAGCACTACAAGATAATAAGAGAAGAACTATACTTGAGAAAACAAAGTTAGTTAGTACTACTGGTTAAAGACTTGCAGATAATTGCATTGAAAGTATTAATGATTTGTCTTTAAAATAAGTCGTAATAAACCTTTTTGTAAAAGAGTGGATTTGTGTTAAAATATCTTTAGGTCTATGATATAGATATGAAAAACTCTCTTATTTGTGATGCGCTTACTATTTTCAAAGGAGGTAAAATCATTATTAAAAATCTAGGTTTCTCAGTCATGCCAGGCGGTTTTATACAGATAATTGGTGAGAACGGGACTGGTAAAACATCTCTTATTAGGTGCATTGCAAGACTTGATATTTCTAATGACGGAAGTATTTCTTATAATAGTTGCGATATCGACGATTTTATAGATGAGTATAAACAAATTATTCTTTATATTTCTGATAAAGAGCAAGTCATTGAGCACTTTACAGTATACGAAACTCTAAATTTCTGGAGTAAACTATATGGTAATGAAATGCTTCTCCCAGCTGCTTGTCATACTGTTGGTCTAGATGATTATCTTGAAACACAAATCAAATTTCTATCAAAGGGTCTGAAAAAGAGAGTTATCCTTGCGAGATTGCTTCTGCAAAAAGCAAGAATTTGGCTTTTAGATGAGCCTTTCACTCATTTAGATCAAAACTCGATTACTATAGTTGAAAATATAATTAGCACTCATTTAGCTAACGGAGGGATAGTAATTATGATCGATCATTCAAAGAATTTTGGTAAATTATATGGAAAAGATATTGCAGATGTTGAAAATATAGGTTATAAGATTCGCAATAGTTCTCAACTTGAAAAACAAAAAACTTTACTTGAAATACAGGATTTCAAAGTCAATGAGGCTCAATAAATGCAGCAATGCATTATTTTGTATTTACACAAAAAAGATTTAAACCCTAAAATGCAAACATCTATTCAATTTAAAGCTGAAAATAGAATTTCTACTGGCACTGGATCAGCAAGAGCAGTAAGGAGATCTGAAAAGATTCCAGCAATTATATATGGCCTTGGTAAAGATCATAAAATCGAGATTTTATCTAAGGAATTCCTTAAAGAATATCTCAAAGGTGGAATATCTTCAAAATTAGCGACAATAGACCTAGACGGTAAAAAAATCAATGTTATCACTCGTGATGTACAGGTCCATCCAGTAACAGATAACCCAATTCATATTGATTTTCAACAGATTGATGAAGCTAAACCAATTAAAGTATCAATTCGTCTTAAAGTTGTGAATGAACAGAAGTGTGTTAGCATTAAGCGCGGTGGTGTACTTAATATAGTATTAAGACAAGCTAAATTCTATTGTCTTCCACAGCATATCAAATCATTCATTGAAGTGGATATAGCTAACCTTAAGATTGGACAATCTATCCATATCAATGATATAAAGCTTCCTGAGGGTGTAATACCTGTATGTAAGACAAATTTCGTTATTTTATCAATAGCTGGTAGAGCTGATGAGTCTGATGAAACACAGAGTGCTTAGTTAGGCGACTCTCCTTTGTGTAGGTATTTTATAATCAAACCTAGTTTTTTTTATAATTAAAGATGAAATTTCCCTTAAGACATAGAACTCAAATTTAAAACATCATAGTAATGACAACAAACGTTAAGTCAACAAGAAAGAAACTAAGCATATCAGCTGATCTACCAAACAGCACAGAAGAACAAGTTATAGCTACACAGATTTCTGCAAAACTTAATCAAAATAACTCTCAACAATTTATTATCCCTGAGCAGAAAGAAGCAACTAATTCTATTATATATTTGTCAGAAATCAAGCGCAAATCTACAGAAGAGCTACTTCAAATGGCTGAAGAATTTAAGATTGAAGATGCTGAGAGTTTATATAGGCAAGACCTTGTTTTCATGATATTGCAGAAAGTTGCTGAGCAGCGTTGGACTATGATTGGTGAGGGTCTGCTTGAGGTTTTATCTGATGGTTTTGGTTTTCTAAGATCGCACCAAGCTAATTATATGCCTGGTCTAGATGATATATATGTTTCACCTAACCAGATTAGGAAAAATGCTCTAAGAACTGGTGATACTATCGCCGGTACTGTTCGCGAGCCTAAGAAAGGCGAGAGATATTTTGCTCTAACGGCGATAAATACAATTAACAAGGTTGATTTTCACAAGCAGAGGCATCGCGTTCATTTTGATGATTTAACAGCTCTATTCCCTAATTTACCTTTAACTCTGGAGAATTTATCAAATAGTACACAAGCTAACAATAGTGCTCGCATTATCGATATGTTAGTACCTCTTGGTCGTGGTCAGCGTGCTCTTGTAGTTGCTCCTCCTAGGACAGGTAAAACAATCTTAATGCAGAATATTGCTCATTCAATTACAACTAACCACCCAGATATTATTCTCATTGTTCTCATGATAGGTGAGCGCCCAGAGGAGGTGACTGATATGATCCGGTCTGTTAAAGGTGAAGTTGTTAGTTCTACCTTTGATGAGCCGTCTTCTCGTCATGTCCAACTAGCTGAGATGGTCATTGAGAAAGCTAAGCGTCTTGTAGAAAATCAGAAACATGTAGTTATACTTCTTGATTCTATTACAAGACTTGCTCGTGCTTATAACGATATTTCGCCTTCATCTGGTAAAGTTTTGAGTGGTGGTGTCGACTCAAATGCTTTACAGAAGCCTAAGCGTTTCTTTGGTGCTGCTCGTAACACTGAAGAGGGGGGATCTCTGACTATTATTGGTACTGCCTTAGTTGAAACTGGCTCACGTATGGATGAAGTTATATTTGAGGAATTCAAAGGTACAGGTAACTCTGAAATAGTCCTAGAAAGAAAATTGTCTGAGAGAAGGATTTTTCCAGCAATCGACATTAGCAAATCAGGTACAAGAAAAGAAGATTTACTCATCAGTAAAGTGCAACTTGCAAAGACATGGATCTTGCGTCGTGTTCTTAATGGCATGAGCACTGCAGAAGCTGTTGAATTTTTAATTGATAAAATGAAATTTTCTAAATCTAACGAGGAATTCTTTGCTCAGATGGATACAAATATTAAGAAGAATTAGGGTATGTTCGACAGTATTATTTCACTCGAAAAATTATTGTTAGAACCGACTACAAGATCTAGTATTACGAAACTACAGAAGCTTTTACATGATGAATTTACTGAATTTAGCTCATCTGGTAAAGTATATAATAAGCAAGACATACTTGAATCATTACTTCACGAATAATCTAGATTACTAGAGATTAAATCTGTCAATACAAAAAAGCTCTCAGATAGTTGTTTTTGCTTACTTATAAAGTATTTGCAAATAACAAAGTACATTCAATGAGATCATCTATCTTGGTATACAACTTATGTCAATGGCAATTGATTTTCCATCAAGGTACCCGTTGAATATATTTCCTATACTCTTTTGCTATATTCATCTTCATGCGATCAATTTGTGGCTGTATAAATGGGTTGATTTTCATAAATGTTGCAGTAGTTATTAGCTCAAGTATGAGATACATCATTACTCTTCCTAGTGTCTGTGCCGAGGTGTTTTCAAATACAAATTCTCTTGTTGCAATACCACGTTTTGAAAATTGATCAACGACCTCTGACTGCATAATTTTTTGCACGACAGATATATTATTATCTATACTATTCTTGATAGAGAAAAGATTGAAAATTTGTTCTGTATTATTATTTAATAATGCCTGCATGAGACCGTGTTGATCTACAGGTAAATCGAGATGTATAGTGGAAATATTAATTTCTTCTCTTCCAAAAATTTCTGCAATCGCTGTATGATACCATTTAGTCAAACCATACAATTCTAAATTGTATGAACCAACTAATATACCTGTACTATTACTTTGATTTAGATTACAGGTTGTAAAGAAGACTCCTGAGAAAAGAGTGTTCTGTAGTGTATGTGTTTTAAATTCATTTAAAAGTTCGTTAGCACCATCAAAACATTGATCAATATCTATTCCACTTAGTAGTGCTATTAAAAGATGTGGTGTGGTAAAAGTTGAGAATCTTCCACCCATTTCACCATCGTACGGTAAGAATATTCCATCATAAGTTGTATGTAAGTCCTTTAAAAGTGATGTTTCTTTTTGTCCATAAATAAATATGAATCTGTTTGAACAATCTGTAATTTGCTGACTTAATAATACTCTATACCAATAGTCTGCTGATACTACAGTTTCTACTGTATCACCTGAATTACTGATAAAGATAAAGGCTGTTTTTTCAAGATCGATTGAGATTTTGATCTTTGACAGGTAAGATGCACATATCTTTGTTGAGAAGATAATATTGATATCATTTCTATCAACAAAATTATTTAAGCACATCCCATTTAGTATACCTCCTCCCATCCCAACAACAACTATATTTTTAAATTTCTTACTTAAGCTTTTTGCAATCTTTTTAAGATTAGATATATACTCTAAGTTGTAATAAGGTACTTCTCTTGCAAGCTGAGGCATATGAAAAGTGATATTTTCCATCACTATATCTTGTATCTCATCTAGTTGCGTCAATGGTATTGTTGATTGTATTTCAGCTATTTTTAGTTTAGAATTATCTGAATAGTTAATGGTATAATATTGATTAGCAAAACTTTGGTTTTGTGTCATATACAGATGTTTTAACTACTTGTTAAGTATATTTTAACATACTCATTTTACTATATCTACTAAAAAACATAAAAATATGTTGTTGAAATTGTTTTTAATTTATACTCCATTTAATATGGAAGCAGATATAAAAAGTTACAGATATGGTTGCGCACTTGTTTAGTTGGGACCAATACTTTATAACTATGGCTTATCTAGTTTCTATGAAGAGTAAAGATCCGAGTACTAGAGTTGGTGCAATAATTGTTGGTCGAGACAATGAAATTAGATCTACAGGATATAACGGATTTCCGCGTGGAGTAAATGACTCTCTTGAGAGGTATAATGATAAAGATTATAAATACTATGCATCTAACCATGCCGAGGAAAATTCAATCTTACATTGTGCTAGAATAGGTGTTTCTACTATTGGATGTATACTTTACACTACATGGCGACCATGTTCCTACTGTGCAAAAGCGATCATCCAAGCTGGTATATCGACAGTTGTGTATCATGAAGAATTTCCTGGAAATTATCAAACTACAAATTGGAAACGAAGTATCGAGATAGCAACAGAAATTTTAAAGGAAGCAAAAGTTGATATCCGCTCATATTCAGGTACAATAGTCCCAATAAATGGTATGTATAACGGAAATATATTTCCTCTTTAAAATTGAATTATGACATATGTTGTTACTGATAATTGTGTTAAGTGTAAGTACACTGATTGCGTCGAAGTTTGTCCTGTAGATTGCTTCTATGAGAGTGAAAATATGTTAGTTATCAATCCAGATGAGTGTATTGATTGTGGTGTTTGTGAACCAGAGTGTCCAGCTGATGCTATCAAACCTGAGTCAAAGGACTTGATAAAATGGGTTCAAATAAATAGAGATTTTGCTTCTAATTGGCCAAAAATCACTAAGCGAAAAGAACCTTTACAGGATGCTGATAAGATGAATGGTGTTGGTGGAAAATTTGAGAAATTTATAAAAAATCAATCTTAAGTTATATGATCTTTATAAGTAGTATTATTAAACTTTTTGTATTTTTTTACAAAAATTGTATATCACCTTATACAATTTCAAGTTGTAGATTTGTACCAAATTGCTCTACTTATGCAAGTGATGCATTAAATAAATTACCACTTAGAGTTGCCGTGATACGTATCATAGGTAGAATTTTTAGATGTCACCCCTTCAATAAAAGTAGTAGATTAGATAGAGTATGAGGATAATTTTTATGGGCACTGCAGCATTTGCTGTCCCAATTTTTAATAGACTAATAACTTCACAACATAAAATTGTTGCACTTTATACCAAACCTCCAACTAAGCAATCACGAGGCATGTCTTTGCAAAAATCGCCTACACATACAATCGCTGATTGCAGCAATATTCCAGTTTATACACCAAAAACGTTTAGAAATCAGCTTGTGATTGAAGAAATGCTTAAAATTGATGCTGATGTTGTTGTGGTTGTAGCTTACGGTTCTATTATTCCAGAAAGTATCCTCGAAGAGTATAAATTTGGCTGTATTAATATACATCCATCAGATCTTCCTAGATGGCGAGGTGCAGCTCCAATTCAACGTTCTATGATGGCAGGAGATGATACATCTGCAGTTTGTATTATGCAAATGGATTCTGGTATTGATACTGGTCCTATATATAGTAAAAAACAATTTATACTAGATAAAACTAAAAATATTCATCAGCTCACAGTAGAATATGCAGAAATAGGTGCTGAAATGTTATTAGATGTTCTAGATAAAATTGAAAATAATAACTTGAAACCAGAGATACAAAATAATGATGGTGCAACATATGCAAGTAAAATTTTACCTGAAGATGAGAAGATCAATTTTAATGATACTGCAGTTTCTGTACATGGAAAAATAATGGCTTTAACACCAAATGCATATTTTATACATAATGAATTAAAGATTAAGGCAGTTGAGTCGATTTTAATCGATAAAACTGTTGATGAAGACCCTGGAAGTGTAATTTCAAAACAATTTGAAATTGCATGTGGTGATAATAAAGTTGTGCAAATAACAAAACTTCAACGACCTGGTGGAAAAATTTTAGATACACAGGCATTTCTATGTGGTTATAAAATACCAATCAATATAATTCTTAATTAAAATTTTTTCTAAAAACATTGAGATAAGGATTATCAACCACATGTAAATCACCAATCTTCCCGTACCATGCTATCGTTTTAGAATCAATGAGAAGTATGCTTTTTGCAATCCCTGATACACATATAGGATCATGAGTTATTGTAATCATGGTGGCATTAATATGATCCTTGATTTCAATCATAAGGCGACTTATATTATCTGCGGTTACCGGATCTAGTCCAGCAGTAGGTTCATCTAATAAAATTATTTCAGGTCTAGTACTGATTAATCTAGCAATCGCAACTCTTTTTTGCATTCCACCCGATAGTTCATAAGGATATTTTTCTAAATTATTCTTTGAAAGACCTACAACTTCTAATTGTTCTTGAGCTAATTTACGAAGCTCTATACGCTGATTAGTTGTAATATATCCATTTTTAGCAATTTTATTATACATGCTAAGAACGATATTCTCTCCCACAGCCATACTATCAAATAGTGCATTACTCTGAAAAAGCATCCCGATTTTATTTCTTATAATATTTGATCGATCAGCAACACATGTCTTACTGACTTCATCATTATCAATCAAAATACTACCTGAACTTGCAATAAATAATCCTGAGATACATTTCAATAATACTGATTTACCTGATCCTGAGCTACCTACAATCGCAACTGAATCCCCTGATATAACTTTAAAATTAATCTCTCTAAGTACAGTTGTGCCATTAAATAATTTATAAAGGTTATTTACAACTATTTTGTCCACCATTTATCAAATCAATAATTTTGTTTTTGAGCTGTAAAACACCGTCTTTAGATTTATTACTTATCATTAAATGATCGAGATTTCCTATATCATTTTTAAGTCGTATAAGATTATTTGCTTTGATTAGATCTGTTTTCGTCAGTATAAAACACACATTATGTCTTAACATATTTAATGCATTTATAACTTCATAATCTACATCCATTAAACCTCTACGCGAATCTATCAACAAAAACAAGATTTTGGGTCGCCTCTGATGTATATAATTATAACATAAACTATATAGATTATCAGCAATTTTTTTTGATACTTTAGCATATCCATATCCAGGCAAATCTACAACTGTAGCCTTATTATCATCAACTATAAATAGGTTTATTTGTTGTGTACGACCAGGGTGTTTCGATACACGCGCAACAGTATTATTATTAAAAATTGAGTTAATTGTACTTGATTTACCTACGTTTGAACGTCCCCAAAATGCTATCTCTAGCAAATTATTTTCTGGCAAAGCATCAAAACTATTTGCACCTCCTAGGAATTTAATGTTATTAAAAATCTTATCGTTTTTCATAAAAAATAAAAAATTCACATGAATGGAAAAAGTTTGAAAAAATTCGCGCCAGCGCTGATTTTATCGCTTTCTTTAAGTAGTTGTACATCAAATTCTGGTCCAGCACAAATAGAAAATAAGCAAAATATTGTTTTTACGCGACATGGTGCCATGGAGATCATAAGGGTTTATCCACACGATACGGTTGAATCTATCGCGCAGCAGAAGAATATACCTGTTGAAATATTAGCTGCAATGAATAATCTTGCGTATCCATATCATCTTTATAATATTAGAACTTTAATGATCCCGCAAGAAAAATATCATAGAGTTAGTAGCAATAATGAGACTTTAAAATCAATTTCTGAGAAATATCGCGTTGATCTTATGCAGTTGATAGATATGAATGAGATGATGCATAATGGAACTAATGAGAGATTGCGCATCGGTACTATAGTAAGAATACCAACTAAAAGTAGTCATATTAAACAGCACATTGAAGATAATTCTCTTATGCCAGTTTACGCTCCTACAAAAGAGTATGACGTAATGGAACTGGATGAAGTTACAAGTGATTTAGTGCCAGAATATCAACCTAAAGCTACCGATAATCAAATCGATCATCATTTAGAGACGTCTGTTACTGAAGAGTTACCTAGTTCAGATTTTGAGAAAGATCTACAGGAGACACTTGCTAAAAACACTAAAGATGATATACTGACTCCTTACGATAGTGATAATAATTTTAAAACTTCTACACCTCTCAACTCACAGTTATTTATTTGGCCTCTAAATGGCGCTGTTTCGCGTAAAAATAAGGATGGCATAACAATTTCTGCACCATTGAATACTCCAGTTAGAGCAGCTGGCAGTGGCAAAGTTATCTTTGCTGAGAACGATAATAGTGAGTATGGTAATCTAGTCATTATCAAGCACCAAGATGGATACCTTTCAGCTTATGCTCACAATAATCAAATCATGGTAAAAAAAGGAGATAAAGTTAACAAAGGTCAAACTATCTCTAAAGTTGGTAAATCAGGCAAAGTATCTAAACCACAGCTTTTCTTCTCAATGAGAAAAGGTAAAGATCTAATCAATCCTGAAAAAGACCTATGATAACTTTCCTTAGCTAAGAGATGATCTCCCAATCACCATTACTTCGCCTACAAGCTTTGCCGAATGCCTGCTGTTTCCTACCACCAACATAGACTTCCTGTACGTATTCTCTGCAGTCTCTGCCATTTTCTATGTATGTTGCCCTAGGAGTAATACTGCCGTGATTACCAGAATCAGGATTTTTCCATGTTGAGCGTACGCCACTTGGGTTATACTCTAGCGATTGAGTTGTTGTTCTATGATAATAGGCTGCATCAGCTCTATCAAGCGATTGGCCTACTTTATTACCCACATAACCACCAATTCCTGCACCTACAACACTGGCTATAATTCTTCCTTCACCGCCGCCAAAAGCCGATCCTGCTATAGCACCTAGTCCGGCACCAACTATAGTTCCTGTATTCTGTTTTGAGATTTTTTCTTCTGAGCATCCAGTTGCTAATGCAATAACTAGCATGCTGCTTATTAATCTCGACTGAAATTTGCACAACATATTTAAAAAGTATTTATTCGTTCTTTTTATCTTGTTTATCTTTTTCTTTACCAATTTTATCACCAAAGTATGCCCCTGTTACAGCGCCGGCTAAACTCATTATTTCATCACCTCCCAGTGCTGAAACAAGTATAGCACCTGCACCTGCACCAACGCCAGTATAGACATCTTCTTTTGATAGCTCCTGACTGGAGCATCCTGTGATATAAACAGCAATCAACAAACAACTTAATAATTTTAAACTAATTTTTTTTGATTTGCACATTTGTTTTTTTAATTTCTACTCAAAATAATTGTATACCATCAATTTCAGAAATACAATATATTTTTTCAGTTTGTAATCAATTTTATAAGATGAGCTTTCTCTAGTGTACAACTACTATCAATCCAGAGTTGTTTAGCAAGTCGTAACTTTATTCCAATATCTTGATGCAAGTAACCTAAATCAATAATATCTTCTGCATTAAGAGGAAATTTTTTTAATTTTATATAACTTAAAACTGTTCTAAAATTTTCTAAGAACTGATCATAATTACAACTTGTAAAAGATTTTATTTCAATACAGAAGTGCATCTCAAACAACTTAATGTATAGATATTGACCTATCTCTTGCATATTATTATGTATAATATTAATTGTATTTATGCCATGAATCATTTTCTCTAATACACTTTTAAAGTGATTATCCAAATTATATTTTAATAACTCACCGATAATCTTCTGCTCTGAGTTTCTAAACTTTAGTCCTTTTAAAACAGTACTATCACATATATTTGATAACTTCATCAAAACTGTGAGATTTATAATTGGATCACTGCTAAAATACAACTTAGAGGTATCTATATTGTGAAAGCTAAGACCAATCTTTTCAAATATCTTACTCTTCAGCATTAGCTCAATAGGTATGTTTCTAGCTCTAGAAGATAAAACTTTCAGCAATTCATTTCTAATTCTTTCGGAAGATATTTTACAAAGATTATGTGATAACATCACTGCTTGATTAAAGCTGTCTTGATGCAACTTTAGATTATCAAAATACCCAAGGAATCTGAAATACCTCATGATCCGTAAATAATCTTCATGAATTCGCTGCTCCGGATCACCTATAAATCTTACAATATTGTTATTCAGATCGCTCTCTCCATCAAAGAAGTCATATAATCTCAATTTATTGTCGAGATACATAGCATTGATTGTAAAATCTCGCCTTCTAGCATCTTCTTCCCAACTATTTATAAATGCAACTTCAGCGTGTCTGCCATAACAATGAGCATCTTGCCTTAGAGTTGTAATTTCAATTGGCTCACTATCTATAATTGCAGTCACTGTACCATGCTTAAGCCCAGTAGGTATACATTGCACGTCATTTTCCTGACAAATATCTAGTACAATCTCTGGTTTACTATCAGTAGCCATATCAAGCTCATGTGGAGAAAAATTTTTCATTATATCTCTTATATATCCACCTACAACTCGAGCCTGATAGCCATCTCTAGCCAAAATCTCACACAAAAAATTTGCTTTCTTAGGAAACTTCAAAACTTGCCTCACAAAGATTGGAATAACAGAACTAAATGGCTCCCCGGGCCGGATTCGAACCAGCGACCAAGCGGTTAACAGCCGCTTGCTCTACCACTGAGCTACCGAGGAACAACTCAAGACTTATTATAAACATAATTTTTATATAATGCAAGAGATATAATGAATCATTTTTCTATTTCGCATTTTCACACCACTTAATAAAAATAATGTTGTTTTCATTTTTGTTTAGGATTCCTAAATGATTTTCTATAATTTAAACTTAAATAAGTAATAAACAAAATACAAACATGCATAAAAATAAAAATCCTATAATACCAGTTAATCCAACATGCGATATTTCTTGTTCTACAATTCACTCAACAGCTGAAAAAGCAGCGAATAGTGCGGCGGCGGCAGCAGACAGTGCAACAGCAGGAGCAGCAGCAGCAGAAGCAGCTCAAACAGCAGCAGCAGAAGCAGCTCAAACAGCAGCAGAAGCAGCAAAAGCAGCAACTGCAGCTCAAACAGCAGCAGCAGAAGCAGCTCAAACAGCAGCAGCAGGAGCAGCAGCAGGAGCAGCAGCAGGAGCAGCAGCAGGAGCAGCAGCAGCACAGAGTGCAACAGCAGAAGCAGCGCAGAGTGCAACAGCAGCAACTATAGCTAAAGCAGATGCTGAGGCAGCTGCAACTACAGCAGGAGACAATGCAACAGCAGCAACTGTAGCTAAAGCAAATGCTGAGGTAGCTCAAATAGGAGCAACTACAGCTAAAGCAGATGCTGAGGCAGCTCAAACAGCAGCAGCAGATAGTGCAACAGCAGCAACTGTAGCTAAAGCAAATGCTGAGGCAGCTCAAACAGCAGCAGCAGATAGTGCAGCGGCAGCAGCGAGTAGTGCGGCGGCAGCAACTACAGCTAAAGCAGATGCTGAGACAGCTCAAACAGCAGCAACTATAGCTAAAGCAGATGCTGAGGCAGCTCAAACAGCAGCAACTATAGCTAAAGCAGATGCTGAGGCAGCTCAAA
>CAZGZC010000001.1:190402-386946 GCA_964529685.1 uncultured Candidatus Midichloriaceae bacterium | reverse complement strand
GCAGCTCAAGGAAATGCTGAGGCAGCAGCAACTACAGCAGGAGACAGTGCAACAGCAGCAACAGCAGCTCAAGGAAAAGCAGAAATAGCTGCAACTACAGCAACTGCAGCTCAAGCAGATGCTCAAAAAGCAGTAGAAGTAGCCAGTCAGATAGCTAAAAATATTGCCAATAACGGCCAAACAACACAATCTAAGTGCCAATACTCACTAAGCACGCCTCAAAAAACAGATCTTGAGATTTTCTCAGCTTCTCTTATAAAAGCTTTAAGTTCTCAAAATGTTGGAGATGCAGTTAATCAAGCGAATAACTCAGTAAAGAATTTTATTACAAATCTCAAGTTTGATAAGTCACAAGCAGCGGATGTATCTACAAGTAATGATTGTGCAACAACAAAATCTTGCAATATATCAAATCAAACAAATGGAACAGTATATGACGACCTAGGAACAGCGATTGCTTTTTCAAGCGGAGATTATTTAAAGCTTGAGGATATCTCTGCTTCAGATCTGAATAATCCTTTCAAACTTGTAATATACAACAGTTCAGACATAGCACAACCTAATCCAGTTATTGGTAAAATAACTAATATCAACTGCGATTATGTTTTATTCCAAGGTGTAAATGGCAAAAATACACTATTTGGCTTACATGCTATACTTAATGATAACATAACATCGTTTACTGGTACCAATGATCCAATAATTTCAGAAATAACCTCTTATTCTCGCACTGGCTCTCTGGAGCCGATTTCAGATAATCCTACTCCACCTCCACCTCCTGCACCTGCTGCAAATGAGGATGTCTCTCTATACTATGGTAACTATTCAGTCTATGGAAGCAATTATCAAGTGTCAAATATAGCATGGAATAAAGTGACGGAAGCTGTATATGCCTTCGCCATGGTAGGAAATTCAGCTCCAAATCCTGATGGTGTAGATGGTGAGTGGTATCAATACAAAACCAATGGAAAACTTCCAACTGCAACTGGATCTTATGCAACTGGTAAGACAGACACTGTTGAAATCTTCTCCACAGATCCTTATGCTGATTTCTATGCAATAGATAAAACTAAATATCTCAATGGAGTCGATCCAGCAACAGATTACTGGGGAGGTAGAAGTACCATGTCAAAATTTATAGAAGGAGCTCATGCTAATGGAAAATTAGCCCTTTTATCAATTGGTGGTTGGTCATGTAGCGTAACTCTTTTAGATGCGATGAAAAACAATCCGATAGGACTTGCTAATTCTATTGTAACTTTCATAAAAACTACTGTGCCGAGTGCATGTACTTGGACAAACAATGTTAAACAATATTTTGATGGCATTGACATAGATTTAGAACCATATTCTAATCAGTGGAGCCCTATGTCAAACTCTGAAGTATTAGCAGTAGTAGATAGTTTAAAAATACTTAGGACTGCATTAACCACTAACTTCTCAAGTGATTTTAAACTATCTTTTGCAATTGGTGGTAATCCAAATATAGTTGATATTATCAAGAATGCTGGGACTGCTAATAACAGAGATTTCTGGGGTGAAATAAATGCTGCTGTAGATAAACTGAATTTAATGACTTATGATTATCATGGCACTTTCGATGGACCAAGCGCTGGAACAAATTTCCATACAGCGCTTTATAATAATCCTAGTGGACCAGAGCATTTGTTTAATATAGAAGCAACAATGTCCGCTTTCAAGACAGTTTTTCCATACAATAAATTGCACTTCGGCGGTGCTGCTTATGGTAGAGCTTATAAATTAGGAAGTGATTTTGATCCTGCTCAATTTGCTTCATATCAACCATCTGATTTCCTCTACAAACCATTTGTATCTGATACTAATTGGGCTAATAATCTAGTACCTCTTTATAAAAGTAACACAAATCTTGCTATTGTAACTGGAAATCTAGGATACACTGATGGCAGTGTAACAGAAAATGGCACAACCGGTACAAAAGGTTACTCAATTACAGAAATGATTACTAAAGGCGATCTTAAAGAAGAGCTAATATATGCAGACGTAGCGCAAACAAAGCTCATAGGTGTTGCAGGTCTTCATAAAAATGGTTACTTCATTACTTATGATACTCCTGTTTCTATACAAGCAAAAGCAGATTTTGTTAAAGCAGGTGGTTATGGCGGAGTTTTATTCTGGTCTGGGAATGGTGACGTCAATGGGGAGTTAGTTGGTGCTGCATATAATGACTTCTATCCAGGCGCTCAACCAACTGTTGAGGAATTATAATCTGTCTGATGAGAGTTGTTTTTACTAGGAAGAAATTATTTTCTTTACTAGAAATGATTTTATGTATATAAAATATAAGTGTACTTATAAATCATAAATCAATATATATAAAATGAGAAAGAAAGGCTTCAGTAAAAAATTTCCAAATATTATAAAAGCTATATCATGTTTTGATTTTGTAAGGATTCTAGATATAGAATTTAGAACATTTGATCCAGATAGGTATGATGAGTTAATGGAAAAAGCTAAGTATATGATGGTTGGGAGTAGAGATATTGATCAACTTGATTATCTAAGATCAATCTTACCACTTGATAAAATCCACCTAGCAGATGAAACTCCAGGGAGGATTCCTGAGTATACAGCTCTTACACATCATGTATGGATAACAAACTTAACAAGTAGACAAGATGATGACCTTAAAGTGTATAAAAAAGGTGAACATACAGTTGGTACACCAGAAGCGTTAAAAAGACTGACAACAATAGATGATCCTGAGAACTTCTTTATACAAAGTTGTTTTAACATAGATAAAGGTGCTAAGAATTCAAAATTATCATTATCTGAAGATGGTTTTTATCACATAATTTGGACAAATATGAGTAGAGATGAGATGCACAATAACCCTCAACTTAAAAGTCTTAGGAAGATATATAATATAGATGAATCTTCAGTAGAACTACCGAATTTTGTCGTTTTGAATGTAAATGATATAATGGATCAAGATATATCATCAATTAAAGATCTTGCTCATCCAGATAGACCTTTACCTAGATCGATCTTCAAAGGTTTACAAAATACAAAAAAAGATCTCTTATCAGTAAGGAATCAGTTAGAAGAGATGAGACAGAAACATCTAGTTGCAAGTACTAGTGATGTGATTAGAGCAATAGCAATGAAAGATATGGGGGGGCTATATTTTGACTTTGATCAAGAAATATTTGATCAAGATAAAGTGCATAATGAGCAGAAAAAATATAATCTCTTCGATTTAATGAAAAATTATAATGTGATTCTTGGAAAAGAATATAATGATTTTTGTTCTAATGGTTTCTTATCAGCAGCACAACCTAATGCATCAATTATGTTAGAAAATTGGAATCTCATATATAGGAATATAACGATACCAGAAACTATAGAATATATAAAATATAATGCCAGTGGTGGACAGCAAGTCATTTGTCAAACTGGTCCTACACCAATAACTTTAGCATTCATCAAAAATTCTTCTATGCATGATTTTACTGTACCTCCATCTAAATTGATTCATGATGAACAACTTGTATTTACAAGAGATCAGTCTTACATTGAATCAGATTTGGGAATAATTGGTCGTACAATATCAAGTGGTACTTGGGCTATAGATGCAGACAAGCTCTTTGGATTCGCAGCATACAACACAGACACAGGAGAAGGAATAACAGCTGAGCAGTTGGCAGCAATGGTGTGGTGATTTCGATTTGACATTTTATAACTTCACTTCTGTCTAAAAACACAAACCAGATATGAGAAATAAAAAATACTACCCTGCAGTAAGTAGAGATGAAATGAATAAAATCTTGGATTTTGAAGGTTTATCGATTGATCTCTATAAAAAATTTATAGATAGAAATTATCAAGAAAATAAACTACTCTCTCTAAAAGCACTACTGCCTCTCACAAATCTTGATCAGGAGTTTCAAGGCAGGATAAATGAATATCCAGCAGTCTCACACCATGTTTGGTTAACAAATATGGATAAACCTCGCGATATTCTTACTTATGTCTCAGATGAGTTTAAACATAATAAATATAATCCCAACAAAGTAACCGGTGGTATAGATGATATAGATAACACATTTATAGGTAGTATAAAAAACTTAGATAAAGGTGCTCAAGAATCTAAATTACCCATCTCAGATGATCATTTTCATCATATCTTATGGACAAACTACAGTAGAGAAGATCTCATTCAGCATCCAGAACTTACTAATCTGCGTAAGATCTGTAATATAGATGAGGGGCAAATCGAGTTACCTGAGTTTATAGTGATTAATATCAATGATGTAATGAATAATGAGATCTCAGAGATAAGAAATCAAGCGAAATTAGACATTCCTCTTCCAAATATAGTCATCTCTGGTTTATCTCAGATGAAGTATGATCTACTTTCTGTCGACACAGCTCTTGAGAAGATGTTTAATGAAAAGAAGTTTGCAAGCATGAGTGATGTTGTGAGATTAGCTGCAGTAAAAAATCTTGGTGGTATATATTTTGATGTAGATTACAATTTCTTTGATCAATTGAAACTTCATGATAATAAACAGTATCATATGTTTGATCTTATGAAGCATTATAATTCTATTATTGGAAAAGAATCAAACACACTACAAAGCACTCGTTTATGTAATTCCATCATCTCGGCTGGACAACCTAACTCTAAAGTTATCACTTCTATGTGGGACATTGTTGAAAGAAACATTATATCTCAAGATCCACTCTATTATATAAAATATCCTAAAAATGATTTCCATAAAGTTATTTGTGAGACAGGTCCTATAGCAACTACTGTTGGTTTTTTAAGAGCGGAAGAGGAGTATGACATAGCTCTAGATTTTGGAGCTCTCTACTATAACAATTTTAAACGTCCTTCACATGAACTAAAACTTAAAGGCGATGTAGGTCCAATCGGTTATGATACATGGGGTGGTTCATGGCTTGAATGTAAATATAAACAATATAAATCATACCTCTATTATGACGAAGATGGCAGAGGTATCACAGAAGCTGAGTGGGAAGCTATGTTTTAATTTTAATAACTAGTTGCCAAAGAATACAGCCCTCCGATAAAAACAATTAACTGTCTATAAGTTTCGGCTTTGTATAGTGATGATGAAAGTAAGTAACACCTATAACTCAGGAAGTTACAGAATCAAAGATTTTTACAAAAAATCAAATTTTATTTAATTGTTAATCTTACATAATAAGATTGATTCAAAAATAAATGATCATAATCCTAGGTAGGATACCACAATCATAAGTAAAGTTTGAGAGATTTATATTGTAATTTTCATCCCATCATAAGCGAGCTTAACTCTAGCCGGCAGAACTTCTGACAACAAGCTATAATCTATCGTATGAGACATATGAGTAATAATGGCCTCATCAGGATTAACCTGCAATATTGCAGCAATTGTGTCATCTAATGCAAAGTGAGTAGGAGAATGATAATATCGTAGACAATCTACAACCCATAGTTTAACTGTCTTAAGCATTTTGTAAGCATTATCATCTAATCCGTTTACATCAGTAGAGTAGGCAAAATCACCAATTCTGAAGCCATAAGAGTAGACTTTTCCATGTCTCTGCTTAAATGGTATTATTGGTAAGCCACATCCTATAATTGAGAAACTCCCGTGAAATGAATGACCATTTATGATTGCAGGATAAAGCTTACTTTTACTAAAAAATGCATATTTGAAATTACTTTCAACAACAGTTATTGTATCTGGGTCAGCAAATAAAGATGTTGGTACATCATCTTTCATAAGCCGCTTTATGTCTCCAATACCAGCTATATGATCATAGTGAGCATGAGTCAGTAGGACAGCATCGATTGCATTCATTCCTTCACGTATTGCCTGTTGATGCAAGTCTGGTCCTGCATCAATTAGTATATGAAAATCGTCAACCTTAACTAAAATTGATGCTCTAGTTCTATGATTTTTAGAGTTTTTTGATGTACAAACTGAGCAGCTACAACCAATCTGTGGTACGCCATCTGATCCACCACAACCCAAAATTGTTATCTCTATCATTTTTACGAAATAAGATTGGATTTATAGCTCTTCATTTCACGAAATAAGTAGCTACAGTCTAGAATTTTGCTACATTTTGACGATCCAACATCAGGCATAATTAATCTTCATCATTTTCACCACCAATTACACGGCTAACAGAGCTGATAGTATCGCTTTCATGTAAATTAATTAGCTTCACACCGCTAGAGCTTCTGCCGCTAACTCTAATTTCATCAGCTGAGATTCTAATTGTAATGGCATCTTGAGTTACTACAACTACATCATCGCTCTTAGCAACTGGGAAGGCAGCAATAACACCGCCAGTGTACTTTTTAAGGTTTGCATTTATAACCCCCCGTCCTCCGCGACCAGTAATTCTATAAGAGTAAGCTGAGCTACACTTACCATATCCCTTACTTGTCACACTTAGTAAGAACTGTTCCTGCTGTGCTAACTGCAACAATGTTTCAACTGTAAGCACATTATCTTCTAGCTTAGATAGAATTTTTTCCCCCATTTCAGTAGCTGCAACTATATCGCTATTAGCAATTTCAGACAGTTTCAATCTCTTCTCTAGATTAATTTTTAAATAGCAATCTCTTGCTTCATTAGACATTACAACTCCATTTATTACAGCTACAGCTACTACTCCATCATTTGCTGAACCAAGTTTAATTCCTCTTACACCTGATGAACTTCTACCTTTAAAAATCCTAACTTTAGCTATTGGGAATCTAATAGCTTTACCAAGCCTTGTAGCTAAGAAAATATGATTATTTTCCTTACAGATTGTAACACCTATTAATTTATCTCCATCTTCAAGGCCAATACCAATCTTGCCATTAGATGGGATATTATAGAAATCCTTGACAGAATTACGGCGAATATTACCCTTTTCAGTTGCAAAGACCATATAGTCAGAAGTATCATCAACAAACAGATCATCGCTCTCATCAGTTGATGCATCAATAGGTTCTTCAACATTATCTTTTTTACCACGCTCAAATTTGACATAAGGTATAGCTATAACATTTGTAACTTTTTCATTTTCTCCTACCGATATTAGATTAACTATCGCACGGCCTTTACTTTGAAGTGATCCAGTTGGTATTTGGTATGCCATCATCCTATATACTCTACCTAAGTCTGTGAAAAACAGAAGACTATGATGAGTAGTGGTTATTATCATTTGAGTTACGCAATCATCGCCTCCCACATTCATAGTAGACCTGCCTCTACCGCTTCTTTTTTGTCCTTTATAGTTTGAGAGAGCTGTTCTCTTTATATAACCATCTTTCGTAATTGTCAGAGCTATGTCTTCACATTGTATTAGATCTATATCTGCCATTTCAAATGCTTGTTGAGAGATTGAGGTTTTACGTTGAGTTGAGAAACTCTCTTTAACTTCGAGTAATTCATTTTGCATTAGCGCTAACAACTTAGGACGTGATTCAAGCAGACTTGTATATTCTTTGATATTTTCAACAAGCCCATTTAGTTCATCATGCAACTTAGAGTTCTCTAGTGCTGTTAGTCTTTGTAAACGCATCTCTAGGATAGATTTAACCTGTGCTTCAGAGAAGATAGTATTTCTTCCTTCTAACTCATTCCTTTCATCCTTTATAACTCCTAGTATATCTGAAGCTGAGTTAGCATTCCACTTACGGCTTAGTATTGTATCTTTTGCTATTTGCACATCTTTAGCAGTTCTAATGAGTGGTATTATCTCTTCAATATTTTCAACTGCAATCAGTAGCCCTACTACTGTATGAGCTTTATCTTTCGCCTTTTGAAGTAGATATTTAGTCCTATTTCTAATAACTTCTTCTCTAAATTTTACGAATGTTATAACCATGTCGTGTATATTCATAATGAGAGGCTGTCCATTCTTTAGTGCAACCATATTAACACCAAAAGATGTTTGCAGTTGTGTTTGCTTATGCAGTTTATTCAGCACTACCTCTGCCTCAGCATCTTTCTTAAGATCTATTACAATCCTGATTCCTAGCTTATTTGATTCATCTCTGATCTCAGAAATTCCCTCAATAATTTTTTCATTTGCTAGCTCCTCAATTGATTTAACTAGCTCAGCTTTATTTACCTGGTATGGTATCTCAGTAATAATTATACTCTTTCTTCCATCACATTCTATGGTAGAACGACCTCTAACCATAATACTACCGCGACCAGTAGCTAGAGCATTTTTAATTTTATTTATACCTAAGATTTCACCACCTGTTGGGAAGTCTGGTCCATGTACATATTCTAACATCTCATCTACTGTAATGTTTTCATTATCTATATATGCACAGCAAGCATCTATTATCTCCCCCATATTATGAGGTGGAATATTTGTTGCCATCCCGACTGCAATTCCATTTGCTCCATTAATGAGAAGATTTGGAAATCTAACTGGTAAAACTCTCGGTTCAACTTCAGAGCTATCGTAGTTATTTTGGAAATCAACCGTCTCTTTATCTATATCTTGTAGTAAACCAAAGTCAGCTAGTTTTGTTAAACGTGCTTCTGTATAACGCATAGCAGCAGGCTCATCACCATCTATTGATCCAAAGTTACCCTGTCCATCTATCAAAGGAGCTAGTAGTGAGAAATCTTGAGTCATCCTTGCTAGTGCACCATATATTGGATCATCACCATGTGGGTGAAATTTACCCATGACCTCACCAACTATCCTTGCTGACTTTCTATAAGACTTACTATGCTGATTACCGCTTGCATGCATTGCATAGAGTATTCTTCTATGAACTGGCTTCATTCCATCTCTACAGTCGGGTAATGCTCTACTAACTATAACACTCATTGCATAGTCGAGGTATGCCCTCTGCATCTCACTTTCTATCGAGATAGGAATTATTTCTTTTCTATTTTCTGTCATTTCTCATTTCAGTTAAGCTTGTTTATCAGTAGATAATTCGGCTATTTTTTCTACTTTTTCATTTGATGAATAAGTAGAAGTCTTAGCTACATTAGGATTGTGATGTTGTTGATTATTTTTCTGCATAACTAGCTTTGAGAAGTCAACTTTATCCAAATTCCCCATTATGAACCTCAAATTGAGAGCAGAAATTATCATTAATGTCTTATCTTGAATCAATTTATTCCTTGCATTTTCATATTTAACTTGTGCTTGTAAAAGATCAGTTAGGGTCTTTGTACCTATTTGAAACTCTTCATCAGATCCTCTCAAATATTCTTCATAAAAATCAACACTATCACCATCAGATTGAACACTAACTCTTGATTGCTGATATCTATTCCACTCAGATGCAGCATCCTGATGAGTTTTCAGAATTATGTTGTCTTTACCAATTGATGCAATATTTTCTTCAAGCTGAGCTTTTTTAATCCTTACATATTCCTTACCAGACTGAAATAGCGGAATATTAACTGATAACTGATAAGTCTCACTATCAAATTTCTGTAAACTAGGAGGCGAGAAAAAAGATTGTTGCCAAGATTTCTGTGTCCCAACTGAGGCACTAGCAGTAACTGTTGGAAAAAGAATGGATTTAGCTGATCTTGTCGCAAATGTCTTAGCGTTTAGGTTTTTATCAGCAGCAATAATATTTTGATTATTATTTTCAACTTGTTCGAAAAATAGATCTATGTTGTTTGGTAGGATTAAATTTTTTATATCAATCTCATTCATATCTACTGGTGCTTTTGTACCGGTGATATAGAGAAAATTTTCCTCCTGATTTTTCATATCAGAATAAGCTTTCTCCTGTTCAGAAACAGCAGATGCGAGACTAGCTTTTGCTTCTAGAAAGTTTGTTTTAGTGATAGTCCCGACTGATAATTTTATCTCTGATTGCTTGACTATTTTCTTTAAAAAATTTACATTTTGTTGTGTAACATTGTATACTCCTCTAGATGCAATAACCATTTCATAAGCCTGCACAGTTTGTATGACTATAGCATTGATATTATTCTGATATTGAATAGCAGCAGCTTCTGTGCCATATTTGGTAGCCTTAAGGTCATAAATACCTTTACCCCCTGAAAAGATCTCCTGTTGAATAATTAACTGATCACTTCTGGGAGTGCCGCTTTGTATAGAAGTGCCATTAGATGATGAATTTGAAGAATCAGATCGAATAACAACTTTTGGTAGAAATTCTGTTGCCGCTTCAAATCTATTTAACTTTGCTGACTGAAAATTGATTGCACTTTCCTTAAGCTGAGTATTATTTTGCAAAGCAGCATTTATCGCATCAGTTATATCATAACCATATGCAGAATTAAATATGGTAGACATACCAAAAATAATCAGCTTTATAGGTCTCATTTATCATTTAGAAATTAATTTCTAACAGTATATCAGTAGGAAAAAAGCTTTGCAAATTCTACTTTACAGCATTATTTATTTGATCAAATGTTAAAGTCGACACTTCTGCTCCGTCTACAAATATTACAGGTGAGTGAACTAAGTTAAGAACTTTCATTGAAACAAAAGATTTAGACACAATATCAGACATCAACTCTTTATCAGCTATGCATTGATTAAGTTTAACTTTATCAACACCACTCAATAAAAATAACTTGTTAAGGGACTCTTCATATGTCTCTTGAAAAGCCCAAGAGCTTTGTGATGCAAATAGAAAGTGAATGTGATAGAAAAACTTATTTACATCAATTTTTCCATTATCGGTAGCGAGGCATTGAGCAACTGCTGATCCTTTTAAAGCGGATCTTGTTGTTGGAAAAGATCTATAAACATACTTAGCCTTACATTTTTTGATAATATCACTTTCAATCTGTGGGAAAACAGTTTTATGATAAGTAGCACAGTAAGGACAAGATAATGAGGAATACTCAATTATTACATGCTTTGCATCAGAACATCCCATAACTACATCATCATCTTTCACTCGCATTACCTCTTCTTTCGGAGGCATAACAGTTGGTATATAAGATTTATCCACAGCGTAAGAGAAGCTACTAAGAGTAAAACTTAATATAAACAAACAACTCTTTAACATATAAATCTAAACAATTTTTCCTATGTTATCCAAATCATCAATACAACTCAAATTTATACAGTCGATCTTCATTAAGATTCGCTTAATCAATCCTGATAGTGTTGCTCCTGGTCCACACTCTATAAAGTACTTAGTATTATACATTGTATAAATCAATTGAATAGACTCTGTCCATCTCACAACATTAGGTATTTGGCCAACTAAAAGGTGTGAAATTTGCATTTGAGACATGTTAGGTCTAGCAGTGTAGTTTGACACTATTGGAACATCAGGCGGCAAGATTAGTACTTTAGATAACTCATCCTCCATAATTTTCGCTGCAGGATGCATTAGAGCACAGTGAAAAGGAGCGCTAACTTGTAGTTTTATTGATCTTTTACAACCATACCTTTCAGCAATTGATATTGCATACTCAAGAGCTTTTATGTCACCACTTATTACAATTTGGCCAACACAGTTATCATTTGCAACTTCACATATCCCGTATTTCTCAGCTTCAATAACTATTTGCGATGCAGTGTTCATATCAATTCCTATCATTGCATACATGGCACCCTGACCAACTGGTACAGCAGACTGCATAGCAGAACCTCGTTTTCTGAGTAATCTTGCAGTGTCAGAAAGAGAAATTGAACCAGCTGCACATAATGCACTGTACTCACCAAGTGAGTGCCCTGCAGTTACAGCACATAGATTCGACATAGTAGAAGTATTATTTCGCTGAGCTAAAACTTTATAAGCAGCAACAGAGCAAGCCATTACAGCTGGTTGTGCATTCTCTGTAAGATTTAGCTCATCTTTATCTCCAAAAAAGATTAGATCTGAAAGTTTATAATTTATCGCATCATTAACTTCTTCAAAAACTCTTCTAGCAACTTCAAAATTATCATATAAGTCTTTCCCCATTCCAATATATTGAGAACCCTGACCGGGAAAAACTATGGCAACATCTTCTCTACGCATGCACTATTCTGATTTTTTCTTTTGTGGAGAATTATTAGTTGATTTCTTTGCAGATTGCAACTTCTCAACTCTTGCTTTGAGCACTTCAAACTCTTCACGCGACACTGCATTCTTTGATTTCCAAAATGCTTCCATATATTCTCTCATCAATTCAATCATTGAATCTTTTGCTTGAACTGCTGATGAAATAGCTGAGCCTGCAAATTTATTTAATTCGTCTAAAAAATTTTTTTTCTCTGACATATTATTTTTATAATATATTATACGATTTTTATTAAGTTTTTTAAATAAGTTGCGTACACTGTACGCGTGTTATTATTTTATTTTAACTAGTTAAGCATATGTTATCAATACTTTTTCCAAATATAAATCCAATAATTTTCGAAATTGGAGTATTTACCATAAAATGGTATGGCCTCGCTTATGTACTTGCTATAGCCATTTGCCTCTATTTTATAGGTAAATTTTCAATAGCAAAAAAAAATTTTTTACAACTTACAAAAAATCATCTTGATTCACTCAGTATTTACTCAATAGTTGGTATAATTCTAGGAGGACGTGTAGGGTATGTTATATTCTATAGACCGTACTGGTTTATTACCAGACCATTAATGGTTCTTAATACTATGGAGGGGGGGATGTCTTTTCATGGAGCTCTCATAGGCCTTATGATAGCTCTTTTTTTCTTCTGTAGACATCATAAAATGCCATTTTTTTATATTACAGATCTTATATCTACTATTGCTCCTATTGGATTATTTTTTGGTAGGATTGCAAACTTTATCAATGGCGAATTATATGGAAGAATCACTGATGTTAGCTGGGGGGTTATCTTCCCAAATACCGATGGAATACCACGTCATCCTAGTCAACTTTATGAGGCTGGAGCTGAGGGAGTTATTCTTTTAATTTTAATGCTTTTTTGTTTTTTTAAAACTAATTTATCTGAGCAATATGGTAGACTGAGCGGTGTTTTCCTTATTTGTTACTCTATTGCAAGGATGTCTATTGAAGAATTTCGTGAGCCTGATTTACATATAGGGCATTTCATGCTAAGGCTTTTTGGAGATAATTTAATAAAAATTACCACTGGGCAAGCTCTTACTATACCTATGCTCATATGTGGTTTGATACTTATTTGGAAGAGAAAAAATGTGTGGAATCTTTAGTATAATTTCAAGTGATAAAGATGGAAATATCGCTCATGAGTTGATTAATGGGTTAAAACTTCTTGAATACCGCGGATATGACTCTGCTGGTATGGCACTTTTGTCAATTAGTAAAGAGCATCAATTATTTCGTCAAAATAGCAACTATGAGTTGAACACAATTAAAGCTATTGGTGAGATTAAGAATCTTGAATCTGCCTATTGTAGTAAGCCTCTTGATGGTTATGCTGGCATTGCTCATACTCGTTGGGCAACTCACGGTTCTGTTTCAATTAGAAATACTCATCCTATAATTGTAGGAGATATTGCTGTGGTTCATAATGGTACTGTTGAGAACTATTTAGAGTTGCGTCAATTTCTACATGAGATGTATGGCTACGTGACTTTTTCTGATACTGATACTGAGGTTATTTCTGCTTTAATTCACTACGCATTTTTAGAGTATCATAATCTTATTAAGGCTATAAAGTGCGCTATTAGCCGTATTATTGGCAAGTTATCCTTTGTTGTTATATGTAAGTTCAATCCAGAATTGTTAATTTGCTACAGCTTTGGTCGACAACTTGTGATTGGCGTTGGAAAAACTAAAAATTTCATTTCATCTGATATTATTGCTTTTCCTAACGAGGTTATATCTACTATTTGCTTGGAGAATGGTGATATTGCAGCTGTAGCTCATGACTCTTTCAAGGTGTACAACTTAGAGGGTGATCTTATTGAGAGGAAAAGTGAAAAATATAACTATCAAAACTATAAATCAGCTTATAATGAGTATAAGACCTTTATGTATAAAGAGATATGTGAGCAGCCTGAAGTTATACAGTTTATACTTAGTAAAATTCAATCTGACATTGAAAATTCAACTAATGAGAGTGATATTCTATCTGCTATTAAAAAAATCAATCTTAAGCAATATAAGAGGATGCATATTATTGGTTGTGGAGCTGCCTATTATGCCGGCTGTGTTGGGCGTTATTTGATTGAGAGGGAGTGTGGAATTATTGCTAATATAGACATTGCATCTGAGTTTTCTGTGCGGCAACCTGTAGTTGATCTTAGCACTCTTTACATTTTTATTTCTCAATCTGGAGAAACAGCTGATACTATCTCTGCACTTGATTTCATCAGAGAAAAAGGAGGAAAAACCCTTGCAATTGTCAATAGAACTCAGAGCCCTATTGCGCGGCGGTGTGATGTAGTTATTCCTATGGAAGCTGGACTTGAACAATCTGTTGCTGCGACTAAGACTTTTACTGTGCAAGTGTTAATTTTTCAATTATTAGTTGTATACTTTAAAAGTGAGCAACTTCTGGTTGAGACAATTAAAAGCTGTAACACATCTAAGTTGAAATTTGATGATAAATTTGAGGATGAAGTCGTTAATGCTGTGAGAGAAATTTCTAGCGCCAGTAGAATTATATATATTGGGCGTGATGTTTTATATCCAATTTGCCTCGAAGGAGCTTTAAAAATTAAGGAGATTGGTTACATTGCTGCTGAGGGGATTGCTGCTGGTGAGATTAAGCATGGCCCTATAGCGCTGGTTGATGAACATACGCCTGTGATTATTTTAGCACCTTACACTCAAGGAGAAATATTCACTAAAATTTTGTCAAATATACAAGAAGTTAGCGCGCGTAATGGAAAAATTATTGTTATTACATGCCCTAAAGGGAAAGAAATTCTATCACAGATTCGTATTAAACATTTTATAGTTGTGCCAGAGGTGAATGCTATGCTACTTCCGATTGCATATACTATCCCATTACAGTTGATAGCATACCACTATGCGTTGAACATGGGGTATAATATAGATAAGCCACGGAACTTAGCCAAATCAATAACAGTTGAATAAATCAATGAATAATATGTATTTTGATGTTGTAGTTATTGGTGCTGGCCATGCTGGATGTGAGGCTGCCGCAGCTGCCGCTAGGATCGGTGCTAACACTTGCTTGATAACTTTTTCGCAAGAAAATATAGGTGAATTATCCTGTAATCCGTCCATTGGCGGAGTTGGAAAAGGCATAATAGTTAAGGAAATTGATGCACTTGATGGTGTAATGCCTAAAGCGATTGATCACGCTGGTATACATTATAAAACTCTAAATAGAAGTCGTGGGCCTGCTGTTTGGGGACCACGTGCCCAGGCAGATCGTGAGTTATATAAACAATCTATGCAAGAATTACTTGCGCAACAAGAGAGTTTAACTATAACTTTCGGCGAAGTAATTGATGTAATTATAGATGAAAATGGTGATAAACCACGTGTTAAAGGTGTCAAATACATACCACGAGGCGAAAAAAATATAATTACAATCATCTCTGGTGCAACAGTAATTACTGCTGGTACATTCCTAGATGGATTAATACATATAGGGCAAGAGACAATTAGCGCAGGAAGATTTGCAGAAAATGCTAGTACTGAACTTGCAAGTAAGTTAAGACGGATCGGATTAGAAGTTGCAAGACTAAAAACTGGCACACCACCACGACTTAGACGTTGCTCGATAGATTTTTCAATTTTAGAAGCACAGCCTGGAGATGAATTTCCTATCTTTTTCTCATACAATTCTCAGAGGTATTTAGCTGAACAAATCAGCTGTTACATCACACACACAAGCATAGATACACATAGAATAATAAAGGAAAATATCAACCTATCGCCTATGTACTCAGGGCAAATTTCATCGAGCGGTCCACGATATTGCCCATCAATTGAAGATAAAATAATGCGATTTGCAGATAAGGAACGACATCAGCTTTTTCTCGAGCCGGAAGGAATTAACTCAGATGTTGTTTACCCAAATGGCATATCAACTGCACTACCTAAGGTAGTACAAGAGCAAATGATTCGCTCCATTAAAGGCTTAGAAGATGTAGAGATTTTGCGATATGGCTATGCAATTGAATATGATTATTTCAATCCTAAGCAGTTAAAATCAACTCTAGAGAGTAGAGTGATAGATAAATTATTCCTTGCAGGACAGATAAATGGAACAACAGGATATGAGGAAGCAGCTGGACAAGGGTTAGTTGCAGGTATGAATGCTGCGTTGATGCAATCTGATCGTGAGTTTAACTTAACTAGAGGCGAAGCTTACATAGGTGTAATGATCGATGATTTGATAAATAAGGGTGTCACAGAACCATATAGAATGATGACATCACGCGCGGAGTTTAGATTGAGTCTGAGATACGATAATGCATTTGATAGGCTATTAGCAAAAGGCTCTGAAGCTAGGGTTTTGACTCAAAATATAGAGGATTTTTATAAAAAAACTCAAAGTAGCACACAATCTCTAGTAGAGCGTATAAAGTATTTACCTCTAGATAATATTACACAACTTGTAATTGAAGTTGCTGCATCACAGAATAGACAATATAAAACACTAGATAAGGCTATTGGGCAAGTAGGACTTGATTTTGATCCTCTTAAGTTGATGAGTTACTATAATTTCACTCGCGCAGAAGTTGTGCAGCTGCAGAAAGAACATGCTGATCGCCTCTATCAACATTATGTAAAAATCCAGCAAAAGGATATAAAAGCTCTTAATGATGATAAAAATACTGCAATTCCAGATAATGTTGATTATACTCAGCTTAGTAGTCTATCCAATGAAGTGCGCGCTAAGATTGACAAATTTAAACCTAAAACAATTTTAGAACTGAAGAGAATTGAAGGCATCACCCCAGCTGCAGTCATAGCGATTCAGATATATATTGCCAAGATGAAGCATAAATAATATATAAATTCAATCAGCTTAAGAAAGTAATATACTCTTCAGCGTCAAGAGCAGCCATACACCCACTACCAGCAGCAGTCACAGCTTGTCTATAGATTTTATCTTGGACATCACCAGCAGCAAAAATACCAGGTACACTAGTCTTAGTTGAACCAGGAATTGTCATGATATAACCATCAGAATCATTATCAACTAATTCTTGTACAAAACCACTATTAGGAGAATGACCAATTGCAATGAAAACACCATGAATATTAAGATTAGAAGTAGTACCATGCAGAACATTTCTTAGTTTTACACTAGTGACAGATAGCGGATCCTCAGTTCCAATCACTTCATCAAGAATTGTATTCCAGATTACCTCTATTTTAGCGTTTTTAAAGACTTTGTTCTGCAATATCTTCTCAGCACGAAACTCATCTCGCCTATGAATTAATATTATTTTTTTTGCAATCTTAGATAAGTATAATGCCTCCTCAATAGCAGTGTTACCTCCACCAACTACAAGTACATCCTTATTTCTATAAAAAAAACCATCACAAGTTGCACAAGATGAAATACCATAACCGCGGAATTTAGTCTCACTCTCGAGACCAAGCCATTTAGCATTAGCGCCAGTAGCTATAATTACAGTATCAGCAGAGTATTTTTCTCCATCTTCACCAATCAAAATAAATGGTCTCTGAGAGGCATCAATCTTTACTATGTAATCTGAAAACATTTCAGCGCCAGCATTTTTAGCTTGAGCCTCCATCTGATCCATCAACCATGGGCCTTGAATTACATCTGCAAAACCAGGATAATTTTCAACATCCGTAGTTGTAGTAAGTTGTCCACCTTTAGTATTACCAGATATGATAAGAGTTTTAAGACAAGCTCTAGCACCATATATTGCAGCTGCATAGCCAGCAGGTCCAGATCCAATAATAACTATATTCCAGTGATTCATGTTTTTGATTTTTTATATAGGAAATCTCTAATAATTGCTATATCGATTTAAATCATATATAAACCACAAGAGCGCTAACATACTTTTTATTATTAGATATTGATGATTCTACAGGTGTACCAATAATTTCCTATAGTTCTTAATAATTTCTTTAGAGGAGCACGATATATCTCAATATGCTTACCATTTACATCATATTTATCCATACTTATTTACTAGAAAACATGATTTAGAACTACATTCTATAATGTCCTCAAGTGATATTCTTTCATTTTGAGCAACTTTTATACAGAATCCCCCCTGCAATGGACAGAGCAGTAATTAATATAAAATTTTTTTCATTTTTTTGGTTAAACTAAAATTTATGATTTACACACTTTTATTATATGATTTGTGCAAAAGAAAAAATCTTCCATAGAAATAGTGCTATATATTGAGTAAAACTGAGTTGTCTAGTAAAAATACTAATGCAAATTATGCGGTAGCACTAGGAAATTTTGATGGAGTGCATATAGGCCATCAGCAAGTAATAAAAACTACTAAGCAAAAGGCAGCTGAACTTGGCTGTAAAAGTGCTGTGATAACCTTTTCACCGCACCCAGCACATATTCTCTCAACACAACCATTCCATGAAATACTTTCATCAGATGAGAAAATAAAGATTATCAAAGATCTAGGAATTGATGAAGTGATTATTATTAATTTCGACCAAAAATTTGCAGAAATGCCCGCTGAAAGTTTTATCAATGATATATGTCAAAAATGGAATATAAAATCAATTACAACTGGCTATAATTTCAGATTTGGATATAATAGGCAAGGAGATATTAACACAATTAATAAACTTAAAAATAGATACAACTTCAAGTATAACGCCATCAATCAAGTGCTACACAATGGATGTGAAATATCATCATCAATTCTGCGGAAAGTTATAAAAACTGGTTGCATTAGACTTTTTTCAGATTTTACTAATCGGTATTATACTATAAATTGTACTTTACACAATAAAGTTCACGATTTATACATATTTGATAGAGTCTATAATCAACTCCTACTTCCACCAGATGGAGTATATCTTGGCGAAACTGACGGAAACTATGTCTGTCTATTCCTTAATAAATCACAACTTACAGTTAAGCCAATCGATTGTGAAATTGAGTCTGAAAATAAAATCAAATTAATCCAGATACTTGGGCAAGAAATTTCTATTGACAACTTGTTAACTAATAGTGTAGAAATTGAGTCCTATATGAAAAAAGCTAAGTTCTGTTTAATTTGACGAAAAAAATACTAACAATAGTTCTAATTCTTCTTACCAGTAATGGATATAGTGCTGATCTAGCAAAGATCATTGAAAAAAACCAAGAGAAATATTATGCACTTGATGGATATAGTGCAGAAGGAAAGGCAAAGATCTATTCCCAGCATTACCATAATAAGAAGACTGCAAGCGGCATGAAATTCTCAAATTATGGATATACAGCTGCAAGTGTAAAACTGCCTTTAATGTCAGTTATAAAAGTTACAAACAAGACAAGTGGTAAATCAGTTCATGTATTAATAAACGATCGCGGACCATATAAAACGAATAGCATTATAGATCTGTCAAGTGCATCTGCAAAAGCATTAAACTACAACTCATCAGATAAAGTTACTATTGAATTTGATATAGATAAAACTCTCCAGGTTGCTAGTAATTCTGAAGCAATAGAAGAATTTAAGTATAAATTGTAGCTTCTGGAATTTGAGCATTATTAAGAGCATCACGAAGATACTCTAATTCTTGCAGTGCAGCGAAAGCTTCTACATCAACAGGTGTCTTTCCGATACAGCATATAGCACTAATAGGCATATAGAAGTTTTTATGAGTATTTGAATCATTCCAGGATACTTTATTATTATGCATCATACCAAGCAGCATTGAATTAATCGCGATTGGCGCTACAACATCAAAAACCTGCTGTACACAGTTTATCATTTTCTTTAAGACCGATTCAGATTCTTTATTTTTTAATGCCTCAAGCTTACTCTGCATAGCAAGTATGTTATGTTCATGTGCCTCATGATTAAAATTGTATCCAACTTCTGCGCTTTTAAGGTTCTTTACAACTTTTGCCTCTAAATTATCAGCTGAAGTTCTATTGAACAGATTAGAAGCTACAAAAACACTTAAACCAACATCAGAACTTTTTATTTCTTTGTATTCCTCATGCAATTTAGGCTTCTGATCATATTTAGATGCAGCTAATATCTGTTGATAGGCTGTACTTATTCCATTGTTAGTTGCATTATGAGTTATACTACTAGAAGCTTTCTCAATATATTGTGGTAACTCTTCAAGAATTTTCTGTGAACGAGGATCTAATGTATTGATTGTATCAGAAGGTAATTTATTTAACTGATTTTGAAATTTCTCAAGTAAATTATTTTTGAGTTCCTTTTCAGAAGATCCACTAACAACAATATGGGCTGCGGTATTAACAATAGCACTAATAGATCCATTGAGTGGTCCTCCAATATCTAATTTGAAATCATTGAGGAATTGTCTTCCTCCTCCTATAAATCCACCAAATCCTGCTGCTACTCTCATGTCTGTATAAATATCTACCTCACCATCACTCAATTCATAAACCTTCTCTGCAAATTTTACACAATCACGAGTATTTCTCATGATATCAATCATATCGCCAGATCCAAAGAGATAGCTACCACCTAAAAGCGCAGCTGAAATTACACTAGTTTTAATTATATTAGCGTTAATAGGAACTAAAGCACTAATTTGATTATTATCAGCTAGCATATAGCCAATATATAGTGCAGATATGCATTTTCCCAGATGGTGATCTTTATATAGTTTTAGATTTATCGCTATATCATCTAGAGCGACTGCAGTTGTTAAGCCTAAAGCTCCTATAACACTAGATGACTTATAATTGAAACCCTTTGCTTCTTGTTCACCTAAATCACTAAATGCAAGAAATCTTGTCAAATTTTCAGCCCCATACAGTGCTATTTTTAATGTGTTATTTTCAACTCTAGCTGCCTCTAAGCTAATAAAATTAGAAACTGTGACGAAAATTTGCTTTAAAACTCTGTTTAACATAAGTTGTATTTTTCTAATAAAATTCATTAAGACACTTTTATCACAACAATATTAAAACTTTATTAAAAAGATTAAATATAATATAACTCAAAGAAAATGTATAAATTTTCTATAATTTATCACTCACGATCCCACAGCGTTGAGAAACTAGCAAATGAGATAGCTATTGGTATCAAATCAACTGGTGATGCTAAAATCAATTTAATTCTCTGTAGTGATGCTAAATATAGAATTGAAGAAATCAATGATTCAGATGCAATTATCTTTGGCTCACCAACCTACTTTGGCTCAATCTCGTCTGAAATGAAAGAGTTCTTTGACTCAACTAGCAATATATTTATAAATAAAAAGTGGAAAGACAAGATTGCAGGAGCATTTACTCATGCTAGTTCACTTAGTGGTGATAAACTTATGACTCTTATGCAGATGATGGTTTTTGCAATGCAAAATGGCATGATTTGGGTAGGACAAGATCTACTAGCAAACGAAGAAGTAAATCATGAGTGGAAAGATTTAGATGCCAATCATGTAAACAACCTAGGATCCTGGATTGGACCTATGGCTCAGTCTGATAATAGAAGAGGAATAGAATTATCTCAAAGCGATCTTTTAACAGCTAGGTTATTCGGCAAGAGAATTGCAATTCTTACTAGAAGATTAAAGATGATGTAATTTCTCAGATCTAAGATTGGATAAATGAGGTAAAGATTTGTGTTTAGAGAATCAATTAACAGCAGTCATTTTGATCTTTATTAGAGGAGAGTATATATTATTATAAAGTGTAAGAACTCTGCAATTTAGTGATTTTCTTTAGATATAGTTTCTTGACAAATATGAACAACACATAAGTTAGAAGAGGCACAAGTATTTGGCAACATCATCCATACATTGTATTATAGTCTCATGGCTAATATAAGCAGTAGCACACTGAGCCCACCTTGTTGGTCATACAAAAGTATACAAGATTGATAAGTGATGTAAATGTATTCAATGTTTGTATACTTGGTGCATATAATTCAATAGCTCCGCAACTGAGGTTGCGAAGCAATGATTATATAGATCCAAGATTTATACAAGATATACAACTAGTTATTTCTGATAAAGAAGAAGGAGCAGAGTTATTCATATGTTTACGGAGACATTATCAGGATAAACAAATTCCCGTAACCCCAGAAGAACTAAATCAAATAAAAACAATAATGCTTGCAAATCACTTTTATGTTCCTCCAGATCAATTAAAGATAGTAAGACAAAGAATATTTGTAAGAAGCCGTATGAATAGTTTTGTTCAGTCTTTAGAAAATAGTAGAGCTCAAACAAATGAAAATATGCATACTATTTAAATCTCTTCAAACAAATAATCGATAATTCATACAATACAACCATAGGCATAGCTAGCATTACCTGGCTAATTACATCTGGTGGGGTTATTATTGCAGCAAATATAAAGTTTATAACTATTGCATGTCTCCTATATCTTATAAGTGTATTGACTGATAAGATATCGAGTTTTCCCAACATTAAAATTATAATAGGCATTTGAAAAACTATTCCAAAGCTTATTAGTAGTTGAATTATTGTACTGAGATATTCACTAACTCTTGCCTCAAGAACTATAGGTATTCCCTTGTTGTTATAATTAATTATACCCTCGAAACTAATAAAGAATTTACAAATTACTGGTGCTACTAGGCTATAAGCCATAGCCATACCTATAAATGACAGTATGACTGATCCAGCAACAAATGGTAGCACTAGCTGCTTTTCTCTTTTGTATAATCCTGGCGAGATAAATTTATATATCTCATATACTATATAAGGAAATGATAAGGCAAAGCCGAGAAATAAACTGAGCTTCATATGAGTCATAAAACCTTCAGTTAAGCCAGTAAAGATTAGTTTTCTATTCTGTCTATCATCCATGGCTTGGATTAATGGTTCTGCTAGGAAATTATAGGCTATGTCTGCAAAGTATAAGCTAAAACTAGTTAGAACCATAAAAACTATTAAACATTTTATTACCCTGGATTTTAGTTCTCCTATATGCTCTTCTAATGTTGCTTCTACTAGATTTTCATCTTTCATAACTCTTTGATTTTGCTAACTAAAGCTAAGATTTTCTTTTTGATGTGCAGTATCATTTTACAATACAATTTCATAATCGGAATTATATCTGATGGTTTTAGGGCTATTATGCCTACCACCGTAATGACAATCATTTCTCCAAGTGATATTAGCACTATTTAAGGTATTTCTGAATACTTTCAATTTGAATGTCGTCTGCTAAAACTCTATTTTTTGAATCAAGATATACTATATATGGAAGGTGCCCATCAACTCTTCCTTCCTTATCAACTTTCATGAACTTTATGCCTAGCTTAGATGATAATTTGACTAGATTTTGCATTTCTTCTGTCGGTTCAATGTAGTATGTATCGTACTTCATCTTCTTTGCAAATTCATCAATAGCTTCTTGCTCACTATCAACTGAAATGAAAATTATTTTGTTCTTAGGTAAATCTTTTGCGAGAGTTACTGACTTACAGTGAGTGCACCATGATGTATAGAAGAATAATAATTTTTCTTCTTTTTTTTGTAAAAGATATTTATTGAAATCATCTATGCTCACTGCTTTTATGGTACCTGCAATTGCTGAAGAACTGATAATTAATAAGAAAACTAAAAGTAGTGACTTCATCTTAAGTATTTTTGTAATTGTCTCGTACTTACATCGTCTTTAAAGAGATTATTATCCTCATCTAAGATTGATATGTAAGGTATAGAACCACCATATTTTATACCAAAATTATTGAGAAAAGATACAATTTCTGTTGAATTTCTTAAACAATAGATTTTTATATTATCAGGTATCATCTTTGCAAAATTAAATATTTGCGTATAATCTTTATCAAGAGATATCAATGTTACTTTTGATTGAGCTTTATTATCTAAAACGCTATGTATAACACTTTTGCAATAAGGACACCAAGATGTAAAAAATAATAATATCTTTTTTTCTTCATCATTTTTTTTTAGTTTAGCTATCAGTTCTTGTGAAGTTAATATTTGTATTTCTGCAGCAGCACTCTCATTTACTAGATATAATCCTAAAAAAATAAGTATTAATTTTATAAATTTCATTGTATGTTGATGTAGTTATTTGATTGATAATAACAAGAAAAAATGAATAAAAAAACATTCTTTAGATTAATTTCAATAGCAAGAAAAGAATTAGATGAACTTTTATTACAGAAAATCAATCTAGAACAGTTAATAGAGACATTAGAGATTGAGCTACTGGATATGGAAAAATCATTTAATAAAGAATTAAATCTTTTGAGAGATATTATTTTTCTCGGATTCAACAGTGGTGAATTTATAAGACATGAACTTGATAAACGGGCTCAAAAAAAGCAGTATATCAATACTGCTATTCAAGCATTATCAATCTTAATGGAAGAAATTCTTGATAAGAACATCTATAAAGAACAACATCAAGAACTATTAGATAAGATACTTAAAGAAGAAAAAGTAAAAGAAGAGAAATCAGAGATGATGTTGCTTGACGAGTTTAGTACTAAAAGGTATTTACAGAATGCTTGAATTGCTTTTATTAGATGTTAGGATATCATTATTACTAATCATTGCTGTGCAAAATGCAAAAAAATATTAAACTAAGAATTGTATTTGGTCTATCTATAGGAATTTTATTGTGGATGTCAACAGGATTTTTTAAATCAGATCCAACCAATAAGTCTGCAAAAATCTTAGAACAATCTAAAGTCAAAACTATCACTTCAGTTGCTGAAACAAAAACAAAATATCTATCTTTATCAGCTATAGCTTATGCAAATGATAAGATTAAACTTGTTTCACAGGTAAGTGGCACTATAATCTCAAAATTTGTTTCAGATGGAACAAAGATGAAACAAGGAGACAAGATAGTACAAGTTGAGAACCGTGCACTGCTTAGTAGCGTAAAACATTCTAAGAATGCAGTTAAAGAAGCTAAATTAAAGTATGAAGCCGCTACAAGACTCTTGAAAGAAAATCTTGGCTCAGTATTAGATTTAGAGAATGCACAGACTGCTTTAAAAGCTTCTCAAGCTCAGCTATCTGCACTAGAAACAGAGTTAGCAAATTCAACAATTATCGCCCCATTTGATGGAATGATTGATTCGATTTCTGTAGATAAAGGCGATATAGTCTCAACACTTGGTAGTGGTAAAGATGTAATTGGTACATTTATAAATTTAAGTAATATTGAGGCAAAAGCTTATATATCTCAAAATGAGAGAGAAGAGTTAATAAATGGTCAAGATGGTTATATTGAAGCGCATAATATGAAAACACCAGTGAAAATAACCTTCATTTCAAGCTCAGCTGATGAAAATACTGGTACTTTTTTAGTTAAGGCAGTAGGAGCTAATCAAGCTAATATAGGCGATGGAGAAGCTATAAAACTTAAAGTTAAGATAGGCGATTGCAAATCACATAAAATTCCAGTATCCGCACTTTTAATTGATAAAGATGGTGATTTATCTCTCAGAATAATAGATGATACAGAGATAAAAAAAGAGATTAAAGTATCAATATTTGATGAGGATGATCAATCTGTCTGGGTTTTAGGATTGCCAGACAAAGCAAATATAATGTTGACTGGATAAATATGTATAAGTTAGTATTGTTTTTTATATCTTTTCTACTTTCTTCTCAAACCTACAGTCATTGCTCGTTAACGAAAATAAAAGCTATTGAATCTAAGCTGAATGATAGTCAGTCTATTGTTTTTTCATTTGTAGAAAACAATGCCAAAACAGGTAAAATATATATAAAGAAACCAGGTATGATGAAAATTGATTACTATTCACCTGAGAGAGTATCCATCATATCAAAAGCTGGCGTTGTGATATATTATGATCATCAATTGGATGAAATGACAAAAATTAAACAAGATCCTAATTTTTTAACCTTCCTCTCAAAAGATAAAATAGACTTTAGAAAAGATTTTAAAAATTTTAATTGTGAGGAAAAAGATGATATTATCAATATAAAAATAGCTATTGATGATAAAGATAATCAGGAAATAATACTTGATTTAGATTTCATGCAACATAATCTTAGTAAAATTAGCATATCATCAGGGAAGATAACTTCAGGGAAGATAACTAAATCAGTAGTTTTTGTGGAAGATTTACAGTATAATTTACTACTATCAGTAGATCGGTTCAGCTTAAGAGATAAACAATTTTATGATATGGAATGAAGATGGTAAAAACAGTAGTTTTAGTGGAAGATTGTGATAAAACACTTGAGATGACAAAATTCATCTTATCTAAACTAGGGGTAAAAAATGTCCTTACAGCAAGAGATGAAAATGAGTTTGCAGCCTTATTAAATACATCTATAATTCCTGATCTCATTATCACTGATTGGAATATAACTAATACTCTTAAGGGGTCTGATGTCATTTCTGCCATGTCTAAATTTGATAAACCAATAGCAGTTGTTAGCTCTGAGCAAAAACAAGAAACTACTCATGAAAAACAAGCTTGGTTCAGAAAGCCTTTAAGTATAACAGAACTAACTAAATGGCTTAAAAATTTCTATTCCTGATAGTTTGTCAGATATGTCTTTCTTTTAATTTTTTTCTTTTTTTCATCTTCTAAAGATACTATATCCATTCCCATTGAGGCGGCAAACTTCTCAGCACTCTCTCTATTTTTAAAGTTAAGTTTTCTGATTTGCTTGAGAGAATCATAGCTAGAGTTCCAGTGCATCTCATTCTTACAGCTTAAAGCATCTTTATCACTTACAACTTCTAATATCCAATCATTACTTGGTAAGCAAGACTGAGTTGCAGATTTTTTTTCCTTATATATTTTTATATACATTGTATTTTGTGTTTTTCACTTAATTATATCAGGATTGTTTGCTACTTTAAATAAAAAATCTATGTCTGAAAAATTCTTTATATCTGGTTCTATTGGTATTGATGAAGTTGGCAAAGGAGCTATAGCAGGACCAGTTGTTGCATCTGCTCTTTGGTTTAATAAACACATTACACTTGAAATTTTATCTGATATAGGTGTTAATGACTCTAAAAAATTATCAATTAAAAAGCGTGAAATTATTAATAAAATATTAATGGAAATGGTTGATAATAAACTGCTATATTATGGATTAGGCATAGTAGAGCCTGACGAGATAGATAGAATCGGTATATCAGCTAGTACAAACAAAGCTATGAAGATTGCATTAGATACAGTTGATATAAAATCAGACATAGTATTAATTGATGGCAAAATAAATCCTTTTGACTTTCCTGTTAAAACTATAGTGAAAGGAGATGAAAAATGCTACAATATAGGTGCGGCATCAATCATTGCAAAAATCTTCCGTGATAAAACAATGGATGAGTTAGCAGAAGATGATGAATTTGCATGCTATAATTGGAAAAGGAATAAAGGTTATGGCAGTGCTGAACACGTATCTGCAATAAAAAAATATGGAGTCTCATCTCATCATAGAAAATCCTTTTGTAAGAACTTTTAAAATGTTTAATCTATTATTAACGATTTTTATCGTCTACTACTTTTATAAAAATAGTATTAAGACAGGTAAATTTAGAATTTGTTTGAGCAAGTTTATACCTACAGTCATAAGTGCTTTACAAGATATGTGTGATAAGATTGATGGAAGAGAAAGAAGAAGGTATAGCAGCAATAGGCAGAAAAATAATAGCAATCACATGTCTGATGATGAAGCAAGAAGAGTTCTAGGTGTAAAACATAATGCAAGTAATGATGAGGTGATAAAAGCTTTTAAAAAATTGATGTTGATAAATCATCCAGATAAGGGAGGTTCAGAGTATATAGCTGCAAAAGTTATTCAAGCTAAAGAAATTTTAATTAAGAAACAATAGAAAATGTTGAAAAAATTTATTTCCCTTATCCTTCTTCAACAAGTTTTAAATGGTTGTGCAGGAATCTTGCCATTGTCTGTTGCTGGTGCGGCGGTGTTTGTTTCTGATGAAAGATCAGTAGGCAAAATGATAGATGATAAAATGATCTCAAGTAAAATCAATAGCGATTTTGCACAGAAAGCTAACGGTCATATGTTTCTATCAATTACAGTCAATGTGCTTGAAGGCAGGGTAATGCTTACAGGTAGTGTTGCTTCTAGGGAATGTATCGATGATGCAGTTAAAACAGCTTGGTCTACAAAAGGCGTAAGAGAGGTTATAAATGAGCTTAAAGTGGAACTAAAATCTATGAAGCACTCAGCAAATGATACATTAATAGAGAAAGCAATTGACGGTAGATTACTAATTGAGAAAAAGCTAATTTCTACCAATTATAAAATTTCTGTAAATAACAATGTGGTGTACATTTTAGGTATAGCTCAGAACCAAAATGAGATGGATAGGGCTCTATATATAGCAAGAAATGCAAAAGGAGTAGAGAAGGTTATAAATTATATCATTCTCAAGACTGATATTAGAAGAGGTGTAAATTAATATGACTGAAGACAAAAAGAAGAAAGAGCAAGAAGAATTTGATAGACTCTTTGATGAGCTTTTTAATGATGATTCTAAAAATAAAAATCAATCTTCTACCCCTGCTCAAGAAGAGAAAAAAGATTCTTTTGATGATGATTTTCTCAATTCCCTTTTTGATGATAATACGAGTCCATCCAAGCCAAATAGTGGCCAATCAGAACCTAAATCAGAAGATACACAAGAAGAAAAAAAAGAAGAAAAAAAAGAAGATGATAACTTTGATTGGCTTAAAGAATTAATAGATGAAATAGATCAAGAGGAGCGCGAAAAGAAGAAAAAAGAGCAAGCTAATGTTCCTGCTCCAGTTCTAGCTAAGCCTGTTAAACCTAGCTTTACAAGTAAACTAAAGGATAAACCAAGACCACCTAAGCCACCTGAGCATATTCGCATGTGGGGACTTGGTAAAAAGATAGTTAGAATGCAAAAAGCTGACAAATCTATTCCTAATATTAAAGAAACAAGTGTATTAAAAAGATTTCTTGTTTATTCTTTAATATTAGTAAATCTTGCTTTACTTGTATTAGGTTCTTATCATTATTTTCACCTAGTTCGCTCAACAGAACTATGTGTAAATACAGATATAATACTGCGGCAAGCTTATTCAGGAGATAAAATTTTGATAGATACAAGTGTTGTAAGTGAAAATGGTAAAAAAGTCATTGAACAGGGTTACATCGATGGGCAAATCAGCAACATTATGTACCATTACCTCAAACAAGGCGAGAAAGTTATAGATATTGGCGCTGGCTTCGGTTATCACACTTTATATTTAGCGAGAATCGTTGGTGAAACAGGAAAAGTTTATTCATTTGAAGCTAGGAAGTACATGCATGAGCTTCTTGATAGTTCCATCCTTATCAATAGACTTAAAAATGTGCAAACTTTTAATACACTCCTCTTTTCAGAAGATAGCAAAGTTATGATTGATACAAATGATCATCACAAGAGGAGTAATTTCGGTGTAACAAATATAGTTTTACAACAAGATAATATCTACTCTGAAGAGGTAAGTCATGAAATTGCTAACACAAGAACTCTTGACTCGGTACTTACTAATGTAACGAATATATCTATGATAAATATCAATGCTAATGGTTATGAGTTGAGTATAATACTTGGAGCAAAAAATATTATCGCTAATTCACCAAAAATCAAAATTATAACTACCTGGTCAAAATATCAGATAGCAAAGTATGTTAATATTCAAAATGTTATACAAAATCTCCTGGATAATGGTTTTAGATTTTGGTTATTGAAGCCTTCAAACGGACAATTAGTGCCTCTTACAAGACTTGAATATATAATGCAGGTTGAGAGAGGTAGATTTATAATTGCAAAATCGCTAGATTAAAATGAAAAATTTAGAAGAACAAATTCTTCAAGTTGTTATAAATCAATCTTTTCATTGGGATGAAAAACTTATAGAAGTTATTTGTAATGAATTAGATTTAACTGAAGAAAAATTTACAATCATTTTCCCGAGAGGAATAGAAAATCTTGCAGATTACTTTTTTGAAATGGTTGATAATGATATGTTATCTATAGTTAACGAAGAGTTTCATAAATTACCGATTCATCTCCAGGTTGCAAAATTCTTATTAAGCCGCTTTAAGTTTCTTAATGAAAAAAAAGATGTAGCCTTAAAAGTTTTAAATATGAAGTGCTGCCTAACCTATCAACTTTCTCATGTGGCGAAAACTGCAGATCTCATCTGGAATAACATTAATCACAAATCGAGTGGCTTTGATTACTATACGAGAAGAATAATTCTAGCTGGTATTTACAGCAATTGCCTTCTACATTTCAAAAAAGACCTTTCAGCAGAAGATATGGAAAAGTACATAAAAAACCAACTAAAGATTGTTGGTAAAATAACTCAGATCAAGAAGAAAATTTATAAAAATTAATTCTTTCTAAGAATTCTTTTTGACTCAAAAGTTGAATATTTAATTTCTTAGCTTGGTAAATCTTAGAGCTACTTGGTTTATCACCGATCACTAAATAATGTACTTTTTTTGTTATTGAATTAGAAAATCTATCTCCTATCTTGATTACAAGTTCCTCAGCTCGAGAACGAGTTATTGTTGTAAGTGTACCAGTAAAGGCAAAGGTTTTACTGATAATTGTTTCTTCATGTTGGATCACTTCTATGTAATTAAGGAGATCTGAAATAATTTCTAGATTGCATTCATCTCTCAAGAATTTAATAACTGACTCAGCTATTTGACTCCCTATACCATTTATTGATTGTAGTGTTTCAGCTGCTTTTGGTCTATTTATTGCTTTAATTAAATTTGCATAGTTTATGAATTTTTTAGCAAGCAATAGAGCTGTTTCTGACCCAACATGAGGTATTGATAAGCTATAAAGAAATTTATGAAATTCTATTTTTTTACAACTAGAAATTGATTGAAATAGTTCTGATACAGATTTTCTTCCCCAGCCATGCTTATTCTGTAATGGATCTAAATAGTTATTATTTTCTAATCTAAATATATCTGAAAAGGTTTTTATTTTGTCATTTGCTACAAAGTATTCTATTTGCTTATGTCCTAAACCAACTATATTAAATGTATCCCTGGAGGTAAAATGCTTGAGGCGTCCTATCATCTGTCCTTTACAGACCCAACCACCACTACATAGCTTATGTGTAAACGTTTCATCATCAATCACTTGTGAATTACATATCTGGCATTGCATTGGCATTACAAATTGATCCCCATTACCTTTTGTAACTATCCCTGTGATTTTAGGGATGACATCTCCAGATCTGACAATTTTGACTAAATCTCCAATACTATAACCATGTCTTTTTATTTCTGCAGCATTATGGAGTGTTGTTCTACTAATTAGAGCACCACCGATATTTATTGGTTCAAGAATTGCAACAGGAGTTAGTACCCCGCTTTTACCTACCTGAATTACTATATCTATTATGTGAGTAATTGCTTCTGCTGCAGGAAATTTATAAGCGGTAGCCCATCTAGGCGAACTAGCTGTACATCCTAGGTTTTCTTGCTCAGCTCTATCATCTACTTTATATACAACACCATCTATATCAAAATCTAAATTTGATCTTATAAGTGCGACTTTTTCATAGAAAGAAATCATTTCTGAGAGATTACTTGCAATTGATTTATATTCATTAACTGAAAACCCTAGCTCTTCAGCACAAAGCATCCTTGCATAGTGTGAATCCATGTCTGGAAAATCAGCATCCCAAATAAAATATTTTAGATTTCTTTCTCTAGTTACAAGCGGATCAAGCTGCCGAACAGATCCAGATGCAGCATTTCTAGCTGTAGCAAAATCACTTAGCTGTACAAATGTTTCCTTATCTATATATATCTCACCCCTCACCTCGAGACTTCCTTTATAAGATATCTCATATGGTAAGTCTTTTATCTGTTTTATATTTAAAGTTATATCTTCACCTATCTTACCATCTCCTCTAGTTAGCGCTAGTTGTAACTGACCATTTTCATAAAGAGCACTAAATGATATTCCATCTATTTTTAACTCACACGTGAGTTTATCTACATTACCAAGCCTGTTCATAAACAGAGCTATATCCTCTTTACTAAAGCAATTGCTGAGAGACAGCATAGGACGTCTATGTTTAACTTTCTTGAACTTTCTACCTGGCTTAACTCCAACCTTACATGCTCGTTTTTTAAGCTCTCTTTTTATTTGAGAGAAACTTTTTTTTATTGAAGATTTATCCGAGTCATTTTTTGAAAGTGCTTCTATATGATTGATTTTATCAATCACTTCTGCAATCATTAGTTGCATCTTTATCTTTAATGAGTCATATTGAACATCCTCAATAATAGATTTATTCTCGATATAGTAAGCAATATCATACTCATCAAGTTGCTTGATCAATTTTTCAAGTTCTATATATTTTTCTTGTAGCTCATCTATTAGATGAGTAATTTCTTGATTTGTAATTTTATTTTTCAGCAATGAGAAGATCATTTTGGTTTTTTTCAAAGATTCTCTATCATTATCTCTATCGAATGTCATTTTATCAGTGATTTAATTTCTTTTTTAATCTCTTTTTAAGGTATATTCATATATGATATATTGATCTAAAAAATGAGTAATATCTATAAATTAATTAGTGGAACTTTCTCAGAGATTGAGGTTTTAGTACTTAATCAATGGAGAGAAGACAGCACGTTCAAAGCAGTGCTAAATAAAGAAGCAAATGAAGACTTTGTATTTTATGATGGACCACCTTTTGCCAATGGTTTACCACACTATGGACATCTACTCTCTGGTTATATAAAAGATGTCTTTGCGCGATATAAAACTATGAATGGGTACTATGTGAGGCGTCAATTTGGCTGGGATTGTCACGGACTACCTGCAGAACTAGCAGCTGAGAAAGAGTTAAGAATCTCTGGTAGAGTGGCTATTGAAAAGTTTGGAGTTGAAAAATTCAACCAATATTGTAGGGAATCAGTACTGAGATATACAAAGGAGTGGCACTGGTATGTAGATAGGCAAGCTAGGTGGGTTGACTTGGAGAATGATTACAAAACTATGGATTTACCATATATGGAAAGTGTCTTATGGGTATTTAAGAATCTATATGACAAGGGATTGATTTATAAATCAAGCAGGGTAATGCCATACTCTTGGGCTTGCGAAACACCTGTATCTGATTTTGAAACAAAGATTGATAACTCATATAGAGAAAAACAGAGTAAGACTGCTACTGTTGCTGTTAAGTTAGTAGATAGCGCTAAGATTATAAATGGGAAGGTCTATATGCTTATATGGACTACAACTCCATGGACACTTCCATCAAACTTAGCATTAGCAGTTGGTGAAGAGTTAGAATATTCACTAATTAAATCTGGTGAAAGATACTATATAATTGCATCAGCTCTTGCGAAGAAATATGTAAAAGAGATTGGTGATGATGTAGTTAAAACACTACTTGGGAGAGAGCTGATTGGAGTCCAATATCAACCGATCTTTAGTTATTTTAAAGATCATCCAAACTCATTTAAAGTTATAGCTGGTGATTTTGTAACAACTGAAGATGGTACAGGCATAGTGCATATAGCACCTGGCTTTGGTGAAGATGATCAAAGAATTTGTTCTGAGAATGGTATAGAGATAGTCTGTCCAGTTGACAGTAGAGGTTGTTTTACAGAGATTGTATTTGATTATACTGGGTTGCAAGTATTTGAAGCAAATGATCTAATTATTCAGCGGCTAAAAGGTCAAGGAATGCTTATAAAAACAGATACATATTTACATAACTATCCATTTTGCTGGCGGACTGATACACCACTAATATATAAAGCAGTGCCTTCTTGGTACTTGCGAGTTACTGCTATAAAAGACAGGATGATTGAGAACAATAAAGAGATCAACTGGATACCTGGCCATGTAAAATCTGGTCTCTTTGGTAAATGGCTAGAAAATGCTCGCGATTGGTCAATATCAAGAAATCGCTTCTGGGGTTGTCCTATACCAATCTGGGAAAGTAATGATCCAAATTATCCATATGTAGAAGTGTATGGCTCTATAGCTGAGATTGAAGAAGCATTTGGCGTAAAGGTAGATGATTTACATATGCCATTTATCGATAGTTTAACTAAACCTAATCCATCTGATCCAACTGGGCAATCAATTTTGAGACGTGTTCCTGAAGTACTCGATTGTTGGTTTGAAAGTGGCTCTATGCCATATGGTCAGACACATTATCCATTTGAAAATAAAGATTGGTTTAATGATAACTTCCCAGCTGATTTCATCGTTGAATATGTTGCTCAAACACGCGGTTGGTTTTATACATTACTTGTCTTATCAACAGCACTATTTGATAAACCTCCATTCTTGAACTGTATCTGTCATGGTGTTATACTGGGGGACAGTGGACAAAAGATGTCTAAGCGACTTCAAAATTATCCCGATCCTAGACAAGTGTTTGAACAATATGGCTCTGACGCACTCCGATGCTTTATGCTGTCGTCTCCAGCGATGCGTGGGCAGGATCTTATTATCGATAAGAACGGTACGGGGATACAAGAGACAATAAGACAAGTGATAAAACCTCTCTGGAATGCTTATAACTTCTTTGTACTATATGCTAACATTGACTCATTTGAAGCTAGCTTCTCTCTCAAGAGTCACAGTCTGCTAGATCAATATATAATTTCAAGTTGTATAATTCTCTCTAAGAAAGTAAAGACTGCAATGAATAACTACGATACAGTTACAGCTATAGAGGAGATAGAGAAATTCCTTGAAACACTTAATAATTGGTATATTAGAAGATCTAGGGAGAGATTCTGGAAGAGGAAATTAGATAATGATAAAAAATCAGCGTTTAATACGCTTTACAGCGTTTTAGTTGTATTATGCAAACTATCTGCACCTCTAATACCTCTTATTTCAGATACAATATATAAGACCATTACAAGAGATTCTGCAAGTGTACATTTACAATCATTTCCCACCTTCGACATAGTGGAAAATCAAGAGTTAGTTGATAGTATGGAAAAAGTTAGGAAAGCTTGTAGTGTAGCTCTAAATATAAGATATAACGCTGGGATTAGAGTACGTCAGCCACTAAAATCAGTTACTTTTGTTGGGCTTGGTATAACAGACTTATCGGAAGAGATGCAGCAACTTGTACTAGATGAAATTAATGTAAAAGAGTGGATTAATCTAGATAAAAATTTAATCTCCAAATATGGCAATTTAAAATTGCAATTACACTTATCTATTATAGGTAAAAGGATACCGGAGTCTATCAAAAATATTATACCTAGGGCTAAAAGTGGTGATTGGGAGTTAAAAAATGGAGTGCTTTATGTAAGAGAGATACAACTTGAAAGTAATGAATATACATTAAAACTAGAGCCCAAAGAGTCAGATTTAAACAACTGCGCATCAATAGATAGTAATGATGGATTAGTGATATTGGATCTAGAAATAGATGAGAAACTAAAGCTAGAAGGTATAGCTAGGGATATAGTTAGATTCATTCAACAGACAAGGAAAAATTTAGGATTTGAAGTAACAGACAAGATTGAGACAGAGGTTATTACAGGTGAGAAAATAATCATAGAGTCACTTAATAAGTGGAATAAATTTATAACTGAACAGACTTTATCGAATAAGGTTGTTATTATTAATAGTCAATCAGAAATTGAATTTGAAGTTGAAGTCGATAAGAACACTGTCAGTAGAATCGGATTAATTGTGAAAAAAGTTTAATTTTTAATCTTTTATTAGAATTATAGTATTTTTATTGTTAATTAATTTTTTTGTAATTGCTGTACTATAAAAACAAATTTAATTGTGATTAATAATATTTCCATATCAATATTTTTTTTATTTAGGTAAATAACAAACAAGTGTTGTATAAAGTTAGTTTTTCTATATATTAGTTTATAGCTTAAAATCAATTAAAGCAAAACAATAATGAAATACCTAGCAATATCAATTTTAACTTGTACACTTATCGTAAAACATAGCACATATGGGAGTGAAAAACCTTTAGCAGAACAGATAGTTAGTATGGCAAAAGAGAAAATTACAACTACAGAATTTTATACTGGCGATTTAGCAGGGCAGATAGTGAATATAGCAAAAGAGAAAAAGTTAACTATTGCAACTGCAGAATCTTGCACTGGCGGTATGATTAGTTCAGCTCTTACAGAGATACCAGATAGTTCATCTATCTTCGGATATGGCTTTGTGACTTATGAAAATAAAGCTAAAGAGAAGTTACTAGGAGTAAAACATATAACTCTTGAAAAATATGGTGCTGTCAGTGAAGAAACTGCCAAAGAAATGGCTCTTGGAGCTCTGAAGAATAGCAATGCTAACATTGCTGTAGCTGTTACGGGTATAGCAGGCCCTGCAGGAGGATCAACTGAAAAACCAGTTGGATTAGTATATATTGCTGTGGCTAGAGACGATGGAGTGAAAGTTATAAAAAACAATTTTCAGGGAGATAGGGAGGCTGTGAGATTAGCTACAACTAAAAAGGCACTTGAGTTAGTACTTGCAGCTCTTGAAAATGAGATTAAGTAAATATGTGATCTGTTGATCACGATACATTAAAAAAAGCAATCAATCTCTTCAAAGACTCATTGCAACAACAAAGTCGAGCTTTTTTCTAAACTCTTTAGATATAAATTGATATTACAAGTATCAACTATAGAGAAGTAATGACAGCACTCAGCAAGATTTTTTATCTGTGGCATGACTTAGCTAGGAAAATAGAAATGATTATCAGTTTAAATTTAAAAATGCAGAGAAACAATAGATATTAAAGCTATAAGGAGCAATATCTCTGTATTACTCATAAAACCTTAGATAGAGCCTTCAAAAGGAATCTCTTATAGAAAAGCTTTGTTATTTGATGAAGATCAAACTGGAACAGATGTTTTAAAGTAAAGATGTGTGTTATATTCCTAAATATTGTCCGCCAGATTTCTCTTGTGTAACAAAATTCTGTTTAACATTATTCATGAGTGGGTCTACAATTTTATAAGATATCGCTATCATCTCTTTAGTAGTAGTAGTTGCTTGTTTAGCAATTTCAGAAAAGAATTTCTCAAGATTTTGCAGCATCTGCTGTTGTGATGAGTTAAGCACTTTATGTCCTTGCAATTCTTTCATTATCATCATGGATTTGATTGTACTTTCCATAATTATATTGAATTGCACTACATCTTTGAATGGATCTGTCAGTTTCTCTGCAATTTTCTTAAGTTCAGAGAGTAGCAGATCAGTAGTTGAATTATGATGTTTAGAGTTGTGGATAAGGCTTGTAATATATGATGCATGAAAATGGATTAAGCTTTGAGAATCGAGAGCACAAATGGATTTAATGATATCAGATGGTACGTCATCCATCTCATTTTCTAATAGGATTTCTTTCATTATGCTAAGCCTGATAAGTGGGCAAAGTTTATGAATTGCATTAAAATCTTTTTTTATCTTACCAAGTCGTTTTATGCCTATAATCCAATTACATGAAAAGTAGTTTGTGAAGTTGGAGTAGATATGGTATATCTCCTTCTGATCTAATCCAATTATTGTCTTGTATACACCTGGAATTTCATGAGGATTAGGTATCGTTGACGAGTGGCGTTTTAAAAACAGTTTTTTAATAAATATCTCAGATTCCTTATATCCATATGAAATACCTATAGAATGCAGGAATCCTTCACAGATAAGGAGTTTTGATATCTCTTGCATAATATCGTCTACAAGAAGAGTTGTTTCCTTAATCTCTTGAGATATATCTCCTAATTGATGGGTGCTACTTATTTTATCCGATTCTCTAATTAAAAAGTATTTAATTGGTGATAAAGCTTGATAAAGCTGGCTTAGGGTTTTTACTGCGCTAATCCCAAGTGCATGACCAACTGTAGAATTACTCTCACTATGATATTCCTCAGAAATAGGTATAAGACAGACTGTTGACAGACATGACAGAAGTTCATCTGTACTACAGTTAGTGCTCATGATAATTGACTTAATCATATCCGATTCTTTTGCTTGAAGAAGTTTCAGTTCTTTTATTGATGATAAGTCGTCAATTTTTATATCAGTTATCACTTATGAATTTTATAGATTAGTACTAAGAAACATAGCATAAGATGCTAGCTAATTAAAAATAGATTTTATTAACCTTTAGGGCTCAAAAACATTATTATATTTCTCCCTTCAAGCTTAGGTTGGTTATCAACTTTTGTTATTTCAGCTAGAGCATCTCTGAACCGCTCAATTACCGATATACCTACGTCTTTATGAGCTATCTCGCGGCCGCGGAACTGGATAATTATTTTAACTTTATTTCCCTCTTTTATAAATTTTTCTGCACTTTTTAGCTTTATATTGAAATCTCCGATAGCAATATTTGGTCTGATCTTCAGCTCTTTAATATCAACTATCTTCTGCTTCTTCTTAGCTTCATGCTGCTTCTTCTCTAACTCATACTTATATTTACCGAAGTCAGCTATTCTGCAAACTGGAGGATTGGCATTTGGTGATACTTCTATAAGGTCTAAATCTTCTCTTTGAGCACGCTTTAGAGCCTCTTTAGTTGGCATGACACCTATCATTTCCTTGTCTTGTCCTAAAACTCTAACTTCCTGAGCTTTTATTTGCTCATTTATTCTAACTTTTGATATAATGTACCTCTTGTTATTTTATTATTTCTTTCCGTAGTTTTTCTATGAACTCGGTAACAGGAAGAGTGCTCTGCTCTTCGCTGTCAGCTCTTCTAACTGTAACAACATTGTTAAACTCTTCGTTTTTGCCAATTATAACAATTAATGGATTTTTAGCAAGTATATGCTTTCTAAGTTTATAATTAAGAGTTTGGTTATCGTTGTCAATTTCCAACTTTATTCCATGTGACTTGAGCTCTTTAGCAACTTTTGCTGCATAATCATTAAATTGTTCACTTATAGTAAGTATCACTACCTGAGTTGGTGCTAACCATAAAGGCAACCTACCTGAGTGATGCTCTAGCATGATGCCTATAAATCTTTCAAGAGAGCCTAAAATAGCTCTATGTAACATAATTGGGTAGTGTCTACTTCCATCAGAGCCAGTGTAATGAGCTTCAAATCTTATAGGTAAGTTGAAATCAACCTGTAATGTACCTATCTGCCAATCACGACCAATTGCATCAGTTAAAGTAAACTCAATCTTTGGACCATAAAAAGCACCTTCTCCCTTGTTGATCTCATAGCTGAGACCGATACTTTCAACTGCTTTCACTAGCGCTTCTTCAGATTTATCCCAAACTTCATCTGAGCCAATTCTCTTATTTGGCCTGTCTGATATCTTTATCTTTACATTATCAAATCCACACTCTTTATAAATCGACAAGGCAAACTCACAAACCTTTCTTGATTCTTCTTGAATTTGTTCTTCAGTACAGAAAATGTGTGCATCATCTTGAGTAAAGCCTCTAACTCTCATTAGTCCATGTAGTGCACCAGATGGCTCAAATCTATGTACTTTTCCAAATTCAGCCATCTTTATAGGTAAATCTCTATAACTTGTCAATCTATGGTTATATATCTGCACTGCTCCTGGGCAACTCATTGGCTTAATTGCATATTCACGATCTTCTCCGAGAGCACTCACTGTAAACATATTTTCTTTGAACTTCTCCCAGTGACCAGATGTCTCCCAAATAGATTTGCAAAGAAGCTCCGGTGTACTTACCTCTATATATCCATCAGCTATCTGCTTATTTCTAATAAAGTTCACAAGAGTTTGGAATATCTGCCAACCCTTGCTATGCCAGAAAACCACACCAGGTGCATTATCTTGGAAGTGGAATAGATCCATCTCTTTGCCAAGCTTTCTATGATCGCGCTTCTCAGCTTCTTCAAGTATATGTAAGTAGTTTTCAAGCTCAGCTTTATCTTGCCATGCAGTACCATAGATTCTCTGTAGCATTGGATTATTGCTATCTCCACGCCAGTAAGCACCAGATATCTTCATTAACTTAAATGCCTTCAGATGTTTTGTATTTGGAGCATGAGGTCCTCTACATAAATCAAAAAATTTTCCATGATAGTAGATTGATATTTCTTCACTCTCAGGTAAATCCTTTATAAGTTGTACTTTATAGTTCTCACCTATAGCATCGAACATCTTTATTGCATGATCTCTCGATACAACCTTTCTCATAAAGCCTTGATTTTTCTTAATGATTTCCTCCATCTTTTTCTCTATTTTAGGAAAATCTTCTATTGAAAATGTCTCGCTATAAGATATATCGTAGTAGAAGCCATCTTTTATATTAGGGCCAATAGTTATTTCAGCAGTAGGGTATAGCTCTTTAATTGCTTCAGCTAAAATGTGTGCCGTGTCGTGTCTTATTATATCAAGCCCAATTTCGTCTTTTGCAGTTATAAAGACTACTTCTGCATCACATGAAATCTCACAATCAATATCACAGAGCTTGCCATTTACTTCCATCGCAAGTGCTGCCTTAGCTAGTGATGGACTAATAGCTTTAGCTATTTTAAACCCATTCACTTTATCTTGGCTAAACTCTAGGAGTTTACCGTCAAGTAATTTTATTTTGACCATTTTTTCAAACATTTATACTATAGATAGCTATACTGAGCAATTTAAAGAATTTCTACCTTTACAGAGTATGATTACATATAACTTTTCTGTAGCCCACAAGAGAACTAGATGTAATATTTTTGTAACATTTGAGTGATAAATATATAGCAATTATGTAAAAAACTACTGCAGATTGAATGAATGCAGTACATAGTTACTTATTAGACAAACACAAATAAATTTGCAAAATGAAACTTAATGAAATTGTAAAAAGGATTGAATTAGGAGCTCAAGTAACAAAGATTACACATGAGATTCAAGGGAATGTAGAAAAGATCAAAGAAATTTGTGATACCCAATATAGTAATCGAGTACACTATGGACATACAGCTCTCAACAGAATGATCGTGAAAGATGGGGCGATATCTGAACTGCTTACACCAGATACTATCAGATATAGGATATTAAGTTAAAAAGGGATTTTAAAGAAGGGCCTATAACTTTACTCTCAGCAATAAATGATGCTTTGAAGGCGGGGTTAGAGAGTCTCAAATACATGACTTGTAATGAGAGGAATATGTCACCTGAGATGTATGCTACAAAGAAATCAGTATTTATGGATACTATCAAAAAGCTCGCTGCTGCAGCTGGAGTAGAGGAAAAAGACATTGCACGACCAGAAGAGCCAACAACAGCAGGGCTACTTGAGAGATTTGAGAGATGCGTTAAAACAGTTCAGCTTCTAAAAATAGAAGGTGAAAAAGGTCTCTTATATGTTCCTGGTTATACAGCTAGCAACATAAGAGACCAAACACAATTAGGTTTTGGAGCATTATGCAAGACAATAAATGTACTAAATACAGCAGACATAACTTTAGACGATTTAGCTAAAAGTTTCCTCAATAATCCTGTAGCAATGCTAGAACCATGGGTTATACATGGATTCTATGACAGAGCTCATATTGAAGCTGGTTTGGAGCAAGATAGAAAGTTCAAATTTCAGGATGGAGAAAAAACTCTAACGGATATCTATAGAGCTATGGTTACTGAGGTTGCGCAGCATCCTGAAAAATGTGCACCAGTAGCATTGGAGCAGTGGTGGATAAGACTAAAACTAGTTGAGGCTGATTTAGAGCAAAGGTTTGCAGCAGAATGGAACCAATCGAAGGAAAAAGTAGAAGAACAACTAGGAGGATCATCTCTATTGTTGTCAGAAGAACAACTAGGAAAATTAAAGAGCATTGTCGAAGAGTATACTGCGTACTTAAAGAAACTCCAAACTAATGGTGATAAATCTGAAAGACTTCAGAACCGGATTGATGCAATAAAGAAGTTGTCTGATACAATCAATGATAATGGCACAGCAGAAGCAGTCGCAGAAACTTTAAAAGAAGCTCTCAAAACTGTTGATGAGAACCAACCTACATGGATGGAAAAATCATTTGTTGATAAGTTAATCGATATATTCAATATTTTAACACTTGGTTTTTTTCAATTAGACACGGAAGAAGCAAAATGGGTTAAAACAATAGAGAAGCAATCTGAAGAGATTAAACCAAGAGCGCTTAACTAATTCTTTTATTTGCTAAGTTTAGTTTGATTAACCCTACCAATTTCTCATCTCTCTGATATAGCAATATGTCTGGGAAAAAATTTAAGTTTTAATGAGAAAGTTTGTAAAAATTGGATTTGCCGGTAGAATTAGTCTTGTAATTTTGATCTCTAGGTTTTCTGGCTATGTTCGAGATATTTGTGTTGCGGCTTTTATTGGTGCTAGCCCAGTAGGTGATGCTCTAATGGCAGCTTTTAAGCTTACAAATCTATTTCGTGCGATATTTAGTGAAGGTGCAATGAGTGCTGCTCTAGTACCTGCTATATCTCAGTCTATTGCAACTCATGGTAGTAATTATACTAGGGTTATAGCATCTCATGTATTTTCAACTTTACTATTAGTGTTGATTCTATTCACAGTTGTTATCTTCTATCAGATGGAGAATTTTATTCTTGTGACCAATCCAGGTTTCACCAGATGTCCTGAGACTTTTAGCTTGGCTGTAGAGCTTGCCTATATTATGTTTCCATATCTCACTTTCATTTCTGCTTCTGCATTTTATGGTGCAGTTCTCCAGACTAAGAAGATATTTATACCCTATGCAGGAACATCTATTATACTCAACTCAGTTTTGATAAGCTCTCTCTATATTAATGATTTCTTTAATTTAAATGCTGCAGTTTACGCATTCGCTTATGGGTTATTTATTTCTGGTATATGTGAGTTAAGCTGGATGATTTTTTGCTCTAAAAAATACAACTCAAAGCTATATCTCAGAAAACCAATCATGTCACGCTATGTCAGGATAATCCTAAAGAGAATTTTACCCGGGATATTTGGGGCTGGTATAGTGCAAATAAGCGTTTGGTGCGATATGTTGATCCTTTCGTTTTATGTAGGAGGGATATCCTATCTCTATTTTGCAGATAGAATTATTCAACTGCCGCTTGCTATTTTTAGTACTGCTAACTCTATTGTTTTACTGCAATCGCTTAGTAAAGCTGGTACAACTCAAGATGAAAAAAATACTCGTTTTAATAAAACTTTTCGCATAACTCTAGGTTTTATTTTACCATCTGCAGCAGGTATTTTTTTAATGGATAAAGAAGCGATTGAAATTTTATTTATGAGAGGCGCCTTTACCATTGAAGCTGCAACTAAAACTGGTATTATTCTCCAAATTTTATCTATTGCATTACCTTTTCAAGCTATATCTAAGCTATATTATGCGGCAATAAATGCAACCGGTAATACGTCAACTCCTGTGAGATTGTCTCTTATTAGTTTATTGATTAATATATCTCTTAGCCTTATTTTAATGAGCTCTATGGAATTTCGATGCGTTGCTATTGCTACTGTTATATCTAGTGCAGCTCAGTTTACTATGTTGATGCTCTACTGTGAGTTTAGATATACAAGCTCTAAGTTGAGTAGTGAAACTAAAAAAGATATTATCAAGTGCTTTGTGTCTTCTATAGTGATGATAATTGTATTATCCAACTTAAAAAGTACAAACATATCGTTAATTGCATTATTCTCTTACGTGGTTAGTGGCGCTATATCTTATATAGCTGTTTTATTTTTATTAAAAGCCAAGTTATTAGCTGATTTATTATATAAAGAACCGATAAAAAGTAAAAATGAAAGTTAAATTATATCCATAATTATATACCCATTAAAATATAAGAGGTTAAGCTGCTTGTTTCTCGGGCTCCCTCAACAATTCCATTCATCAAACGTGTACTTGCATTATCTTGTGAAATTATCTTAGCTTCTTTCTGTTTTTCTAAATAATCAGCAAAACTTTGAGCAATCTTTCTATGTTGATGTTTAAGTTGTTCATAGGATATATCTAAAAAATTCCTCAGTTATAGAATTCCTACACTTTATAATATTATTTTTATCAGTCTCTAAATATAAAGCTTTACCTCATTTTGTTATACTATACATTTATATAACTCTATTTGCTCAGCTTTTGGGAATAAAAAATTTTATACATGGTACTTCCTGCTTAGAAAAACTTAGTGCAGTATATAAAGTATAAGATCAAATCACTAACCCTAAAGCACCAATGTTAAAATCTCTTTCTAGTGCAGCACGCACTTTACTTAAAAAACAAGAAATGCATAATGCGAGTAAATCATACTTTTACAACTCAAGTAATGCTGTTTGGAGTGATAAAGACTACTCTAACTTTGCAGAAAATGCCTATATAAGCAATGTTATTGCACATAGAGCAATAAATATGATTGCACATGCAGCTTCTAGCGTACCATTTAAGCTATATAAACTCATGGATGGAAAAAGACATCTGATAACTCAACACCCAGTACTAGAGCTACTAAATAAACCAAATCCTATACAAAGTGGTAAAGAGATGTTAGAGGCAATTTACATCTATCGTCAAATATCTGGAAGTGCATATATTCTCACAGTTGATAAAAATTGCAGACGTAATGTAAAAAAATCATTAGATAATTGCCAGCCATGTAACATAGTTGACTATACATTACCTGACTATGAACTTTACTGTCTCCGTCCTGATCGTGTAAAAGTTATAGCTGGAGATAATTTCATACCATTAGGTTATACATATACAGTTGATTCTAAAACTACTAGCTATTTTGTTGATCAAGAGAATGGAATATCGCCGGTACTTCAGATTAAAAACTTCCACCCATTATCTGATTGGTATGGATTATCTTCAATTGAAGCTGCTGCCTATAGCATTGATCAACATAACCAAGCAAGCGTTTGGAATCAAGCACTTTTGCAAAATGGTGGTAGGCCTAGCGGTGCAATTGTTGTAAAAGATGCAGAAGGAAGACCAGCTAACCTAACTGATGAACAATTCTACAGATTAAAAGACATGATGAATGATGTTATATCTGGTCCGCAAAATGCAGGTAGACCTCTATTACTTGAAGGAGGGCTTGAATGGAAAGAAATGAGTTTTTCACCAAAGGATATGGATCATATTCAATCGAAAAATAATTCAGCAAGAGAGATAGCAATTGCATTTGGAGTACCGGCTCAACTACTAGGTATACCTGGTGATAACACTTATAGCAACCTTTTAGAAGCAAGAGTTGCATTATGGGAGCAAACAATTTTACCATTAGTTGAGAATACTCTCGATCATATTAATCGCGGAATAGTTGCTAGATTCGGCGATGATTTAGAACTGCAATATGATATTGATGGAATAAGCACTCTCTCACATAGAGTTGATAGCTTGTGGAACAGAATGGAAAAGAGCTCTTTTGTGACAGTTGATGAAAAAAGAGAAGCTGTGGGCTTATCTCCTAGTAAGTGATCATATTGTAAATCTCAGACCAATAGTTAAAGATTGATTCATTTGATTTTTGAACTTCAACTGTTTGAATCTATCTTCATTTGTAATTTGAGATTCTGTAAAGGCAGTACCAGCTGGCGCTATAGCAGAACCTGTATTAACTAGAACTTGATAATCTGTTTTACCTCCAAGGCTATAAGTGAGATCAATTGATACTTCTTCTGATGCTTTGAATGCTAAACCAAAACCTGCTTGATATGTCATCACTATTTTTGATGGCATTTTCAGAGAGCTATAAGTTATAACTTGATTGGTAGCATTAGTTTTTAAAGAACCATCATCATTAATATGTGTCAAATAAGCTTGTGTATATGGTTCCTTGAACATTTTGATAACAAACGGATTTATTTTTGGTTTGATATTCATAGCACCTAATCCACCGAAGACAAATGGAGTTACAGATGTATTATTATTGAAGTCATATAAAACTCTTGCACTACCACCATACTCTTGTGTTTCACTTTCGAAAGTGAGTGACTGAGCTATTATTTTAGGTTTAAAATCAAAACTAATTTCTCCACGCATAGCATCGTTGAAGTAATAACCAACTGCTAGATCGCCAATTATACCTCTTGGATTCCTGTCAAGGCTAAAGTTGTGTGACATAGGCAAAATCGATGGGGGAATAGATGAGTCTGTAACTAAGAAACCTGGACCCGAAACTTTTGTACCAGACGCCATTGAATATCCAAGATCAAGTCTAACATAAGCTTTACATCCTTCAGCTGCGTGTGCAGATAAAGAAGCAAGAGAAATAAAAAATATGGTTAAGGATTTTAACATTTGCATTGTTGATATCAATATTTTTGCGGAAAGTATAATATTCTTTTGTTGAAACTGAAATAGATAAAGCAAGAGATTCCTGTAAAAATAAGATTTTTTCCCAGCGATGTTGTTATGTAGCAACAGAATATTAAGAGAGTAAGGGGAAATAAGATTTTTAGAATGCTATATTAACTCCTAACAATACTGAATGTTTGATTTGATTTGTTGGCTTTAACACTAACGTATTAGATAATGTTGGAATATTAAATTTAGCAACTTGGTTGTTTGACAACCTATAACCAATATCAAAAGAAACTGATTTCATAGCCTCTATTGCAACACCAAAACCTCCTTGATAAGCAAAATATGCTGTATTTTTAGAGGATTGTTGTCCTTTCAGAGGATTGTCAGTTGTATCCTTGATGGCATTACCATTAATTACTACACCAGCACTAGGAGAGAATAGCTTGCTTTTCGCAAATGCAGCACCAAAACCAATCGTGACATATGGAGAAAAGATGTTTCCTTGATTAAAACCATAATATGCATTGAGTAAAGCTTTTGTATTATTGCTTTCAACCTTTGTAAAAGCCTTATTTCCAAGATCCTGTTTGCTTTTGAGAGAATCAAATGTCACTGTAACATCGGTCCATATATCTTCTGAAGCAACATAGCCAAAGCCAACACCAACACCAAAACCATTAAAATCTTTATTTTTAATTTTTGATCCTAGATCAACACCAATTACTGGTGTGCCAATAGAGCTGTTGAGAGATGATTCACTTATCGAATACTCTCCTTGCAACTTTACAAGAAATGATCCAAGTTCCGCAGCTGATGCACTTGAAACAATAAAAGTAGCCGCTATTGAAGAAATAAATGCTTTTTTAAACATAGTTTTTTTATAAAATATACTCAGTTAAGTTTAACATAGCAAATATTTAAATACAAGTCGCTCATTTTAGAATTTTTAACTCTAATTCACTTCCAAAGTTCTTGTAATAACCTATTCCAACTGCAACATTATATCTTGGCTAACCTATTGCTTATCCAATTGCAAACTTCTCATACAATGCAAAGCATAGATCTATAAATATTTTTATGTTGCTTAAACAAATTTTTAACACAGATAGATATGTCAATAAAAGAAAAAAAATACGTAATAATCGCTGGATATGCAAGCACTTTTAATACTATCGATAATAGCCATCATATAGTAAAGCGAGAAGCAATTGATTGCAAAAAATTCCCAGATAAAGTCCCCATTTTATTTCAACATGATTTTAAACGTCGACTTGGCACATTACTTAATGCAAGAACAGATAAATATGGCCTCTACATAGAGGCAACCTTTGATTTAAATAATCAATTGCAGAAGCAAGTCTATAAGCTAATAAAAGATAAGCGAGTAGAAGGCATGAGTGTTGGATTACGGATAATTGAATCACAATATGCAAAAGGTGTTTTAGTAATACAAAAAGCTAAGCTAGTTGAAATCAGTCTTACTTCTTATCCAGTAAATGAATCTTGTAAAATAGAATTCTGTGAGAGTCTTCAGTTATATAATTAAGTCTTGTCGAATCAATCATTATAGTTTGCGATTTTTTCATGATCAAGAAATTCATCATAGTAGTAATGATAAGGCTCTTTCTTCTTAATCAACTCCCTTGTATAAGGGCAAGCGACAAACTTTGCACAAATATTCATAGGATCAATATTTAATATTATATTTTTTTTATCACTAAACTTTATCACACATTTTTTCTTGATTGATTTAACGCATTTGGTGGGTGATAGTGGGCTCGAACCACCGACCTCTACGATGTCAACGTAACGCTCTAACCAGCTGAGCTAATCACCCAAGTGATATAACTTATAAATTAAATTCACAGTTAGTCAAGTGATTCTTGAATAACTTGCTTCAACATTAAAGTTGTTAAAAAACTCGAAAATAATAAACACTCTCAAATAATCATCTGTAGAAATAGCTTACTAGTTTTTATAAGTTGATAGAATACAAACAAGAAAAGCTTAGATAACTTGATATATTAAAGAAATATAAAATTTGAGCATATCGCCTACATTTCGAAATTGCTATTTATTCAACTTAATCTAAAAGCTATGATATCAAACTACAGGTCATAAAGTGCTTCAGTATTCATAGGCAACTCTTCATGGAAGAGATCATAGTAAGCCTCTTTTAAATCTTGTGTGTAGCTTTCAAAATATTTAAGATTGTTATTCTTAATGCTATTATAAGCGTTAATAAAATCAGTCCTGACTAACATATCTTTTGTTTGTGGATAAGCTGATAAGAATGGTATTGCATCATATTCTTGAGAGTGTGTTTTTATAAGTTCTCTTAACTGCGTTTCATTTAATTTGTAGTGACAGAAAAGTAAGAACTGAGGTAGTACAGTGTAATTATATGATGATCCAGAATTCATCACATATTCATTAAATAAACTATCAATATCTGATGCTTGTTTGATAAAACTGAAAGGTAAACTGTGAATAATTAACTCAGCGTTGTCTAAAGTCTCATAGTCTGGAGATGGATTGATTAACTGGTTAAAATCTTCTCCAGTTAAGCTTACTCCATCTATTGTTCCAAGAAGACTAGTATTTTCATATTTAGCAAAGTGATTTTTTAGACTTGTGTACGATGTATTGTTTTCAAGAAATATATCAACATATAAATGTTGAAGAGTTTTTATGATAACTTGAGATTTTTCATTTTGATTAAGATCATTACTTTTGTTTATATCAGATAAAAGAAAATCTTGACTAATTAATGATTGATATTCAGGTTCATATCTTAGCATGTTCTTTAAAGCAGCCTTCTCTTGTTCAGGTGTTATTGTGTATAACATTTGAGTTCATAAATTTGTTTTATTCTTAATCAAATTATAACACAATTGGTAGCCATCTGCAATAGTTGTTACACAATCAAGCTATTTCTTGAAATAGACTGCTTACAATCTATATGTAAATAAAATTTCACTCAAACACTAATCTAATGTATCTAAAGCAACACTTTTTCTTAATAGCGCTAAGAGCTCCATAGGTAGCAGCGCTAGTTATCCAATATAGTTATCGATCTTTAAAAAATTTAACCGAACAAAAAACATTATTCTTATGTCAAATATCTCAAACAAATTAGAGCAAATCTCAAAAAATTGGGAAGCTTTCAAACAACAAAATGAAGCTAGATTAAATCAATTAGAAACTCAAAACTCAGCTGACCCAATCACATTAAATCAATTAAATAAGATTAGCGATACAATTGATAAATACCATTCACAATTGAATTTTGTAGCAGCAGGATCTCGTCCATTATCAAGTGTTGCAAATGAAGTATATGCATTTAACAACTCAGAAAAGAAATATCAAAAGGCATTCTGTAACTATGTAAGGAAAGGTGCTGAAAGTGATATTGGTAGCTGCAGCACTGGTGATTTATGTGATATTGGTAGAAATGATGCTGGCTATTTAGTAACAAGTAGAATGAGTGAATATATCAGTAATGCAATAAAAGAGGCATCAGTCATGAGATCAATATGTAATATCATTGAAGTCTCAAGTGATTCAGTGGATTTAATAGATGTAGACAAAAACGGTATTCTTGCTGGATGGTCTGAAAATATTTTAATTCAGAGTGATTCAGCAGAACCACTCAAAGTTAATAAAAAGACAATTCCAACTCATCAACTATATGCTCAACCAAAGGCAACTCAGAAGCTAGTTGATGATCAATGTATCGATATTGAGATGTGGTTATCTCAATCACTATCTGATATATTTGCAGCACAAGAGAATAATGCATTTATAAGAGGTGATGGAGTTGGTAAGCCGCGCGGTATATTGCTTAGCATAAATGATCAAAATACTATTAACTCACAAAATCAAATTAACAAGCACGAAAGCGATAAAGCTAAAATACAAGCAGCAATCACAGATGAAGATATAATGAAGCTATTTTATAGTTTACCAAATACTTTTGTGAAAGATGCAAAGTTTGTAGTGAGTCGCGATGCAATGCAACATATTAGAATGCTTAAAGAAAGTGGTACAGGTAGGTATCTCTGGCAGCCAGATTTCAGCAACAAGATGAGTAGCACACTCCTTGGACATGAAATATTCATTGGAGCTGATATGCCAAATATAACTGAAGTGCAATCACCAATTATGTTTGGGGACTTCAAGCGTGCATATCAAATAGTTGACAGACATAACATTAGAATTTTACGTGATCCATTTACACATAAACCATTCATCAAGTTCTATGCAACTAAGACTGTTGGTGGTGACGTTATGAATGAAGATGCCATTAGATTCTTGAAAACTACTAAGTAAAGTCTGCAAGGATATCATCTATTGCTATCTCACTTACAACTTCAGACTTGTAGTTTATTTCTAATTTGCCAGAACCAAGCCAACCTTCTTTAACACATTTTCCTAGTATCGGCTTATATAGTATCTCTTGGACTTTATTTTCATCAATAACTATAGCCGTTTTTTGTGCAAAGAACATGCAATCTTGTTTCTCGAGCTTATCTTGGAAGGTAGACCAATCTCTCACATATTGTTTTGGCAAGTTTGCTTTAAATATTTCTTTTATTTCTACCAGAGAGCTACATTATGATACAAGACGGGTATCTAAGAGTTTAAATTTGTATATGACATCTTTTATATCATTCATGCTTAAATCAATCTTACTTGTGTAGAAGTATTTTTCTAAGTTATTACCATTAATAATGACAGCAGTTTTTTGTGATTCAGTGATTTCACATTTGAGATTCATTTGTCGAATCATCTCTGATGTAAGAGAATAAGCATTTGGGGTAATGGATTTATTTGTGTAGGTAAAGAATTTTAGTTCTTAAAATGTTTTAAAAAATTTTACCATATTATTAATCATCTCATTATTATTAGTAATACAATTACATATATTATATTGCATTTATGCAAAAACACTACGTTTCTATTATACAATCTATATAAAATTGGTAATCTAACAAAAAAACTTAACGCAATAACTCAAATCAAATCTAAGTCGTAGGAGAAGTCTGTCTAAAATAAGGTAAATTTAAGGTAAATTCAACAATCTGATCGAGATTTGATTCAAGTTAATAAACACCAATAAATCAAATAATTTAACTAAAAATGGAACATGAAATTCATAATCTAATATCACTCCATGAAGTAAAACATTTTTTACGTGTCACATCTAATATAGATGATCAATTAATTAAAACACTATTAGAAACAGCACTTTTTCACCTCGAAGGATATCTCTGTAGAAGTATCATTCAAAAAACTTATGAGGAAGTACTAACTAAATCAAAAACATACCTTAAACATACTCCGGTTCTTGAGATACAATCTGTTAAAGCTCAATCTGGAAGAGATATATCATATAACCTAGAAGATAATGTAATTGAAACAGCAGCTAGTGAAGAACCATTAATAATTACTTATAAAGGAGGACTATTCGCCATTAAGATACCACCAGAACTGAAGGTAGTACTAATGGAAATAGTATTATTACTATATGATTCACAATCAGCAAGAGAATCTCTTAATTCAATATTAACGAAATTTAATTCTCTCAGGAATTTTAGACTTTAAAAAAATACTTCATTTCTGAAAAGTGAATCATGATCAGCTGACTACTCATGATTAAGATACTGCCAGAACTGAAGATAGCACTAATAAAAATAGTCTATACACCTCACAATCAGCAAAAGAGTCTCTAAAAGCAATCCTAACTAAATTTAATTACAAATATGCAACTATCTAACACAAACGAACTACTGAAATTTTGTACAATAAATGAAATTCAGGACCAATATGGTGGAGTAAGAAAGCACCATAATGATGAGTTTACTATCTTTGGAAAACTCTACCTCATCAAAATTGATCATAAAAATCACAGAACATATGAGATTAAAACAAGATCTAATAATCAACTTGATAAGCTACGTGATAAAAAATTACTTATATCAACTGGAAATAGAAAATATCTGGTAAAAGACATGATTATCAATAAGAAATTAACAACTATAAAATGCCATGACTATCAAGATCCAACAGATGCTATATGATGAACTGAAGGGAAAAATCTTCCGATATCCAGTCCATACTTGTCCAGATGATTCTATAAAAATTCCATATATCCTTATAGAAAGTATCTCAACTTCAACATTGCTCTATTCACAAGAATCTCACAAATATCAAGAAGTAGATGTAACAATTAATATTTATGATAAACCATATTCCAATAAAAACTGTTTAGATGGATTAGATAAGGCTAAATCAATCTTAGAAAATCTCTCCGAAAAATTCCCAAACATCTCTAATTTATCAATCACAACTGAAACACAACATAACAAGAATTGTTTCTTAGGTAGTCTAAAGTTAAATTTTTATTGTGTGGATTGACTAAAATCGATGCCTCTCAAAGCATCAGATTCTTTCAAAAGCTCAGAGAAAGAAGTAAATCTTTTATGACATTCTTGTTGATATTGTTTTGAATTCTTTAGACAACCTAAGTCTTGATAAATCTTTTCCATATCTTCCTCTTTCATTTCTTTATTTGTTTTATGATTTAGTCTTTCGGGGTCGACGCAAAAGCCAAGATCTGATAGTGATTTCAGTATCACTTTATAAAAAGCTTCGATATAATCTGAAATAGTAAGATGAATATTTTTTAATTCACTCTCTAAATCCTTTTTTGCTTCATTTAGATAAAACATTGAGCAATTTAGAAGGACATCAAATAATTTATTTGCAGCCTCATTTACTTCTGGTGAATCTAATCCTTCTATATTCTGCAGCTTGCAACTTTGTCTTATCAATATTTTTTTGGATTGCACACAAGCTTGAAGATAGATTGTTTTTCTAAAAGTGCGTTCTTCTAATAACAGTAATAATTTACTTACTAAACTTAGGTCGTGGTATCTTTCTGTCATCATTTCAAAACTCACTCTGAATGCACAATCCTCTTTCGGAAATTTTTCTCTAAGTTCTGAATCAAGATATAAATTTTTTATATCATTTTGTCTAAACAACATCTTAGCAAAATTTGGTATACGATGTTTCTCTTCTTGAGATACAACTTCTAATAATTTAGGTATGCTTATTGCTGCTACGCTATTCTCGCGTAAGCTTGTCTGAAATAAGCTTTTCTATATCTTCAACAGTCATTGATTCTGCTAGCAAATCTTGCTCTCACTGTTTTAGTTCATTAATTCTAATTTTCTCAATGAGTGTTTTCAATCTCTCAAGCAAAAGTTTTGCTATTTTATTTTGTTAGTTTTTACATACACTAAACATACTATAAAAATATTAAACTTTTATTACAATAATCACATGTCAAATAAATTTTCATTCGGAAACGATCCCGATAATCTGCAATATATTGTTAGTGGTATAAAAGATCTAGCAGTTACAATTAACAACAAATTCTTTGATCAATCTATAGTTGGTACTGAAACAATAACTCTCATACATAATGAAAGCTATATAATAGTAGAATGTGTTGCAGCTATATCAAAAGATATAGCCATGCTTCAATCAGCAGCTATATCAGCCATACCAATCTACTGCAAAATATCATCTAATAAGATTCATAACCTATATGGAACATTTTTAGTATCATATCTGTCATTAGAAAACTCAGAAGGAGCAATCCCAGAATGTACATTCAAACTACAGAGCTCAGGCATTTATGAAATCAAATGACATTTATGAAATCAAATGAAATTATAAAAGTTGCAGAGGAGTGGATAGGAACACCATTTCATCAACAAGGACGACAGAAGCAAGTAGGATGTGACTGTGTAGGTCTAATCCTAGGCGTAGCTAAAGAAATTTGCGCTAAATCTATAACTCATGATCCTTGGGATAAATGCGATATCCATGCTTATGACTCAATGACTGATAGCTATCTTTTACTAGAACTTATCCCCAAATACTTTCAAGAAAATACAATAAGTCCTCAACCAGGTAATATTCTCCTGATCCAAATTACTGACTCACAGTATCACTTATCTATACAATCCCATAATAATAGAATTATTCACTCTTGTAGCTCAATAGGTAGAGTTATATCCCATAAAATAATCCCTACCTGGAAGGTAATTAAATTTTTTAGGTTCAACTTTGTATAACTTTGTATAAGTTTATATAATTTGATTATCTCGATATAAAGCTTTTAAGTAGTTTTATTACTTTTTTCGAATATAAATTTTAACAAATAGCACATTTTTTTTATTTTTATGATATCTAGGTCTGTTAATAAAAAACTAAAAAATTTATAAGCTAGTACTAGCTATACTGGACGTTTTAAGAAAAAACAAAGAACATTACACAAAGAAAAAACACCTGAAGAACAAAAATTTATAAGCTGATCATATCTATAGCGAAGGAGAGCTGCTCTTACACAGATGCAAGAACTAGATTATCAAACAAACACCACTAAAGAACTAATAATAATGACCCATAGCATAGTGATTGGTAATAAAAATTTCCAACCAAGCCTCATAAGCTGATCATATCTATAGCGAGGGAGAGCTGCTCTTACACAGATGAAAACAAATAAGCAGGCAGCAATCTTCATTGCAAACCAAAATACAGGCGGTACGAAATCTAGTGATGTCATACCAAATGGAGGAAACCAACCACCTAAGAAAAATAGAGTTGCCATGGAGCTCATAAGAATCATATTTGCATACTCACCAAGGAAGAATAGAGCAAATGCCATTGATGAATACTCAACGTGATAACCAGCTACAAGCTCAGCTTCAGCCTCAGGTAAATCAAATGGGTGTCTATTAGTCTCAGCTAGAATAGAAATGAAAAAGACTACAAATAGTGGAAGGAGAAGCAAATCTATATAAAATGGATTATTCTGCTGAGCTGTAACAACCTCTCTTATATTAAGTGAGCCACTAGTTAATAATATGCAAACTATACAGAGTCCAATAGATAACTCATAGGAGATCATTTGAGCTGCAGACCTCATAGCGCCCAAAAATGCATACTTTGAGTTACTTGCCCAACCAGCAATAATTATTCCATAGACTCCGAGAGATGAAATAGCTAACATATATAAAACACCTATATTTATATCAGCTATAACAAAGTCACCAATAGGCACTATGGCCCATCCAGCTATAGCTAAACTAAAAGTTATAACTGGGGCAAGTAGAAAGAGAAGCTTATTTGATTTATCAGGTATAATCATCTCCTTTTTTATAAGCTTTAAAGCATCTGCAATTGGCTGTAGTAAGCCAAATGGACCAACAACATTAGGACCACATCTAAGCTGCATTGCACCAATGAGCTTCCTTTCTGCAAGTGTGAGATATGCTACTGAAAATAGCAATGGTACTACTACAACTAGTATTTTAAGTAGTATTGGCAACAGTATGTTTAGTAGATTTAAAATATAATCAATCATAATTTTATTCTAAATAAAGTCTATTTTAGCATAAATTAGACTTATCTTCTTATTTAATTTTTTATAAAAAGAGATTTAGTGATAGGAGGAGATAAAAATTACAATTATTAATTTAATAATATTGTCATCATTAAGAGATTTTTTTTGAAAAAGTACAACTTTTTTGCAAATCAAAAAACCGTCTAAGAAAAAAGAATCAGGTGTGATCAGTATGTAGACAGTCTAAAAAGCTTGTAATGTAAGCCAAAATGCAGCATAAAATTGGATGCGCAATAGAATTAGTTTAACAAAAATATTAAGACCACACTAGTTTTATGGAATAGTAAGATGGAATGAACTCCTGATATTAAGTTGCGACCAGTGTATTATTAAATCTAAACCTTCTTAGTAAGCTTCTTAGTAAGAAAATTTAAATTTAAATTTAAGCTTTCAAACTTAGTGTTAAACTTAGCAACCTCACTTGCACTCTGATTTATATAATTTTCTTGATCTTTTCTTCTCCAAGCTGGATGAGTATGAATATCAACATATAGAGCTGTTTCTTTACCAGCTGCAGTTGATCTTGTTTCAATTTTCTCACCAGTAGTTGTAACAAATGTGTGAGGTTTGTAGTTTGGATGTAAGATTGCCATTTTTATATACTTTTATTTGAAATTTATCATGAAAATCTCTTGATTTCAAATCAAATTTTATCTATTTATTTCTGTTCTGCGATTGTTAATATTATTAAGGCCTTCGCAATATGTTTGGATTGCACTATTTTTCTCTATTTTATTAAAAATTGCTTTTCTATACACTGTTTTTCTAAATTCATTAATCTATTCTCTAATTTCCCCCAATTCTTTTATTTCACAGTAATATCATATATTTTTCTCTATCTATTTCACTCTTCTGACCGTCGGTTATTACATTCAACTTACTGTGTACTTTCATCTCATGTAAAGCTACTAGTTAAACCTATTGTTGATCCACTCAGCATATTAGACCAGATGCTAAACTTTATGCATTGCTCTTTTCATTATGACCATAAAAACTGTTAGTTATTTAAGATCTTTTATATTCTTTTTCTGTTTTACATAGGCATTTAAGTTATATGAATCATATAAAAACCTATACAAAATTTTAAAATATGCTTCTTATGATATAAGACTATTTATGATATAAGATATTTTGACTTTTATCAAGCATTTGGTATTTATCCATTGTGTTTATCTGTAAACAAAATAAAAACATAAAAAAATTACTGTTACTAAGAGATTTGTTATTATAGATGGTTGTGGTTTGCTGTTTAGGGCATACTATGGAGTGCCTCAAATGTTATCACAAGACAACTATCCTATAAGCGCTCTCTATGGTTTTATTCAATCTCTCAAATTTATTTTAAAGAGAATTATTTTCTCTAAAAAAGAAGAGTTCAGTTTAGCTGTTGCTCTTGATGTTGGTGGTAGACAGAACTTCCGTTATGAAATTTATGACAAATATAAAGGTAATAGAAGTTCTATACCTGAAGATTTAATCTTACAACTACAGCTTGTAAGACCTATGTTAGATGCCTTCTCAATTAAGTATTTATATGACCAAAAGTGTGAAGCAGATGACATTATAGCAACTTATTCAAAACATGCAAAAGAGAATGACTATGAAGTTATAATTGTATCTGGTGATAAAGATCTAATGCAGCTAATTTCAGATAAAATAAAATTCTTTGATATTAATCAGAAAAAGTTTTGTTCTGTAGAACATGTATATGAGAAATTTCAAATTGCTCCTGAACAAATATGTGATTATCTATCAATAGTTGGCGATAGATCAGATAATATACCAGGTATTGCTGGAATAGGAAAAAAAACCGCTGTTGATCTCTTGATCAAATATCATACATTAGATGATATCTATGCAAACCTTCATCAAATAAATGAAATAAAAATAAGAAATTTACTTGCAAATGGATATGAATCAGCTATGCTCTCTAAAAGATTAGTTACTCTAAAAGATAATATAAACATTGGTTACACAATAGATGAAATGAGATGGAATGGCTTTAAAACCGATGAAGAGAAGTTATCTCAGTTTCTATCAAAATACTCCTTAGAGTTCTTATTGAGCACATTTTAAAAATAAAAGCTATGTTAATTCCAACAAAAAATATAGATGGATTCAACTCTTCTCAGAAAGATATAAAAGCTGCAGAGATTAAAAAATCTCAAGATATGTTTTTTAAACTTTTAATGGCGCAGCTAAAATCCCAAGACGTTGAAAATACAGTTGATATGAATCAAATGACTCAACAAATATTTCATATGAATCAGTTGCAAACACTCATGTCAATTGATAACAAATTGGATGATCTTAATGAAAATCTTCACGGCAGTTCTGCTTTTAATTTAGGAAGTAACATAATAGGTAAGTATGCAATGACAGAAAACGATCAAATTGTTGTTTCTAACAATGAAATGGAAATTCCGGTTAGCTATATAATTGATGGCAATAGACAACCAGTTAACATTGTAATGAAAGTAGTAGATAGTCAAGGAAAAATGATTTTTGAAAATAAGATTGAAGACTCTAGCTCAAATGTAATGCAAAATTTCGATCTTAAATTTAAAAATCCTGATGGTAGTCTATCTGTATCTGAAGGTATTTACAAAGTACATATATTAGCTTGCGATAAGAATACTAAAGCGCCTTTAATATCTCATGTATACACTCCACATAAAATAGAACAGACAACTTCAGGTGGACAGTTTATCCTTAGTGATGGAACAGAAATTAAACTGGAAAACATTTTAGCATTACAAGCTTCTCCTATGGCGCTGTCAAGTCAGTATAATCCATTGGTAAAAAGTAAACATGACACACAAAGTATAAACGAATTATTGAAGTTAAAAGCATAGTTTTGCTTTTCAAGCATCTGAACTTAGTGTAGTATAAGTTTCAATCTAAGATTGATCTAATTAAAAAGAATATGCGTTTTTATTTAAGTGTAATAACAACTCTTATAACAATCTCTCTCGGGATGTTTTACGGAGGTATCAGTTTTGGTGTCGTTTTCAACATTGCAGAATGGGTTCTTATAAGTGGTATAGCGATTGGTAGTTTCGTTATGAGCAACCCTTCATCACTATTTTCTCAGCTATGGAAACAATTGCCGAGGATTGTTAGTGAAAAGCCATACAGTAAAACTGATTACCTTGAACTTCTAAGTTTTATGTTTAACTTCTTTAAGTATAGTAATTCAGTAACAACAGCAGAGCTTGAGTCCCATATAGATCAGCCAAGCAATAGTCATATATTTAACAAATATCCTATTCTTTTAAAGAATCAACATGCTTTATCTTTCTTCCAAAATCATTTTAGAGTAGTTTCTCTTGGCTTTCAGGATATATATGAGATAGAAAATATGATGGTGATGGAGATTGAAACAAGACGTAATTATTCATCAAAAGTTTTTAATGCATTAAATAAACTAGGTGATTCATTACCAGCACTAGGTATTGTTGCTGCTGTGCTAGGTGTTATAGGTGCAATGGCTGTTGCTGGTGCTGCTCCTGAGATACTTGGTGCTAGAGTTGCTGGTGCTCTGATTGGTACTTTTGCTGGTGTTTTCTTTGCCTATTGCGTTATTAATCCTATTGCTTCTTTCTTGGAGAAATTTCATGATGAAGAAATGCAATTCTTAGAATGTATGAGAACTGGTATGTTATCACACATAAAAGGCTATCCAACTCAAATATCTATTGAATTTGCAAGACAAGTTATATCTGAGAATAGTCAGCCTTCATTTAACGAAGTTGAGGAAATCTTATATAGTATAAAGTAAGTGTTATATGAGAAATAGCCAAAAAGATAATAATTTTCAACCTAGAAAAAGAACCAATCGTTCTAAAGAATATCAAACTAAAGAAGGGGCTTGGAAATTAGCTTATGCTGACTTTATGACAGCTATGATGTGCTTCTTTATGCTTATGTGGCTACTCAATACTACTCCTTCTCAGAAGCTACAAAATATGGCTAATTACTTCCAGCCAACAGTTGTTTTCTTTAACAAAAAAAACAGTCTTGAGGAAGAAAAAACTTCTGAAGAAAAAAATGAAGATGCACCTTCTACCAATGCTCAAGCTAATATGGAAAATGATGCCATATCTAAACTTGAAGAACAGCTTAAATCAGATCTCACTAGTGATCCTGACATTCAGGAGTTCTCTTCAAGTATTGCAACTAGTATAAATAGTGATGGTCTTGAAATCAGCATCTTTGATAATAACAAACATCCGATGTTTGAGAAAAATAGTGCACAACTAACTGATGAAGCAAAAATAATTTTGGCAAAATTATCAAAATCGTTGACTTATCTGCCTAACAGAATAGTTATCAGTGGTTATACTGAAAAAGTTGATGGAATGTCAATTGACAACTATGGAGGTTGGAATATATCTGCAGCACGTTCTAATGCAGCTATGAAAGTTATGCAGATTGCTGGATTACCAGAAGAAAAAATTGCTAAACTTGTTGCTTATGGTGATAATGTTCCTCTTGATGAGGATGATCCATACTCACCAAGGAATAGAAGGATTACCATTACAGTGCTTGCTAAGTGGTCTACTGTTGATTATAAATCTCCTATCTCTAAGTCAGTTCTGAAGCTTGATAAGTAGCTATGTGGTTAGTGTCAAACTGACAGTGCCTCTTTTTATAGTTTTAATTTTTTCATTCTCAACTACCTTTTTATAGGTAGATATTGATACTTTTTAGATACCTTATCTAGCTCTTGCAGCCTTATAAGTAATAATTCCAGATTGTGTAATGGTAGCATGCATTTCCCATCGCTCGGCGCATTATCTGGATCTTCATGTGTTTCAATAAATATTCCTGCTATACCTATTGCAACTGCAGCACGAGATAGTGCCTCTATAAATTCTCTCTGTCCACCACTTGAGGTTGAAAGACCACCTGGCTGCTGCACTGAGTGACTTGCATCAAAAATTACCGGATAGGTTGTATTTTTCATGATTTGGAAACCTCTCATATCATTTACAAGAGTGTTGTAACCAAATGATGTACCGCGCTCAGTAATCATTATCTGCTCATTACCTATACACTTATCGATTGCATTTTGCATATCATGTGGAGCTAGAAATTGTCCTTTTTTAATATTCACACACTTCCGCGTTGTAGCAGCTGCTATTATTAAGTCTGTTTGCCTGCAGAGTAGTGCTGGAATCTGAAGAATATCAACATGTTTGGCCAATATTTCTGCTTGTTGTGGTTCATGTATATCAGTTAAAATAGGACAGCCTATTTCATTTTTTATAGCATCAAATATAGCAAGTGATGCATCTAATCCTATGCCTCTCTTACCTGTGATTGATGTCCGGTTTGCCTTATCGAATGAGCTTTTATATATAAAAGCTATTCCAACTTTTCTCGATATTTCACTTATTTTGCCTGCCATTTCTAGTGCGTGATCTTTTGATTCTATTTGGCATGGCCCTGTAATTAATACTAGCGGTAAATCATTTGAGATTGATATATTATTGATTGTAATCTGCTTCATTTTTTAGATATTTCTTAACTATTTCTCCTGCTTTCTTACTTGGCAACTGATCCTGTTTTAAAGTATTCCAAGTTTGTAGATAACAATTGAGGATATTCTCTCGTGAGCTTGTCAGTAGTGCAGTAGACTTTACAAGTAACTTTATTGGATAGAAATCATCTTGGATTAATTCTGGAATGGTTCTTGAATTAGTAATTATATTACATAAATTAAATTTATCTATTTTGAGTTTTCTTTTCATAATCCAAGCTGTAATCTTTGAGACTTTATAGAAAGTTATCACTGGGGTGCCATTGGCCATAAATCTCATTGTTGCTGTGCCCGATTTTACAATCCCTAGTACGCTTTTTTCTATTATTTCATTGTGTGAATTAACTTCTGAGTTGATAAAAATCTTATCTAGGTTATTTGTGTATAGGTTAATTTCATCGCGCAGTAATTGCTCTAGATGAGGTTGTGTTAGAAAATGAAATTTTATATCTTTTTTAAAAGTTATCTTCATTAGATTAATCCACTCAACTATAGTTTTTGTATGTTTTTTAATCTCTCCCTTTCTACTACCAACCATTATTGATATATCCCAAGTCGAACTTTTCAACTTTAAATTGTCCTTCTCTAATATATCTTGACTATACTGGAGCAAGCAAGAATTATCTTCTACAATTGGATGTCCCACAAAAGTGTGAGGCATTTCTTTGAAATACTCTTTTTCAAATGGCAATATTAGAAGTATATGATCGAACAATTTTTTTACAACTTCAACGCGCTTTCTATTGTACGCCCAAACTGTTGGTGCAACATAATGTATTGCTTTGAATTTTAATCGCCTTCTGATAAATTTGATTAATCTGAAGTTGAATCCAGGCGAATCAATTGTTATTATAAGATCTGGTTTAAACTCCATTAATGCATCTATTGTTTTCTTCATGTATTCCATTAGTTTAAAGTAGGAAGACACAACTTCTGATAAACCCATAACTGCGATCATATCATAGTGAAATAGAATATCACAGCCAGCTTTTTTCATCAAATCACCACCTACACCTTTTATAATGCAGTCTTCATCTTGAAGTTGCTTGATTAGATTCTCACCTATAATATCACCAGATGTCTCCCCTGCAATGATAAATAGCTTTTTTTTGTTATTCACAGATAAGATTTTGCAAAATATATAATATCAATATAAACTTTAATTGATTAAGTCAAATAAATTTTAAAGCCTATGATATGAGAAAAAATTATAAAGGTTATGCTTGTTCTATATTATTGCTTTCAGTTGTAGCTCTTATATTTGCATATATTCTCGAACTATTTAATATATTCCCTTGTAAGCTGTGTATCTATCAAAGATATGTATATTTAGGATTGATATTATCAACTATAAGTTTAGTTATTGCAATTAAGAAAAAATCTGAAAAATTTTTAAAATTTCTAGAATGGACTGCATATTGCCTATTAATAATAGGCATCAGTATTGGGATATTTCAGTTCCTAGTTGAAAAACATTGGATCACCTATGAATCATCCTGCACAGCAAATATTAGCGGAGTTTCAACACCTGAGGAATTCTTGTCATCAATCAACTCAAAGGACTTAGTTGCATGTGATGTTCCGCAGATTGAGATATTAAACCTATCGTTGGGTGGATGGAATGTATTATATATGTTTGGGATGCTTTGTATCAGTGTATTAATAATGTATAAGATGAAGAAAAACTAAGTTAAATAATGGAAAATGAATTAAGTTTTTCTACTAGATGTAGAGTAATTTTAATACAAATGATTTATGCCTTGGCAACTAATCCAGAAAATATACAATCTTTAAGCGAAAAAAAACTCCTTTCAGTTGCACAAAATGCTATGGATATTAGTAGATATAAAGCTAAGAATGCCAAAGACTCAGCTAAAGATTTACAAATACTAACTGAGGTTGTAAAAAATTTACCTATTATTGATGAACTCATTCTTAAGTACTGTAAAAGTGACTCTCTTGAGAGGACATCTCAAGTTGTATTATCAATGCTTAGAGTTGGCACTTATGAATTCAAATATATCAAGCACAAACACTCAGTTGGGAATATTATTAAAGATTATTTAAATATAGCCATTGCATTTGAACATGAGCCAGAAAGTAGCTTTATCAATGGAATCTTAGATAAGATCTATCTAGCCTCTAATCAATTATTATAATCTTATCAGTCGATTAAGCTTTCATCTTGTTTATTGTTTAAAATTCTACAATTCAATAAAAATTCTCATTGCAATCTTTAATTGTATTTATTACACTTAAGTTAGAAACATCACATGATTTTGATAACTATATGGAATATTCTCCTTTTAACATAAAGAATAATTGATCATGAGATCAAATAAGAATTAAATGTCTTCAAGGTTTTAATTTTTTTAATCAAATCGCAGCTAAATTGGCTTCTAATCATATTAAAGTACTTCAAAAAAATTTATACTAAAATTTTAGTAAAGGAGAAGATGCTTTAACAATTGCACTATGGTTTAGGTTTGATTGTAATTTGCAAGTGATCTTGGTAGTATAATGAAGAAACTTTCACAACAATATGGAGCTAAATAGATAAAGTTGCAGAGAATCGATTTATAAAAAAACTGATACAATGAATCAAAATCAAATCATTTAGTGATAGGATTGAGAATGAAAAGACAAATGATAGATCTAATTTTGCACAACTTTTGGTTTGTAATTCTCATCATGTTTTGCAAGAACTTCTCTTGCAGTAAAACAAATTTTCTCATTACAAGCAACTATTTTTCCTGACACAACTGACATCTGTCCTTCTTTAAAAAGCGATGGTAGCATTCCTTTATATTGAACATAGATGTCATGTGAATCATTGTCAGTAATTATAAACGAATAGTAGAGAGAATCTTTATCAAAGATTATGTCTTTGACATAACCACCAATTTTAATTTCACTATTTATCTCAGCTAGCTTTTCATATACCTCAGTTGGCTTTAGAAAGAGAGAGATGTTATCACTAAAAATCTGGAGGCAAAGCATAACTAGGGAGGTAGCAACAAGTACAACTACAACTAGTCTTATCTTAATCTTTTTACTTCTCACGACCCTTGATGAATCTTTTAATTATAAGAAAAGCTAAAACCCCCTGGCATAAGCAAAAGAAGACATAGGCATAGGTAATATAATCCATTTTTTCTCGATTATATCAGAAGTTATTAGCATTGTAGTCTTTGATCTGCTGTTGTGTTTTCTTTCTACAAAATCAACAGAGCATACAATTTTTTTAATATTTTTTTTAATATACTTGATAAGCTGGCTTACTATTCTGATAAGATAATAGATGCTGATCTAAAGTTTATTTTGTGAGCTCGCATCGAAGTTGCGGCACCAGGAATAATCGCTAAGCCGAAAATCATAATTTTTGAAACATATTGGCTAGAAATACTTTAAATTACTCACTGCAAGCTTAGGTCATATAGATATTATCATATACAGCTTTGAGACCAAAAAATAATTTATCAATAATTGCTTTGTCAGTATAATATTTTTTGACTACTGAATGTAAGTTTGAAGATCTGTTTTTTGCATGCTCAACTAATCAATTTAGAATTGTAGTTGTTCTTATTTAAGAACTCATCAACATATAATTTTTGATTTTCTTTTAAATTTTATTATATTTATTAATAAATAGTAACTGATCTAAAAAATCTTTTCTTTACTACTTGCAACAACAATCAATCTAGTCTATAGTTCCTTATGAGTTTGATTTTATTAATCAAGCGGGCGTAGCTCAGGGGTAGAGCACAACCTTGCCAAGGTTGGGGTCGAGGGTTCGAATCCCTTCGCCCGCTCCATCATGGGGATATAGCTCAGTTGGTAGAGCATCTGCTTTGCAAGCAGAGGGTCATCGGTTCGAATCCGTTTATCTCCACCATTACAATAATCAGTTTCATCTTTTGGCAAAGAATTCATTCTTCTGTTGTGCGATAAACCTAACTTTTGATAAAAATGTACTGATTGTAATTGCAATATAAGTAGGATTTTTTCTATGTTTGCAATATTTATTAATGTCATTAATGACTTTCTCATGAAAATTCATAACTCTTTCTAGGCTCAGTTTCAAGCACTTTTACCATTGCTATATCTTTTAATATCCAATTTTAGATCCGCTATGAACTGTACTGACTTGATCGTTAGGCGAAATAATAAAAATAGTGCGTTATCATCAAATTCATCTTCTGCTGTGACTTATTAACAAAAATAGCATATCTTATATAGTATGTATCATACAAAGGTTCGATACCAAAAAATTGTTATGAAACAATATCTGTATAAAGCTCAAATGGATCTGGTAAAGGCGCTTTCTCACATTTTGCTGTTATATCAACCATCTCTTGTCTAATCCTCTTATCAATTCCTTTCAAGACTTCCTTATCGATTTCATATTGAAATGTAAGCATTTGCTTTATTTGCTCTATTGGATCACGGTGCTTAAAAGTTTCTACTTCATCCTTAGTTCTATATTTTCCTGGATCTGACATTGAATGTCCCTTATATCTGTAGGTTTTCATTTCAAGTATCATTGGCCCATTTCCTGCGCGAATATAGTCTAATGCTTGCTTAACAGCATCATATACTGCAAAAAAGTCCATACCATCCACTTGCTCACCAGGTATATCAAAAGATTGACCACGACGCCATAGATCTGTTGTACTACAAGCTCGAGAGAGAGGCGTACCCATTGAATACTCATTATTTTCTATCACATATAATACTGGTAAGTTCCATAATCTAGCCATATTAAATGCCTCATAGACTTGTCCTTGGTTCACTGCACCATCTCCAAATAGAGTTATAGAAACTTGTGGTTCTTTTCTATATTTAAAGCTAAAGCCTATCCCTGTGCCTAATGGTACTTGCGCTCCTACAATACCATGTCCGCCAAAGAATCGCTTTTCTATATCAAATATATGCATTGAGCCACCTTTGCCTTTAGAGCAGCCATTTGCCTTACCCATCAGTTCACCCATTACAGCCTCTGGATCACTTCCTCTTGCAAGTATAAAGCCATGATCTCTATAGCTAGTTATAATTGCATCTTTTTTTTCTGCAGCATACGCTATACCTAGCGCTACTGCCTCTTGTCCAATATATAAATGACAGAAGCCTCCTATCATTCCCATACCATAGAGCTGTCCTGCTTTTTCTTCAAATCGCCTCAGCAATAGCATTTTTTCATAGATTTCTAAAAGTGCCTCCTTTGCAAATTGAGATGTATTATCCATAGGAAATTTTTATTTTAGAATAGCAACTGCTCTAATATCAGTCAAATTAAAAAATCCAGCAAGATTTTCATAAGATTGAAACTATGTGTTTTCTGAAACATGCTTTGTCATATCTCTATGTAAAATACCTGCATCATGATATTTATCACCATGTGGTATAAAACCTAACTTCTCATAAAAATCTATAACTTGTAATTGAGCAGATAAGACAATTTTATTTACATCTTTAATATCTTCTAGGATTTGAAGCATTAATTTCTTTCCTATGCCTATAGAACGAAATTCTTTTAATACTGCTACTCTTTGAATTTTAGCGCTACTTGCAACATATTGAACTCTTGCTGTTGCTACAGCAGATCCATCCAGATATGCTATGTACTGAGTTGAATTAGAATCTAAACCATCACATTCATCTTCTTCAGAAACTCCTTGCTCTTCAATGAATACTTTTTTTCTGATCGCAAAAGCTTCTTCTATTTCTTTTTCATATAGGTTTAATTGTTTTTTCTCTAATTTCTTGATATGCAACATTTTTTTACTGATCATTATCTTTGATTACCTATCATTAGTCAAATTACAAATCATGCTATATTGGATTCAAAAAATGTCATACGATACAAATAACGTCTTTGCAAAGATAATCAGAAATGAAATACCTTGTAATAAGGTTTATGATGATGACTTCTGCCTAGCATTTTATGATCTGCAGCCAGCGGCGCCAATACATATAATAGTTATACCTAAATCTTATCATAGAAACTTCCACGATTTTTCAACAAAAGCTACTCCTAATGAGATTAATGGGTTTTTTAGAGGTGTTACATCTACTCTTGCAAAATTAAGCCTTACAAATGATGATGGTTATAGATTAATAACTAATTCTGGTGAGAATGGTCTTCAGTCAGTAGATCACTTTCACATACATATATTGGCAGGAGAAAAACTGGGGCCTCTTGTAGTTAAGGATTTACATCATAAATGAGGTTGACTAGTTCTTAATCAACAAACTTAGGAGTTACAAAATAACCGTAACGGCTGTTATTAGCACTTTTCATAACATTTTCCTCAGATCTAGGATTAATAGCAATATCTTCACGTAATCTGAGATTATGCTGAGATACACTCATAAGAGGTTCAACAGAGCTAGTGTCAACAGTTTGTAACTGACCTAAAACCTCTATAATACCTTGAACTTGCTTTGCAAAAAGAACTTTTTCCTTATCATTTAAAGCGATCCCGGCAGCATTAGCAATTTTTTCTATATTAACAGTCATTTTTTCTCTAACTTATCAATCTATAATATGAAAAGCAATAAGCGATTCTCCAATTATAGTCATTATTCCCATGAGGAAACATAAGGCTAATAGTAATTTATTTCCTTTTCTATCAAGCTTTAATCTAATTAAAATAGGTACAATTATAGCAATTATCGTCAATGCACAACCTGCAAAACTAAGAGCTTTTATAAATAAATCTTTCCCTGATAATGAGAAAATAAAAGGAGGAATAAATGTCATACCTGAGATTAACCACCTATTATCAAGATTAAATTTATCCTTTAACCATTCCTCAAGAAAGTCATAAAGACCTGTAGCGACACCAAAAAGAGATGTGAGAATAGCAAATATTGCAAAGAAGTTGATACTTCTATTGAAAAAACCTAAGCCAGCATTAGATAAGAAATCATCTAAACTATTGTCATGCAAGTTACAGTGATTCATAGCTCCAAATGTAAGAATTAACCAAATAACATAAATAAAAAGAGTTATGCCAACTCCATATTTAATTGCTTTGTGATATAAGACATCACTTCTATCAACAAATTTATATATAAAAGGAATACTTGCATGGAAGCCAAAAGAAGTTACAAAGACAGGTATGATAGTCAAAATTGATAAATAATCATCAGCTATTACACTTGAAGCTACTAAATTCTCCAGAGAAATATATGGAACGAAAAGGAAAATCATGACCGACATCATGAAGGTTTTCAATAAAAAAGCAATCCTATTATAATGATCAAAAATTTTATGTGAGATACTTAAGCTTATAAAAAGAGCCATAGCTATAGATAAAACAATTGTTCTATAATCAAAACTTGTGGCATCAGAAATTAATCCACTAAGTCCTGAAATGTAAGCAACAACAAGAGAGTATAGTAATGCTAAAGTTGCAATTATACAAAGAATTTTAAAAGGTAAATTAAGAATTTTTCCTGCTATTTTAGCAATTGTAGAATCAGAATTTGTTATATTATATATATCAAGAGCTGTATAAGCAGCATAGTACATAACCCAAGCAATTATCATCATGAGACCTATACTTCCAAGAAATCCAACCTTCACAGCACTAACTGGCATAGCTATCATTGAAGCACCAATAGATGTCCCTACAACCATTATAATTGCACTAGTAATTTTGCTCATTGTTGTTTGAACTCTATTAAAAACTTGGTGAATTTCTGTACTTCTGATTCACAACTAATAGTAGCATTAATATCATCTAAGACGAAATTAGCAAACGCAAGACCTATACCACTCCCATTTCCTTCTGTAAAAAAGGCATTAAATATTTTATTAATTTTATCTGGTGGAATGCCAACACCATCATCTGATACACTAACATAGTTATAGCCTGTCTTAATTTCTATCTTAACATTCTCTCCACCATGTTTAAAAGAATTTTTGATAAGGTTGTAAACAACGTGTTTTATAAGCTGCTCATTACATGTTATCTCAAAATCTTTCTGTTTCTTAAATGATATCATACTTCCTCCAGGATCAAGATGAGCTGCCATATCTATGGCATCCTGAACTATTTTACTCATTAAGACAGATGACTTTATATTTGTATATTTATCTCTCAGAGCAGAGAGTAGCATCTCTGTTATCTGAATAGCATCGCTTGATGATTGTTTTAAACCAGGTCTTATAACATTATGAAGCATTTCATAATCCATAGAATCAAGTTTCAAATAGTAATTTTCTCCTCTTTTCCTAATTTTAATAGAGTTAAAGATTGAATCCATAATATCAGACATCATTTTCATTGCTGCAAGAGGTGCATTAACTTCATGTGCTATAGCACTACCAAACACCTTCATAAAATCTAATTTTTTCTCTTGTATCTTTTCTCTTTTTCTCACGAAAACTGTAAGAAAAACAAAAATGTAAGACATTATATAAAAAACTAGATACTTTTTCTTTACTACAGTGTTTAAATCTGCATCAATATATAGAGATGTAATGAAAAATAACCCGATACCTAAAAGTAATCCACTAATTAGTGATAATATAAACATCCACCAATTACACATGATTGCCAACAAGAAAAGAGATGCAGACATATTAAGGATAAGATATTTCTTCCCATTACTTGTTAGAACTGAGTATAACGGTAACGAAACCAAATCATAAGTTACACAGAGTATCCATAAAATTGCAAAAAACATCTTATTTTTATTTCGTGATAACAAATATAATTCAATTGATGCAACAGATAATAAGTATGAAGGCAGGCTTGCATAAAGGATATAAATATATCCTCTAGGTTGATATTGATAGCTATAAAGCCCTATAAATATTGTATTTATCATTATCGCAGACAGCAATAAAAAATCAAAACTTGGTTTATTATTAGAGATAAAATTAAGAAGTTTTTCCTTCATTTGCAACTTTCTGTTCTATGATTGAGTTATTTATTATAGATTTTGAGAAATCAATTGTATATAATTTATCAGTATTAATAAATACATCAGATAGAATCGTTCCGTCAAAAACTGTATTCACTAAAAGAGTGTTTTTCATGATTGATGAGCTAAGGTCTGAGTCTGAAAAATTGGCATGACTAGCATCAATATCATTCATCACACATCTCTTCATAGTCGACCCCTTAAGATTTGCACTTTTAAATGAGCTATTGCTCAGTATACTGCCTGAAAAATCAACATTATTGAAAGTTGATTCAGAGAAATCAGCACCTTCAGCGAAAATATCAATCATCTTGGCATGATCAAATGTACTTTTACTTAATTTAGCACAGAAGAATTGCACGTGAGATAAATCAGCCTGAGAATAATCACTATTCCAATTACTAGTATCATTCATATGTGAATTAGACCAGGAGCTTTTTATAGCATTAATATGATCCAAATTTGCACTATTTAGTGTTGCATTATTAATTGATGCATTCTTAAAAATACTTTTCTGAAATTGTGATTTTGTCATATTGCTATTTGATAAGTTAGCATTAGCAAAATTCACCTCTTCAAAAAGAGCATTATTCATCATACTATTTTCAAGATTCGCTTTGTTAAAACTACTATTATTTGCGAAGACTTCATTGAAGTTTGCATGTTGTAGATTTGCTCCATCAAATACTGCATTTGAAATGTTGGCATTTGAAAAATTAGAGCCAACACCTATTACATCTCTAAGATCGCTATTTTCTAAAGTAGCTTGACTAAAAGTTGCATTTGATATGTTGCAACCAACCATAAGTATGTTATTCAGTACACCATCATTGAAGTTTAAGCCAGACAGATCTAGACCAGACAAATTATCTGTAAGATCAGCCTTAATATCTATTTGCATTTCATTCTTTCTCTGTATATATAAATATTTTACAACATTTTCACGAGTTATAGATGACTTAGTTACCGCTTGTACAGGAATCATAGCTTTAATATCGATATCATAAGAGCGACGTATAGCCTCTGCTATATTTTCAAGTTCTGTTAGCGGATCTTCAGTGATATTGTCCTCTCCAGATGCAGAAAAACTTATAAGATAAATCCCAAGAAACAAAAGTAATTTACTTGACATTAGTTTTTTATATGATTATAATCAGTTTAAGTATAGTACACTTTTTACTTTGCCAAGTGAATACAAAAATTACTAAAAAGACACAATATGCTGTAGCGGCGATGTTAGAACTCGCCAAATTAATAGATTCAGCTTCTTCTTCCATTGCTTCCATTGCAAAAAGCCAAGGTATTGAGCATAATTATATGGGAATGATCTTGCTTGAGTTGAAAAAAAAGAATTTAGTCTCATCAATTAGAGGTGTCAAAGGTGGTTATAAATTAGCACGATCAATAGAGTCTATCTCTATTTCCGAAATAATGGAGGCAGTAGGTGAGAGGGTTAGAGTTACAAGGTGTAAAGATGAAAAAGATAGCTGTACAGGTAGTGAAGAAAGGTGTTCAGCTCATAAAATGTGGCGAGGATTAGAAGTAAGAATTGAGTCATATTTATCGTCCATCACATTAAAAGATATACTTGAGTCAGCTCATGTATTGGATTTTTCAATTAAGCAGATCTGATGGGGGTGATATATTTTGATCATAATGCAACTACAAAACGATCTGCTCGCGTTATAAGTGCAATGATAGATCTTGAAGATGAGCCTCTTAACCCATCATCAATACATATCTATGGTAGAAAAGCTCGTTCTATAATAGAAGATGCTAGAAAAAACATTATGAAAACTCTCGGGATTCCGAAGCATTTTAGAGTTATATTTACTAGTTCCGCGACAGAAGCAAACAATCTTATTTTGAAGAATGCTAAAATGGCTAGTATTAGAATTTTTACACCACAAACAGAACATCCGTCAGTACTCAATGGTGAGATTGATAGGAAAATTTCCGTGAATTGTAATGGAGAAATTCGCTTGGATGAGATAGATGAGTATGGGTTTTATTCAGTCATGTTTGCAAATAATGAAACAGGCGTAATACAGCCGATTGATGAGGTTATTGAGCGAGTTAGAGATGTCAGTGGGATAATCCATATTGACGCAGTTCAGGCAATTGGAAAGGTAAAATTCAACTGTAGCGCGATAGGTGCTGACACTTATACAATTAGCGGTCATAAGTTCGGCGGACCTCAGGGGGTTGGGTGTTTAATATACAATCCTGAGGTGATAAAAGTTAAATCAATTCTCTTCGGTGGTGGGCAGGAGCAAGGTGTAAGACCAGGAACAGAAAATGTAATTGCTATACATGGTCTTGGCGTTGCAATGGATGAGGTACAATCAAGAGCCGAAATGATGAAGAAAGATGTACTACCTATCAGAGATTTGATCGAAGAGGAGTTAAAAAATAGTGGTATAATTTTCGGGAGAGATGCTAAGAATAGATTAGCTAACACAACTTCAATTGCAATGCCTGGCATTAAATCAGAACTACAAGTTGCATATTTCGATTCACAAGGGATAGCTGTCAGTGCTGGTGCTGCTTGCTCTGCTGGTCGAGTTGATTATCCTCATGTGCAAGTAGCAATGGGAATAAGGTATGAAGATGCAACCTGTGCAATAAGAGTGAGTCTTGGAGTTGATAATACAATGGAAGAGGCAAAGATTTTTATAAATCATTGGTATCAATTGTACAACCAACATAAAAATATATCGTTATGATGAAGATTTCAACTATGAGTATATCTATAAAAGCACATTCACAAGCTAATAGGGAATGCATTGAAATTAATCATAACAAGAGAAATATAAATTTTGCTATATTTTATAATAACGCAACTTCAAACGAAGTTCTAAATAATTCAATTATGGGGATTGAGTTAAATATTGATATGCGATTCATCTACTTCAGCCAGAAAGAAATAAAACTTCAAAACATAGGCTGTCATATGAAAGAAATTTTAATCAACAAAAATCAACTCAAGACTGCATCTCAGACTACAATCAGTATGGGTTTAAATACAATTGAAAGTAAGCTTGAAAGTAAGCTTGAAAGTAAGCAATTGAGAATGAGCAACATTAAAAAGAACAAACAATAATATGGAAAGCAAAGTTTGTATCAAGTCACATAGTTTAATTACAACTGGAGATAAACCCATATATATGGATTACCAGGCTACGACACCAATTGATCCAAGAGTCTTAGAGGCAATGCTTCCATATTTTACTGAGAAATTTGGTAACTGCCACTCACGTACTCATGCCTACGGCTGGGAGGCAGAAGATGGAGTTGAGAAAGCAAGAGAGAAAGTAGCGAATCTTATCAATGCACAACCTAGCGAACTAATTTTCACTTCCGGTGCTACAGAATCAAATAATATAGCTATAAAAGGCGTCGCGAGATTCTACAAAAATCAGGGAAAAAATCACATAATAACTACTGCAATAGAGCATAAGTGCGTCCTCGATTCAGCTAGACATCTTGAGCCTGAAGGCTTTAAAATAACCTATCTACATGTAGATAGCAAAGGGCTAATATCACTTGATGAGCTGCAAAATGCAATTACAGATAGAACTTCTCTTATCTCGGTAATAGCGCTCCATAATGAAATAGGAGTAATACAGAATCTAAAAGGGATAGGTGAAATATGTAGGAATAGAAATGTTTTTTTCCATACAGATGCGGCCCAGGCATTTGGCAAAATCTTATTAGATGTAAGGGATATGAAAATTGATCTTATGAGTATCTCAGGTCACAAAATATATGGGCCAAAAGGGGTAGGAGCGCTATATGTAGGAAAGAAGCCAAGAGTCAGACTGCAACCGATTTTTAGCGGCGGTGGACAAGAACGTGGAATGAGATCAGGTACAATACCAACTCCACTAGTTGTAGGGCTAGGAGTTGCAGCAGAGATAGCTAGTGCTGAGATGACAAAGGACTTAGAACATATAAAGAGGCTAAGTAAAATCTTTATAGATGAAATTCTGAAGTTACCACATGTAAACTTAAACGGTAGCAAAACTAACCGATATATGGGATGTCTTAATATCAGTTTCGCGTGTATTGAAGGAGAATCAATGATAGGTGCAATTAAAAATATCGCAGTATCGTCTGGCTCAGCTTGCACATCAGCATCACTTGAAGGATCATATGTATTAAAGGCTCTAGGAGTTGATGAAGAACTTGCACATACATCAATTAGATTTGGTATTGGAAGATTTACAACAGAAAAAGAGGTTGAAATTGCAATAAAATCAGTAAAAGATGCTGTTAAAAAACTTAGGGAACTGAGCCCTCTTTGGGATATGATGATGTCAGGAATAGACTTAAAATCAATCCAATGGGATGAAAATCATTAAACAAAATTGTAAAAGAAAATATGTCATACAGTCAAAAAGTTATAGATCACTACGAGAATCCACGTAATGTTGGAAATTTAAATAAAAACGAACTAGATGTTGGGACAGGGTTAGTAGGCGCACCATCTTGTGGAGATGTAATGCAACTACAAATAAAAGTTAATCCTAAGACAAATATTATTGAAGATGCGAAATTTAAAACCTTTGGTTGTTTATCAGCAATAGCAGCTAGCTCTCTTGCTACTGAGAAAATTAAAGGACGCACAATAAATGAGGCTCTAGATCTGAAAAACAGTGAGCTAGCTGAGGAGTTATCCTTACCTCCTGTTAAGATCCATTGTTCTGTCTTGGCTGAGGGAGCTATAAAACGCGCAGTTCAGGACTTTAAAGATAAGAACATCAAAGCTACTAATTAATGTTAAATCACATAATAGTGATCTTGCTGGAATTAGAATTCAAGTAGTGCTCAACTAAATCATAAATATTACTGAGATCTGCAACTTTAGGCTTTAAGCAGTTCAACATCATCCATATAACTTTATTCAAAGCTTCTGCTACCTCATTCTCAAGTATATATATTGAGGCCTGCTTTTTCTTTCAGATTCAGTTATTTTTGAGTTCAACAAAAGAAATGTTCTGATAATTTGACAACAAGATGTAAGAAAAAATTCTCCATTTACTGGAGGGAGGGATTAGTTCTGAAGTTTAAAGATTTTGTCTCAGGTAAGATACTATACCTTCATATGTTGGTTTAATTGCTGTCTTTCCTCGCACCCAGTTTGCAGGACATACTTCTCCGTGAGTTGAATAATGATCTATAGCATCAATTACTCTAATAATCTCGTCTATATTACGTCCGATCGGTAGATCGTTTACATAGTAATGCTTAACAAAACCATTCTTATCTGTGATAATTGTAGCTCTCAGTGCTACTCCATTTGGATGTAGTACATGAAACTTTGATGCTAGAGTTTTATTGATATCAGCAACCATAGGAAATCTAACTTGACCTATTCCTCCTTCATTTCGTGGAGTATTCTTATAAGCTAAGTGAGTATATTGTGAATCAATACTGATAGATGCGACAGCAACATTTCTCTTTTCAAACTCAGGTATCTTAGAGTCTAGTGCAATTAGCTCAGATGGACAAACAAAAGTAAAATCTAGTGGATAGAAGAATAGAACACTAATTCTCTGTTTAATATAAGTAGACAAATCAAAGTTATTATCTATAGTGTTATCTAGCATAACAGCTGGTGCATTGCAGAGCTCTGCATGAGTCCCAATAATTGGATGATTGTTAAATTGTGGCATAAACATAAAGTTTTTTTTAATTTTTAAATATAACCTATACTATAGTATAGGTGTAAAATAATCTTTGCAAGCCCTGTTCAAATTAAAAAAATATTTAAAAACCCACATATAATAATAATGAAACCAGTGATGACTGATATTATGATCATAGTTTTATTACGTAACTCTTTGTAGAAGAGTGTACCTCTAACATTGCTCAACAGGTAAATTGGTATTAGTATGGCTATAAATGACAAAATCATACCTGCAAATCCAAGAATAGATACAAAGGCACCAGGTATAAATAGAATAATGACAGTGGAAGGCATGATACTTAGTGCTACTGAAGCTACTTTCTTATTTGATAAACTGTTAAATCTTTCAAGTTGTTGCTCTATTGCGCCGACCAGGCCTAATCCAACACCTATAGCAGATGTGCTAATGGCTAAAAATGCAATCCACCTAATTAAAATTTGAACAAGTTCTGTTTGTGCTATCAAACTAAGTTGAGATATAAGATCGCCTACCTCAACATTACCATTAACCATTTTGATATAGAATTGTTTAGAATTATTATTAATTGCTATTAGAACACTTACAGTCCAGATTATATAAATAATCGCAGGTATTAGGCTGCCCCATAAAAAGACTTTTTTTAAAGCGATAACATCTCCTTTATAAAGATCTGTTAATATATGGAATATCACTTGAAATCCAAATGAAGTGAAAACAACGGGGATAAGAATAGTCCATACTTTAACTTGAGAAAGATTATCTATTTCAAATAAAGGAATGTCTTTCCACTGAACAGATATCAGTAGAAATAGTATAAGGATAGCAGTAGTAGCAAGTAGCCCTAGGAAGAGGAGATTATTAACTTTTTGTATAATCTGACTTGGCATTAATAAAATTAGCAAGAGTCCTACCACATACCATAGAGTTAAATTATCAACTTCAAGTATTTTTTCAATTATAGAAGTACCACCTGAAATATATGCTGATAGAAGTGCATATGATAATAATTTGAGCAAGATAGCTCCAAAATATTGCATTTTAGTCCCAGAGAAGTTCTTACAAAGAGATCCTAAAGCTAATCCTTTTCTAGCTTGTAAATTTAGCTCAACACTAGCTAGTGCAGTATAGTAAATCACAAACCATATAGCAAGCATTAGTAATATACTGGGGATTAATCCAACCTTAGCCAATGTTATTGGTAATGCAATCATACCACTACCAATACAGGTAGCAGCAACAAATATTGTTCCTGATAGAATTTTCATTTAATATTTCTATATGTGCTTACTGTTGATCGGTAGTTATTTCATATCTACTATTTGCATGTAGCTTTAGAAATTCTGAGATCATATACTCAGCTTTTTTTTCTTCTATACTCTGTTCTGATATTTCGTTCTGTACATTCATATTAAAATGAATTAGTAAGCATGGAGTTTTTGCTTTACTACATGCCTTTTCTACATCTGCAAGCTCACTTTTTCTATCGTCAGCAAAGAAAACTAAATCATATTTATTTCTATTTAGAATTGCTGCAACTATATTGCCTTTCTTAGCATTACCTGTATAAAAAATGCCATTGAAGAAAGTTGCATCACATATATTTAGTGTCTTTGGTTCATTATATTCAACTTGATCAATAGGTGAGGTTCTTGTAAATTCTACTGAAAGCGTCTTTAATTCTTTATATCTCCACCTTTCCATAGATTCAATAGAAGAGAAAGTACCAGTATCCATTTTGGTTAACCCATAAGCCGTTCTTTCTTTTAAGAACTCTGGCCAACTTTTATCAGTCAAAATTACTTCTCTTGCAATCCTCCACTGACAAATAAGATTGTCTATTTTTGCCCTGTATTGTGAATTTGCTTTATTAAGCCTCTTTAATTCATCTATGTACTTCCCGAAATCTGATTTTGTTGTTATTATAGTATTATCAATATCGAGAAGACACAAAACCTTTTCACAATTGAATGCACTCAGGTTTTTCTTTATTTGTTGTACAGTACTTGCGCTTGTATACCGCTGTGTCATACATTTTATTCGCTTCTATTTGCTAAGCTCATAGTTAAATCTCTAGCTTTTTCTGGCATCATTTCAGCAACTACCGCGGCTAGCCTATTCTCTTTCATCTGTTGTGCAACCCTCAAAAGAACTTGTATCTGTAAGGTATCAAAGATCTTTGCTGCCTCTTTTGGTTTCATACCTTCGTATATCTTAACTAGCTTCTCATAATTTTGAGATGATGATGTAATTGGATCATCAGTCATTTGGGAATTTAGTTTCTCAAGTTGTTCTAACTTTCTATTAATATCATTTTGAATGCTTACGAGCATTTCTTGTTTTAAAGATATATCTTTTTCAATATCATCTAATTTTGCGCTCCTTAGCCTTAAGCTTTGCAATATTTGTACCTCTTCTGGAGAAAACTTTAGATCATATAACTGACCACAAGTGTTAATTTTTTGTATCTGGGAAGTATCGATATTATAAATAGTTCCTGAGATCTTACCATACTGATCTTTAATCTTGACTTCTGCTGGCGGTCTTTGCGCCTCAACGTTTTCAGAAGAATTCTCTGCATGACTGTTTAATGCTTCAAATACACCCTCGCTGTTTAATATGGACATTAATTTGGAAAAGCCCAGAATAGCAAAACAAATTATTAAGTATGGTAAAAAACGTCTCATATCAGATTGTTTGTATTATTGTTTTCTCTGGCAAATTTTTCTTGTGTTGATTGTTTAAAAGCTCACTTTTTGCTTCTAAAGCTTGCATTTGCTTATTTAGCTCGTCAACTAACTCTCTAACTACTGCTGTAGACTCTATTAATTTTCCTGATTCATTATTAGAGCGCTGCAGAAGTCTGTTTCCTGATTGAATCATAAAAGATAAATCATCTGCAAGTCTTGCTCCTTCTTCCATATACTTTTCCCTCTCATCTGAAACTTTATGAGTTAATTCTTTAAGTGTAGTGATACTTTGGTGAGCAGTTAATATGGAGTTATCCAGAGCATTAATAAAGCTTGCAATTTCTTTTTTATTAGACTGTACTTCTAAAAGTCTCTTATTTAATCTTAAGCAAAATGTTATTGTAATACTCAGTACAATAAGAATCAGTATATCAAGTAAAACTGAGTATATATTCATAAATCAGAACCTGTTATTTCTACTGCAATATTTTCACTTATTTTGCCTATCTTGCAATTGTATATTTTTTTACCATTTATTTTCATTTTAAATAATTCTGATTCATCCATGCCAGTAATAATTGTATCTCCAATATTCATTTTATGTGTGTTATTGAATGTTTGAGGGACTTCAATCTCCACTGTAACACTCATTTCCATATCTGAAACAAATTTTTGGAGATGTTTTTTCCATTCATCTATTTGCTTGAGTTTCAAATTAGAAAAACTTTTTAACAGCTTTGTTTTTATTGGAGTGAGTGCATCATATGGTATTATTACATCTAATAAACCATCTAAGTTTTTTAACCGAATATTTGATTTAGATAAAATTACGACGCCTTCATTAGGTAATACAAAGTTATTATCAAAGTATATCTTAGAAACAAGTATCTTGATATTGTTACTAACAAGGAGGAAAGCATCTTGCATACATTTAGATGCCACTTCTAAGAAATGAGAAATTATTTCTTTTTCTATATTTGAAAATGGCCTATCTACTATTTCAAATTGATAATCTATCTTATCTCCTCCTAGAATAAACTCTAAAATTTTGTATATTGATCTCTTAGAAAATAACATATAGAAATGGGAAACATTCCATCCATCAAATAGATATTCTACTACTAAGCTGTCTTTCATGACATGATTATCCTTAGTATAATCAGACATAGATAAAGGTATGATCATATCATGCAGAATTTCAATTGGCATATTGTAGTCCCTTCTGAGAGAAAACTGTAGATCATTAATAAAACTTTTTAATAGCGAACGCAGCATTGGTAGATCACCAAATTTATCCTGCATTGATTCAATCATGTTCTGTTTATTCTCACTCATACATCCTAGTTTGTTTGTACTATTATTTCTTGAAAGAGAATACCCTTAATGCCGTTTGGATACAAGATAGTATTTATCCTCATAGCAATTTCATCTTTCATTTTATAAATACCAAATGATCCATCAAGATCAGTTTTTCTTAATTCTTTGAGATAGATTTGGAAGATATCAAGTATTTTAGGTATCATTTTAAGAGCAGAATCATAATTAGTTTGCCCTTGAATTTCAAGTGAAACTTTTACTCTTAACCATGTACTTGATCCATCACCGCTATTACGCAAATTCACAGTTATCTCATCCATTGGTAAAAACATTGATGATGTTTCATCTTTTACTAAACTCGTGCCAGTTTTGTTATGATCTATAATGTTATATATTACTCCTACACCTAAAAGAGCCATTACTACAATCAGTAGTAGAATAATTCTCTTCTTGCTAGTAGGTATCTTGTTATCATCTTTATCATCTTCCTTAGGATTATCGTGCTTTATATCAAAAGCTTTCATTGTATTATTAGATGAATTGTCTCTTTCGAACATAATGTTAATTCATTTTTTTATTAAGCAGCTGCTGCACTATCAGTGCTGGCAAAGAACTTCAATAACTTTAGCCTTCTTGGTCTTTTCAAGTTTCTCAGTGCCTTTGCTTCTATTTGTCTTATTCTTTCTCTTGTTACATTGAAAGCTTGACCAACCTCTTCAAGAGTATGCTCTTTAGTACCTATACCAAACCTCAGTCTTAATACCCTCTCCTCTCTAGGCGTGAGAGTTGCAAGTGCGACTGTTGTATTAGCACTCAAGTTAGCAGCTTCAGCTGCAACATGTGGCTGCACAGCTTTTTTATCTGGTATATAGTCTTCTAATTTTCCACCATTACTATCATCACTCAAAGGATTTTCAAGACTTATTGGTTCCTTAGAGATTTTAAGAACTCTACTAACTTTCTCTATTTGATAACCTAATTTTGCGGCAATCTCTTCTGGAGTAGGCTCTCTATGAGCATCATGAACAATCTGTTTTGAAACTTTCAATATTTTATTTATAGTTTCAATCATATGGACTGGTATCCTAATTGTACGTGCTTGATCAGCTATAGCTCTTGTAATTGCCTGTCTAATCCACCAAGTTGCATAAGTTGAAAATTTATACCCTCGTCTATACTCAAATTTCTTGACAGCTTTCATTAATCCTATGTTACCCTCTTGGATCAGATCAAGGAATTGTAAACCTCTATTCACATACTTCTTAGCTATAGATATTACCAATCGGAGGTTAGCTTCAGTCATTTCCTGCTCAGCCAAAGCAATACCTTTTTCAGCTCTTTGTATTTCAACTATAAAAAATTTGAATAGCTGTATATCTAGTCCCACATATTCAGATACTCCTTTAAAAATTTTCAAGGCATTCTTTATAACATTAGTCCATTCTGCAAAGAATTTTATCCAAGGACTATCAGCACCAGCATCATTATCTTTTGCTTCTTCCATTAATTTTACAAATGACATAAATGAACCATACTCAGCATCGGATGTGTTATAAATTGACAGAAAATCCTGTTTACTAACACCTGCCGCAACTGCTCCATTCATTAATTTTCTTTCCTCTTTAGCAATTTTTTTATGTTGAGCTGTAACATCAGATAGTAGTGTGTCAATTATTGAGTCATTGAGCCTTATATCATTCATTAAAGCATGGACATTTCTACTAATAGATAGCCATTCATCCTGTGTATTCTCATACTTACTACAATTTTTATAGTCATAGACAAGCTTTTTCTGAGATTGCAGATGTTTATTATATATCTTGGTTATTTCTCCAAGTACCACAATAAATTTAGGATAAATATTTGCTTCTGCTGAAGCTATTGAGTCATCTATGTCATCATACTCATCGTCCTCAAGAGCTTCTTCATTTCTCTGAGCTTTGAACATATCACTACTATGCATCGCATCAAGATCAAGAATCTGTCTTAAAGTTATTGACCCATCAATAAGATTACCATGCCATTTAGAAATTTGTTTTAAAACAGAAGGAATTGAGAAAAGATAATGCATTTTTTTATGCCTTTCCTCTTCTATATGCTTAGCAACTTCTACTTCTCCATCGCGAGTTAATAAGTTCTTACCTCCCATCTCACGAAGATACATCCTGACAGGATCTTCAGAAACAATTGTTATTTCCTCTCCACCAGAAGATTCACTGATTTCTTCATTACCATCAACAATGTCTTCCTGATATTTTTCACCAGTTGTAACTAAGATCCCCATTTCGTTAAAAAGAGATACAACAGTGTCTATTTCTTCAGTTTTCGTCTCAGCTGAAAATAGTTTATTTAATTCATCATGAGTTATGAAACCATTTTCTCTGCCTTTATTTAATAAAAATTGAAGTAAAGTATCATTTATAGTTGTTTTTTTCTTATTATTTTTAGTACCTCTTAATGATTCTGACATTTTTCTCTAAATAGTTAATGATAATTTATTTTGTAGTTGAATTTCGTACTTTTTAAGCTCTATAATTTGGGTTTCAATATTAATATCCATATTATCCTCATATATCCTTAGAATTCTAAGAATCTCATCTTGTACATCTCTTATTTTTAGAAAGATGATCAAACTCTTAACTTGCTTAACAATTTCTTCATTTCTCTCCTCTACATATCCTTTATCAATTTTTTTAGTTAATTGTAATCTCATATTCTCGGCTACATCACTTTTGAATTTGCAATTGATAAAATCATCTAACATCTCCTGATCCATCAAGAGGTACTGATGCTTAGAAATAATGTTGCACAGTCTTTCTTCATCATTGCCAACTTTCTGTGATAACTTGAGTTTAATGATATCATGCCTTGGAGCTGAGTTTTTCCTGAAATCATCTTTAAAGCTATAAAATAACTTATTAAAATGCCTTTTATACTCATTCCGCAACATATCATTCGCTATTTCATCTGTAATTTTGCTCAACCGTTGACGGAGAACAACAACCTCATCTGGATCTTGAAGAGATAATTCATTACTCTCGCTTTTATATAAATAGTCAGCTAATGAGATTCTTTTATTATTAAAGTGTTGTAGAAAGTGATCTGGACCATTTTTCTTAACAAATTCATCTGGATCTTTACAACTACTCAGCTCAAGGAAAGATATACTTTTACCTGGTTCAATCACCTTGAGAGCTAACTTAGCTATTCTCTCCATAGCAGCTCTGCCAGCTGAGTCATTATCAAAGCAGATTGTTGGTCTATCTATGAAGGTCCAGAGCTTCTTAAGCTGCTCAGTGGTTAGGTTTGCACCAAGAACCGCCACACAGTTAGTAATTTCATAGTTTGCAAGTAAGATAACATCCATATATCCTTCAACTACAAATACTGTTTTCGTATCTTTAAGCATCTTATCGCCATATATCTTATTTAGACCATATAGCAACTCAGACTTGTGAAAAAAATCACTGTCAGATGAGTTGATGTACTTTGGCTTGCCTTCTTCAGTTAGAACTCTACTGCCAAATCCAACAATGTTTTTATTTGTATCAATAATTGGGAAGATTATTCTACCGTTGAACTGACAATAAGGTTTATCTCTTATTCCTAACTTAAATAATCCGCTTTTGAATAAATCTTCTTGAGAAAATTCTCTCAATAGGTTTTTAAACACTTCCTCTGATTTGTTTATTGGAAGATATCCAAGCTGAAATCTATCAATCATTTCATCTTTCAGCTGCCGACTACGCAAGTAATCTATCCCGTAATGGTAGTTTGTATCTTTTAAGAGAGAATGACATATATTAGCAAACTTACTATTAATCTCTATATACAACTTATTAGGATTTAGCTGAGCACCTTTCCTTACTGTTTTGATTCCAGCTTCAGTCGCTAGCTTCTCAATTGCTTTATCATACTCTAGGTTGTCATATAGCATTACAAACTTAACTACATCACCACTTACCTTACAGCCAAAGCAGTGGAAGAACTTCTTCTCAACAGCAACTGAGAAAGATGGTGTTTTTTCATGATGAAATGGACATAATCCTAGATATTGATCTCTCCCTTTCTGATTGAGATTAATAAATCTTCCAATATAGTTATGTATATTAATTCTAGTTAGTATCTCCTGTTTCATTTACCTACTTTCCACCATTTACTAAAGCAATTGCTTCTTCTAAAGAAAAGTTTAGCACTGCAATTATATTTTTGTTTTTAATTGAATAAAACTTCTTCTTATATAGCACATAAGGCCCATATCGTCCAATCCCAATCTTTACTTCATTTCCTTCATATTTTCCTATAGTAAATGGCATTTCAAATAATTTCTTTATTTGATCTAACTCCAAGTTGAAATTTTCTAGATCTATAAAGCTAGGTATTGTGAAATTCTTCTGTACTAATCCATCTTTACACAGTGAAATATAGTAGCCATACTGACCTTTATTTAACATTACCTGTTCTTCTTTATCTTGTGCAATAACTCTTATATTGCCGCTATGGATCATATGTGGCACATCGTCTTCCTTAATAAAATCATCAGCTTTCATCTGTTTATCATCCTTGTCACTATATAATCTAAATTTATGTGCATAATCACAAGTTGGATAGTTTGAACAGCCAATAAATGGTGAGAACTTAGAGTTTCTAAGCTTTAAATCACTATTACACTTTGGACATTTTTTGTTATTTTCCTTAAATAAGAACCCACCTAAGGCTGACTGAAGTTTTTCTAGAATTGTAGTCATCTGGATCTTAGCTATCTCATCTACATTATTTTGAAAAGGCTGCCAGAACCCCTTGAGAGTGTCTAGATAATTCTTTGTACCACTAGCTATGTCATCTAATTCCTCCTCTAGAGCAGCAGTGAAGCCATATTCAACATACTGTGTAAAGAAAAGATTAAGGAAAGTGTTAACTAGCACTCCTTTATCCTCTACATGGAATCTATTTTTATTTAAAGATACATATTGTCTTTCTTGTAAAATGCTAATTATCGTTGCATAAGTTGAAGGACGGCCAATTCCTAGATCCTCCATCCTCTTCACTAAGCTTGCTTCTGAGTAGCGAGAAGGAGCTGTTGTCGTATGTTGTTTTGAAATTATATCAATTAGCGAGATTTTATCTCCTTCTGTAACTTTAGGCAGTATTACTTCAGCATCTTTTTTAGTTGTTTCAAATAAGACTTTTTGAAAACCATCAAATAGGACCATTGTACCGCTAACTTTAAACTCAGCTGACATATTATAGTTATTTAGAAAATCTTTTACAGGTTCTGCTGCTTCACCTTTAAAGTTACCAGTTCCATCTATTTTTATAGTTGTTTTTGCTGTTTTTGCTGATGACATTTGACAGGCTATAAATCTCTTCCAAATTATGTTATATAACTCAAACTCATCATCCGTAAGGAAGCTCTTTATTTCACTTGGGATTAGGCTAGGATCTGTTGGTCTAATTGCTTCGTGAGCTTCCTGAGCATTTTTAACTTTCTTTTTAAAAACTCTTCCTTCTTTCGGCAGATATGTATCTCCATAAAGTTGTTTAATTACAGCCCTGCACTTTTCAACTGACTCTTCTGATAGATTAATGCTATCAGTTCTCATATATGTTATCAAACCTATTGTTTGATCTTTTATAGCTATGCCTTCATATAACTTCTGAGCTATCTGCATTGACTTTTTAGATGTCATTTTAAGAGATGTTGAAGCTGCTTGGATTAGTGTTGACGTTATAAAAGGTGGCTCAGGATTCTTGCTAAATTCTTTCTTCTCTATTGTTGTTATTGAGTAATCTAGCTGTTTAAGAGCTTCTACAACAGATTTTGCTGCCACATCTGATAATAATGAGAATTTTTCAACTTGTTTACTATTGATTTCACTTAGATCTGCTGAGAAATCTTCTCCCGTGTTAAATTGCCCAGTGATAGTCCAATAATCCATTGGTTTAAATTTAATTATCTCATGCTCCCTCTCACAAAGGATTTTCAATGCAACTGATTGGACTCGCCCAGCTGATTTACAACCAGGTAGCTTCCTCCACAGAATTGGAGAAATTGAGAAACCTACTAGATAGTCAAGTGATTGTCTTGCTCTCTGAGCTGATACTAATCCCATATCTATCTCTCGTGGTGATTTTATAGCTGCCTTGACTGATTCTGGTGTGACTTCATTAAATGTAATTCTAAAAACTTTCTCATCTAATTGTATTTTTCTATCTTTAAGTACTTCCACTACATGCCATGAGATTGCTTCTCCTTCTCTATCTGGATCAGTTGCCATGTAGATATTTTTTGCTGTCTTTGCTGCATCTGTTATTGCGTTTAGGTACTTTGCTGATGTTGGATTTATCTCGTACTCTGTTTCAAAGTTATCTGTATTAACTGCATGACTCTTAGATGGTATTCCTCTCACATGTCCACGAGAAGATAGAACTATAAAATCCTTTCCCAAGTATTTTGTAATGGTTTTTGCTTTCGCAGGTGATTCAACTACTAATAAGTTTTTTCCAGACATGCCTTAACAGAATTTTTAGTCTATTTTAACATAAGTCTCTGTAAAGACTAATTTTCTACAGAAGAACAATTTATTTTATATGTAAATTTGTAACCTTTCTGCAAAGTAGAGTATCGAATTTTTGGTTGATGTCATCATAATTAAAATCTCTATGTATCTCATTTTTTTGCAAGATCTGCATATTAGATAAAGCTACAAAGAAGTTTTATTATCTAGTAATCCACCCACCACCAATGATTCTTGTTTCATCATACATTACACAGGCTTGCCCAGGAGTGATCCCGGCATATCCACCATATAGCTCAGCTGAAGCACTACTATCATGCACGTTAATCTTTGCTATAGCTCCAGAATGTGCTGAACGTAATTTAACAGAGCATTCAATTTCAGTTGGAACATTACTTAAGAGCCAATTGATATTACTGATTTTAAATTTGTTGCTTACTAGTTTATCTCTCGTACCGAGTACTACTTCATTTTCTTTAGGATTAATTTTGACTACATATAACGGCTCAGAATAGCTTATACCTAGCCTTCTTCTCTGCCCAATTGTATAGTTTATAATCCCATTGTGTTCCCCTAAAATTTTACCATCAGTCATCACTATTTTCCCTTTTCTTTCTGCATCCGGACGTAGCTGCATTACTATCTCCCTGTAGTTACCATTGGGCACAAAGCAAATGTCTTGGCTGTCTGGTTTATCAGCTATTTCTAGGCCATAAAACTCAGCCAATTTGCGGGTTTGATCTTTGGTTAGTCCACCTAGTGGAAACTCCAGCATTTCTAACTGCTCTTTTGTTGTAGCAAAGAGGAAGTAGCTTTGGTCTTTCATTGGATCTACACCTTTATGAAGCTGGGCTTCACCATTAACATCAAACCTTTGGACATAATGTCCAGTAGCCATTCTGTCAGCAGATAGGTCCTTTGCAGCCCTCAAAAGATCTTGAAACTTTATAGTTTTATTGCACAGGACACATGGGATTGGAGTCTCACCATTAATATAACTTTCAGCAAACTTATCCATCACCTCAGCTTTAAAGTTATGCTCATAATTAAAGACATAATGAGGTATACCTATTTTTGCAGCAGCCATTTGCGCATCATATATATCCTTGCCAGCACAACATGTCCCAAGATTTTTTACTTCATAGTTAATACTATATAGCTGCAGAGTAATGCCTATGACATCATGACCAGCATCATGTAAGAGAGCAGCAACAGTCGAGCTATCAACTCCACCTGACATAGCTACAACTATCTTTTTTTTACCATTTATTTTGCATTGCTCTAATAGTTCCTGCCTAACCATTTTTTATTGGACCTTTATATCACAAAACTTGAGAAATGACTAAGTAAGCTTCCACTGGACTGTTGGCGTTTGATTCTGAATAAAAATTTTAAACTTTTCTAAAGAGTTGTTAATGCTCTCACAGTCTGTCGTGTAGTTTGTTTGAGCTTCAACAAAAGATTCTTGAAAAGAAATAAACTTCAGTGAGTGTATTACAAAATACAAACAACTAAATAAAAACTTCTTAAACTCATTCATATCTCCAGCTACTGCTGTGTTGTATTTTGCTTTATATTCTTCATTCTCGGTTAAAGCTTTAATCTTTCGACCTATATTAGATTCATCAATCGCAATGCTATTTAAGCATTCATTGATTTGTTCTAGATTGTGTGTTGTTAAATATCTAGCAATCCAGGGTGAGTTTTGTTTTTTTAAAGCTTCCATCATCATAAATGCATTACCGAAATCAGTTATCGCAGTTGGTAGATCAAGATTTTCTATTACGCTTAGTCCTTCAACATTTAATGCGCGTTGTACATCTTCATATGCTCTTTTATATTGTCGGAGATCCTGTAGAGAGAAGAAGGGATTAAAAGTTACACCAGTGTACTGATTATCTTTGATCCATGAACACAACACACGAGGTATCTCAGATGGCTCTGGCTTTTGAAATGCACAATTATAGAAATAAAATATTTTCTCTGACCAATTCTTTATTAGATCATCCATTGTCTGACTGTAATTTACGGACATACGATTGTTAGTCAAAATATCGAATGTTTCTATGGATACAGGGTAATTACGATTATTTATACATTGCCCTAGTTTGTGTGATATAGCACATTTTTGTTGCTGCTTAAACAATATTGTTTGCAACAATGCATGCAATCTGTAGATTGTTTGTTTTTCGTTGATTCCTTGAGCTCTGTATGCTTGCTCAAAGTGAGTAGAATTAGGTTCATATATGTTATATAAAAAAAGACATTTTTCTAACATTTAATTGCGTTTAATTATTTTAGCTATATTTAGAATACACAAAAATATTACAAATTTATTAAATGCTAGATAGTTATTTTAACTATTTCAAATAGTCTTCTCTGTGTTGAGGGATTTTTATAGCTTCAGTGATTTCTACATACCAAGCATCTTCTGCATTTTACTGATGTCAAGTTTCCCCATCTGTTTAAACATTTTTTGCATTTCAAAGAATTTTTTCAGGAGATTATTGACATCTGAAACATTTGTTCCAGAGCCATTGGCTATTCTTTTTTTTCTATTAGCATTTATTATGATTGGATGATTTCTCTCCTTATATGTCATTGACTGAATAATTGCTTCTTGCTTTTTTATACCATTCTCACTAACCATGCCTCCCAACTTATCTTTCAACTTACTCAGTCCAGGAATCATACCTATAATAGATGAAATGCTACCAATCTTCTTTACATTTTGTAGCTGTTTTAAAATGTCATTCATGTCGATTTTACCTGTCTCAAGCTTCTTCTTAATTGATTCAGCTTCCTCCATTTCCATTACATCACTTGCTCTCTCAACTAATGAAACTATATCACCCATGCCTAAAATCCGTGATGCAGCTCTCTCAGGATGAAATTCTTCAAAGTCATTTAACTTTTCACCAACACCTATAAATTTTATAGGTTTGTTAGTAACTTGCTTCATGCTAAGTGCAGCACCTCCTCTACTATCACCATCAACTCTAGTGAGGATGATACCGCTTACATCTAACTTATCTGTGAAAGCTTTAGCTATATTTGCTGCCTCCTGCCCAAGCATACAGTCTGCTACAAAGATAATTTCATTTGGATTACAGATCTGTACGATTTTCTCTAGCTCAATCATCATCTCATCATCTGTTTGAAGTCTACCAGCGGTATCTATTATCACTAGATCACAACCAGAATCCTTAGCTATTTTTAAACCACGCTTTGTAATGTCAATAGTCATTTCACCATTGACTATATTAAGAGAAGGAATATCGATTTGCTTTGCTAGACTTTCTAGCTGTAGTTGCGCTGCTGGCCTATATATATCAGTTGATATTAAAAATGGTTTTTTACCATATCGTTTCCTTAAAAATAAAGCTAATTTTCCAGCACTAGTTGTTTTACCAGATCCTTGCAATCCTACAAACATTATCACTGGTATATCTCCCTTGAGATTCAACTTCGGTTTGTCATCTACACCTCCAAGTATGTCAATTATTTCGTCATGGATAATTTTTACTATCATTTGACCAGGTTTAATACTCTTTATAATTTCTGCTCCTAATGCTTTCTCCTTAACTGAGTTGATTAGATGTTTTATGACTGGCAGTGAGACATCCGCTTCAAGGAGGGCTATTCTAATCTCCCTAATTGCATCATTTAGGTCATTTTCTGATATAAGGCCTCTATTCTTTAATTTACTGAAGATTTTGTTTAGTCCTTTTGATAAATTGTCAAACATAATGTTTTTTAATTTCAATATATATTATATGTGTATGATTTACTTAAATACAAAAGCCATTAGGTTTTGTAAGTTATTTGAAGAAATCTCAATCTTTGCAATTATATTTAGCTTTTATGACATTATTGCTTTTCTTCTCTTCCTTATTTCATATCTTATCAGCATAAAACTAGAAGACGTTACCAATAGGTAGCCTATGAAACTATAGCCATCAATCTCTTCGCTAAAGATAGCATAGCCAAGCAAACCACTAAAGATTAATTTGGTGTAACGGAATGGTATAACAATTGAAAGATCCTGTTTAAGAGCATTAAAGTATGCAACGCCATGTATGAAATAACAAATTCCCATCAAACATAGGAACATTATATGTTGAGTCGTTAATTTATAAAATCCAGGATCAAAAAACTCAGGTATTATAGTCAACTCTTGTCCTGCAAACTCTGTTACATTCCACTTAATAAATGCTACTGGGAATGCCCATATAGATGAAAAGAGAAGTAAGTAGAACATCTGTGTCTTATTATGTTCTGTGTTGCCCAATATTTTGACCAATAGACTATTGACAGACCAACAACAGATAGCAAGGAATGTATAACTATACTTAGAGTAGTCGCTGGCAGTAGTTATTTCATGATCACAGCCACAAATGACATCTTTTATCAACTTAGGATTAACTATGATAGATACACCTAGAAATCCTACTACTATAGCCATTATTTTGGTTGAATCTAGCTTATCATTAAAGAATAGAACGCTGAGTAAAACTATAATTATATACTGGAGGTTTTCAAAAGCAGCAGCATCAGCCATCGTTACATATTTTAACCCTTGCGCGAAAGATATAGCACCAAATGTACCAAAAAAACTGCGCAAGAGATGGAAATGAAAACGTTTTGTTTTTATATGCTTAGTGCCATGAAAGAGAATCCATGGAAGGGTAATTAGTAATAAACAAAATTTATATAGGAAAACTATCATACCAGATGACAGATCGCTACGGAGAATCTTATTTGCTATATCTGAAATTGCTAACGCTCCTGTGTTACACATCATAAAAGTAATCCCTACCAGGGCTGTAGCTGGTATAACTTGATCATTATTATTTTTCATTACTTTTTCCTCAGACCTTGTAGCATGTATAGTCTATCATTGCAATGCGCTAGAAATTTCTTGTCTGGTATGTGTTAGATTTACAAATTCACCAAATTTCTTTCTGATATCGTATTTCTTAGTACATGTATTAGAGACTCAAACCTCTCGTTATATGCACTTAAGATAGTTACATGATAAAGAGCAGTGATCATCAATTCTGATATGGAGATACTTCTTCTGTTGCATGATCATTAAGAGGATCAGAGTTTGCACCATCTAGATTATCACTTTCAATGGCAGAGTTTGCACCATCTAAAATAGCTTTAAATATAACAGCTTGTACTGCAGTGTTTATGGTTAACTTCTTAACACTCGAACTACGCTGTGGTGGCATGGATTGACATAGTGCTTCGAATCCTCGAGATGCCTCAAAAACAGTTAATCCATATTCTAGAGGTTTATTATTAAAGAGATTTTGATGTCCAAACTGATCAATAGCAGTAACAACTATTACTGGAAGTGTACCAAGAATAAAAGCATCAAATAACGAATCGATACTTGGGGAATTAAATTCGAAAGTTCCTCGATCAAATTTTGAACTGCAGTTGATGAAAGCACCAAGAGCAGCAATTCCAGCACAACTTAGTAATGGATGAGATTTTATCATATTTTTTTTTATTAACGTTTATTAATGTATGCTTTGTAGTAATTTATACTAGAAAGCTTTGTAGTAATTTATACTAGAAATATTAAAAATATATTACAGATTCTAATTTTTTAGCCATTATCTTTGATAAAAATCAATCATACGGCCATTTTAAAATTAGTGTAATAAATTTGGCGCATCTGACAGGGATCGAACCTACAACCTTCACCTCCGGAGGGCGATGCTCTATCCAGTTGAGCTACAGATGCTTGGTGGAGTTGAGCGGGATCGAACCGCTGACCTTTTGAATGCCATTCAAACGCGCTACCAACTGCGCCACAACCCCAATGTTAAAACTTGTTTTTGGCTTAACATTCATGCTATTATATATTAAAACTATTCAAAAAAAAGCCTATGACAGCAATTCAAAATAAGTTTCTGCAATTTTTAATCATTATTTTTTCACTTCTATTTTTTATCTCAAATAGCGAAGTTGCTTTTGCTAATAATAGTAAAGAAGCTGAAGAATTTATATCAAATATATCTCGCAGAGTGTTAAAAATCATCAATTCTAAAGCATTAGATGATAAAAAAACTAAGAAGCTAGAGGAAATTTTCAATGATGTAGTTGATATGAACTGGATGTCAAAATTTGCTATTGCTAAATTTTGGAAAAATATGTCAGATGACCAAAAAAGTCAGTATCTTGCTTCATATAAGAAATATTTAATTAAAACTTATGTGCCGAAATTTAAAGAATATAACAACCAAGCTGTAAAAATAATAGGATCAAAAGATCTTGGGAATGATCAGTATCAGGTCATGACTCAGATACTTGCAACTAAAGGCACTGAAAAAACAACTATTAATATATCTTATAGATGTAAAAAAGATAAGGGATCATTTAAAATCCGGAATATAACTAGTGAAGATTTTAGCCTTCTTTCAACTCAAAGATCTGAGTTTGCAGCTGTAATAGAGAAAGGTGGTATTGATAATTTAATTAAGACTCTTGAGAAAAAGTAAAATTTTTCTTGTAAAAAATAAAATTGTTTGATAGAATGAAATTGTTGAAATGATTCAACTATAGTAATAAATACGGTTCGTAATAACAGCACTGGACCCGGGGGCAGTACCCGGCATCTCCACCATTTTTTTATGGGGATGACCAAGATTCGACAGGCTCTAAAAGGATTAGTTTTACTCAGAATGATACCTCTGTTAAGGATCGAAACCTTAAATGCAAACGATAACTTTGCTACAAGTGATGTTAAATTCGCTCACGCTTAATAGCTGACGAAGGAAACTGAACTGGTGGTGCGGGACTACCAAGCAACAGAAATGTCCCACTACTTGCATTAAATTTGAAAACAGTATATAAATACCCATAATGAAATTTAAACTAGAAAAAGTAAACACGTGATAGTAGTTGTCGGATTTGCTAACCCAGAAACAGCGATTCGTAACCTTAAGAGAGGTTCTCAAATCGAAAATATTAACTTTGCTGTGAGAACAAGAGAGACTGGTTATGTAAAGCCTTCTAGACAGAAAAAAGAGAAGGAAAAAAGAGCTAGAACAAGACGCCAAAGAGAAAGAGCTAAGCGTAAATAAAAAAAGATTTAGGCCGAATAGCAAAGTGGTAATGCAGCGGATTGCAAATCCGCTATACGGCAGTTCGATTCTGCCTTCGGCCTCCAAAAAATAATTCCAAGTGGTCTGTGCGATAAAAAATCTATCTGTAAGATTGCAGAATAGCTTGATTCTTCTAAATAATGTATCATATAGAGTAGAGAAAGACGATTTTGTAATAATTTTAGGATCGAATGGTTCAGGTAAAACCACAATGCTAAAAGCAATAAATGGTAGTATAAAATATACTGGTAGCATAAAAATTCTAGATAAAATTGAAATTAAGAAGATTAAGCACAATATAATTTCTAGACATATAGGCACAGTGACGCAAAACGTGGGAGATAACCTCTTTATGGAGTTTTCTCTTATGCAAAACTTTGATATGTATAGTGAAGCATTTGTACAAGATGATTTCAATAATTTTTTGTCAATAGTTGAATCTATCAAGCCTAAGTTGCTCAAATTGATGTATGCAAAGACCAGTGAATTATCTGGTGGTGAAAGACAGTGTTTTTTATTAGCTCTAAATTTATTTTTTAAGAGAGATCTACTACTTTTAGACGAACACACAAGCGCTCTAGATCCTAAAACAGCTTCAGACGTTATGAAAATCACCGCTCAGAAAATGAAAGAAACAAACACAACTTGCATAATGACAACTCATAGCCTCGACGATGCAATAAAATATGGAAATAAATTAGTCGCGATGCAAAACGGCCAGATTATCAAGACTTTCAATGAGATAGAGAAGAAAAATCTAACTAAAATGGACTTATTGCATTACTGCTATTAGTTGAATAACGAGCACTAAAAATCGTATTAGTCAGCTTCTCTCAATCTTTAATTGATGAAAAAGCCTTCAATGCCATCTTCCGCGACAGATTAAGATCAATTATAGGTTGTGGATAGTCAATTTTGTCAGTATAAGTCCATGGCTGAAACAAATATTTGTTAGGTAAATGAGCAATCTCAGGCAGATATTTTCTAATGTAGATACAATCTGGATCGAACTTTTTAGACTGAGTAATCGGATTAAAAATCCTGAAATATGGTGCTGCATCAACTCCACAGCCAGCAACCCACTGCCAACTAACTCCGTTATTAGCCATGTCTGCATCGACTAAGCAACCCCAAAACCACTTCTCACCTATACGCCAATCAATCATGAGGTTTTTGACTAAAAATGACGCAACAATCATCCTAATACGATTATGCATATAGCCAGTTTCCCAAAGCTCACGCATCCCTGCATCAACTACAGGAAAACCTGTCTCACCTCTTTGCCATTTTTTTATGAGATTGTCATCCCAGGTCCATGGAAAATTATTAAACTTTTGATTGAGATTCTCAACTTGTAGACTAGAGAAATAATATAGTAAATTATATGAGAATTCACGCCAACCAAGCTCACGTAGAAAATGATCTAAGTTTTTTTCAGAAATATCTCTGTTATTGATTGCATTATACCATATTTGATTAGGAGATATCTCTCCGAAATGCAAATATGGAGATAGTTTAGAAACGAAATTCTTGCTTGGAAAATCACGTCCTAGTTTATAATTACACAATTTTTTGTTTAAAAATTCATCAAGACATTCCATAGCAGCGTTTTCACCGACCTTCCAATGACTCTCAAATTTCTTATACTCATAGATTATAGGTACTAACTCTAGTGAGTCAATAGATTTTTCGTCTCCATAGTCACACTTTATAAATCTAAGCTGTTCAGGTTTAGGAAGAGGCTTCCTCGGCACAGGATTTTTGAGACATCCTTTTTTGTAAAAATGTGTGAAAACTTTATAAGGGGTACCATCAGCTTTTACTATAATTTTAGGATCCCACAACAATCCACCATTATATACTCGACAACTCGGAAATATATTCTGCAACTCATTATCATATTTTAGATTATGTGGTTCATAGCATTTATTCCAGCTCAGAAAATCAATCTTAAATTGCTGAATTAATCTCAATAATATATTTTTAGGATTGCCTTGAATAACTAATAATTTGCCATTTAGACTATTTTTTAAACTTATAAGGGAATTATGCAGCCACCACTTACTTGCTTCGCCTAAATTTTTATTATCATAATCAGTTAAAATATAAATTGGCAGAATTTCGTCAGACTTAGAAGCTTCATACAATGCAGGATTGTCACTTAACCGTAAATCTTGCCGAAACCAATGAATTATCTTCATCTTTTATCTAGTCGTTGTATCAACACTTCATCGAGCTCCTCCTCATTGATTCTTCTCTCCTCGCTAGCGACCATATCACGTAGAATAAACTCACCGCTCTCTAACTCCTCATCACCAAAAATCAAACAGATAGGATATCTCTCACGATCAGCAATCTTTATTCGCTTTTTAGTTGAAAAATTGTGATCTAAACAGACTGTAATACCTTTTTTACGCAACGCCTGAGCGAGATTAAAACTATAAGTTTCAGCAGAATCACCAATTGGGATTAAATAACAAAGAGATTTAGAGGTATTTTTCAATACATTACACTCTTTTAAAAGCTCATGAATCCTATCGATACCGAGGGCAAAGCCAACAGCAGGTGTTTGTAGTCCTCCCATAGATTCAACCAAGCTATCATAACGGCCTCCTGCAGCAATAGCCTTCTGCGCACCAAGCTTCTCAGCTGTAAGCTCAAAAACAGTATTGGTATAGTAATCTAATCCGCGAACAAGCTTATAATTTATCTTATATTGTATTTGCAATAGATCAAGATTCTCACAGACATTTGCAAAGTGGTCAATAGACTGTTGATTGAGAAAATCTCTTATTGATGGTGCTAAAGCCAGAATCTCTATATCTTCCTCATCTTTTGAATCTAGTACACGTAGAGGATTTTTATTAACTCTCTCTTTGCTTACATCAGATAATTTATCAAAGTTGTCTAATAAATACTGACGTAGGATCTTTGTATAGATATTAGATGACTCTTTGTCTCCTAATGAATTAATTTCAATCTCAAATTCCTTTGATAGATCTAACTCCGAGAGAATAAGGGAAAGTAAGTTGATAACTTCTACATCAGCCATTGGAGAATCATTTCCAAAGAGCTCACAATTAAATTGGTAAAATTGTCTATATCTACCTCTCTGTGGTCTCTCATGTCTAAATATTGGCCCATAAGTAAAGAATCTCTTTGGCATAGACTGTGTCAAACCGTTACTAATAAGAGATCTAACAGTTGATGCAGTAAATTCAGGACGTAATGTAATGCTTCTTTTATCTCTATCTGCAAAAGTATAAGTTTCCTTTGTAACTATATCAGATGCTTCGCCGAGAGTTCTAAAGAAGACAGATGAGTATTCTAGAATAGGTAAAACAATCTCATCATAATTATGTAAAGCAGCAAGCCTTGAACTAACTTCAATTACTCGATTATAAGTTTCAAGTTCATCATCCAACAAATCTCTAATACCCCGGATTGTTTGTAATTTTTTGGTCATGATTTAGCTTTTTATATATACAAATTACACTAATTTTTTTTATTTTAGCAAATTTTAATTGAGGTTAGCTTAACATATTTTTCGATATTAATCGAAAAGAGGATCTGAATTATGTATATTACCCATCTAGCAGCATGGAGATCTTATATGCAATCTACCTATTATACTTTTATGTTGAAATCCATACTAATTCCAAAGGATCTAAAATAAAATGCAGAACTCTTCAAAATAAATTTAATATTAAGAAATCACATTTGAATTGGAGCAGGATTTTTTTATCACCAATCTTTTTAAGAGACCAAATTGTAATAAAATGATCAAATGGGCCATCAACCATAGTTACAATAACACTAGCATTTACCTCACTATCAACTTCACTAGATGCTTGTAGCTCAGTAGTACATGTATAAATCTCTAGAATTGGAAATCGCTGAAAACTAGTATAACCTATCTATTGTCATGGAAAGAGCAATAGTTGTAAATAACAATTTTGTTCAGACAAGTGATGAAATAAATACAAACCTCAGTCAGAGGAAAACAAATACATACCTATAATACAAAGTCAACAACTTTTTCTCAAGAGCACTTGCAAAGGTACAGATCGCATGATATGTTCCGTATTCTATTTTATCTTTAATTTTACTATCTAACGGCAGAATTTATGAATGAGTCTTCTAGGAAACTTTTATCAGTCCAGAAAAACTATGAGTAATGATTCTGTTATTTTGATTTAACACCAGAAAAGAGGTATCTGTGTCTAGTACAACAATTAACCATAATTCATATTCGATAAAGAAGCTTCTGAGAAGGAAAAACTTTGGTAGAATCACAACTACAACCAAGATTCCAAATCTTATCCAAACTCAGAAAGAATCATACAATGACTTCCTACAAATGGAAGTCAATCCTATTAAGAGAGAAAACAAAGGTCTTGAAGGGATATTTCGATTTGTTTTTCCTTTGTCTGACTTTGAAGGCAAAGCAACTCTTGAATATGTAAAGTACAACTTATTTACTCCTAAATATGATTTATATGAGTGTACCCAAAGAGGTATAAATTATTCAGCATCTCTATCTATAACTGTAAGGCTTGTTATTTGGGAAATAGGAGATGATGGTGAGAAAGAAATAAAAAGCATAAAGGAGCAAGACGTCTTTATGGGGGAAATACCTCTCATGACAGAAAGTGGTACTTTCATGATAAATGGTGCACAAAGAGTTATAGTGTCTCAAATGCACAAGTCTCCTGGTGTTTGTTATACCCATGATGGAGGAAAAAATAATAGCTCTGGTAAATATATCTATTCTGCGAGCATTATGCCTTACAGAGGTTCATGGTTAGACTTTGAGTTTGATAATAAAGATATACTTTTCTGTAGAATTGACAGAAAAAGAAAAATATATGCTACGACTTTTTTAAAGGCATTTGGTTTCACTAACGATCAAATATTATCTACATTCTATAATCCATTGAGGTATGAATATAAAAATAATGCTTGGATAAGGCCTCTTGATTTACAGAAGATGAAGGGTGTTAAGTTGGATGATAATTGTGTTGATGCTGAGACAGGAGTGATAATCTTCCCAGCAGATATCAAAATTACTCCTAAGATGCTTAGGATGAATGCTGATAATGATGGTCGTAAGTATGTTGTTTCCAAGGAAGATATAATCGGTAGGTATATATATCAGACAGTTTATCATCCTAGAACTGGAGATATTGTAATGGAAGGTGGTAAAGAGATTACTCCTGCAATCTTCGAGTATCTTATAAATGATCTTGAGATGAAAACTCTTGATGTGATCGATGTGGATTATACAACAGGTATTCCATATATGAGAAATACTATGATGTTAGATAAAAATCAGACACAAGAAGATGCACTATATGAGATTTTTGCAATTTTAAAGAATGCTGAGGCTGCATCTATTGAAGCAGCAATGACTTTATTAAATAATAGATTTTTTGATAGAGCTAGATATGATTTATCTCCTGTTGGCCGTATGAAGATTAATATGAAGCATGATCTTAATATACCGATGGATATGACATGTCTCACTCAAGATGACATAATTGTTGTTCTCAAGCATCTTATAGAGTTGAAAGATAGCAATGGTGAGGTAGACGACATAGATAGTCTCAGTAATAGGCGCGTTAGATCTGTTGGTGAGTTGATAGAAAATCAATTTAGATTAGGTCTGGTGAGGATCGAGAGATCTATCATTGAAAAGATGAACAGCTCAGATCTTGACTCTGTAATGCCTCACGATTTGATAAATTCTAAGGCTCTGTCATCGATCATTCAGGAGTTTTTCGGTACATCTCAACTATCTCAATTTATGGATCAAATCAACCCTCTATCAGAGATAACACATAAGAGAAGAGTATCAGCTCTTGGACCTGGTGGTTTAAGTAGAGATAGGGCTGGTATGGCTGTTCGTGACGTTCACTTAACTCACTATGGTCGTATCTGTCCTGTTGAGACTCCAGAAGGTCAGAATACAGGTCTTATTAACTCTCTTGCGACTTATGCTGGTATAGATCAATATGGCTTTATAGATACTCCATACTATAAAGTTGAAAATGGAAAAGTAACAAAAGAGCTTCATAGATTATCGGCTGTAGTTGAAAGTAAATATATAATCGCTCAGGCAAGTGCATCAGTTGATGAAAATGGAACACTTATAGATGCACTAGTTTCTTGCCGTAGATATGGTGAATTTGGCACAGCAACTCCAGATGAAGTACAGTATATAGATGTTGCGCCAAAGCAGCTTATATCAGTTGCTGCGTCACTAATTCCGTTCTTAGAAAACGATGATGCAAACAGAGCACTAATGGGAGCGAATATGCAGCGTCAGGCAGTTCCTCTGCTTAGAAGCAAAGCATCATTAATTGGCACGGGAATGGAGAGAGTTGTTGCAGCTGACTCGGGAGCTGTAGTAGTTGCTAAAAGATCTGGCATTATAGAGCAGGTAGATGCAAATAAGATTGTCATAAGAGCAGATGAATCTGGTGCTGATGATAAATTATTCGGGATAGATGTATATAAACTTGTTAAGTATCAGAAGTCTAATAAATCAACCTGTATAAGTCAAAAACCAATAGTTGACCTTGGAGATAGAGTTGAAGTTGGTGATATTATTGCCGATGGCGCCTCAACAGATAATGGAGAATTAGCTCTTGGAAAAGATGTACTTGTAGCATTTGTGCCATGGAATGGCTATAATTTTGAAGACTCAATCTTAGTTTCACAAAGAATAGTACAAGAAGATGTCTTCTCTTCAATACACATTCAAGAATATGAAATTGTAGCAAGGGATACGAGACTTGGACCGGAAGAAGTTACAAGACAACTACCTGGAGTATCTGGAGAAGCATTAATAACTTTAGATGAAGATGGCATTATTACTATTGGTTCTCACGTTAAAGCTGGAGATATATTAGTTGGAAAAGTAACACCAAAAACAGAATCAATCCTAACGCCTGAAGAAAAGTTATTGAGAGCGATCTTTGGTGAGAAAGCAGCTGAGGTTAGAGATACATCTTTAAGAGTTCCTCCAGGTGAATCTGGTGTTGTAATTGATGTTAGAATTTTCAACAGAAGAGGGACCGAAAAGAATGAAAGAGCTATAATTATCGAGAAATCTGAGATTGATCAATTAAATAGAGATTTTGAAAACCAGATTAAGATCGTTGATAGTGCAGTCGCAGGTAAGTTATTACTTCTTGTTGAAGGACAGAAACTTACTGTCCAATATTATGGATTTGATGCTGGTACTATTGTTAATATGGCACTACTTATGAGTCTTGAACCTCAGTTAAGATGGTCAATTCCTGTCAAAGATAACATTGATGCAATTAGGACTCTTCACTCTCAATATTTAAGTATTAAGAAAGAATTTGAAGATGAGCTTAAGCATAAAATTGAGAAGATCCAGAGTAGTGATCACTTCCCGCAAGGAGCATTAAAGATAGTTAAAATATACTTAGCTAGAAAACTCAGACTACAGCCGGGGGATAAAATGGCTGGTAGACATGGTAACAAGGGTGTTGTATCAAAAGTTCTTCCAGTAGAAGATATGCCTTTCCTAGAAGATGGGACACCAGTTGATATAGCTCTCAATCCAATAGGAGTGCCATCAAGGATGAATATTGGACAAATATTTGAAACTCATCTAGGTTGGGCAGCTAAGAATCTCGGTCAAAAAATAGGTAATATAATTGACGACCTAAATGCAGAGTTCTGTCAAGACAAGATAGATGAGATCAGAAATACTCTAAAAAGAGTTTATAACGGTGTTAATGCTAACGATTCTGAGACAAGAGTCAAGATAGCAGCTATGTCAGATGATGAAATAATAGCTTATGCTAAAAATCTTCGTGATGGAGTGCCTATGGCTACACCTCCTTTCGATGGTGCAACTGATGAAGAAATATCAAAAATACTGATTGATTGCGGTGTTTCTCCGTCAGGACAAACAAAATTGATTGATGGTAGGACGGGTGAATTCTTTAGTAGGGAAGTTACTGTTGGTTATATCCATATGTTGAAGCTGGATCATCTAGTTGCTTATAAAGAGCATGCTCGTTCTACTGGTCCTTACAATTTAGTTACACAGCAGCCTCTTGGTGGTAAACAACACTTTGGTGGACAGAGGTTTGGTGAGATGGAATGTTGGGCACTAGAAGCTTATGGAGCAGCATACACACTCCAAGAAATATTAACTGTTAAATCTGATGATATAGCCGGTAGGATTAAAGTATATGAAAACATCATTCAGAACGATCTTGATTTTGAATATGGAACCCCTGAGTCATTCAATATTATGATAAAAGAAATCAGATCTCTCGGCTTAAACATTGAACTATTAACTGAAGAAAAAAAGATAATTAATTATGGCAGCACCATCTAGTTTTGCTACTGATGATCTAAATGCTTTTAGAAAAATTCGTATATCACTTGCTTCACCTGAAACAATTTTATCATGGTCATATGGCGAGGTTCAAAGACCAGATACAATAAACTATAGAACAACAAAACCAGAACCACGCGGCCTATTCTGTGCAAGAATATTTGGTCCAGCACAAGATTATGAGTGTCTCTGCGGTAAGTACAAGAGAATGAAACACCGTGGCATAGTCTGTGAAAAGTGTGGAGTAGAAGTTACAACTTCTAAAGTTCGTCGTGAGAGAATGGGACATATTCAGCTCGCAGCGCCAATAGTACATCCATGGTTTATATCTCGTATCTGTACTTTAACAGATATTCCTATGAAGTATATGGAGAAGATATTGCAGTTTGAATTATATATTATATATGATCCAGGAATATCTAACTTTAAACACAATCAACTTATAAGTGAAGAGGAGTTCTATGGTGCAAAGTATGAATTAGGAGATGATGCATTTGAGGGAGGAACTGGCTCTGAAGCTGTAAGAAGCGTCTTAATGAACTTCAACTTAGAAGAGATAAGAGTTAATTTAAGAGCTGAGTTAAGTACTACAACTTCTGAGATTAAAAGGAAAAAGATCGTCAAACGCCTGAAGTTAGTAGAATCATTTATAGAATCAGGTAATAGGCCAGAGTGGATGGTTTTGGAAGTAATGCCAGTTATGCCGCCAGATTTGAGACCTCTTGTAATGTTAGATGGTGGTCGTTTCGCTACTTCAGATCTGAATGAGCTTTATAGGAGAGTTATCAATAGAAATAATAGGTTAAAAAAATTAATTGATCTTCATGCTCCTGAAATCATTATTAGAAATGAGAAGCGGATGCTGCAAGAATCAGTTGATGCCTCATTCGAAAATGGTAAAAAATCAAAAGCAGTTAGAGCTTCAAACAAGAGAGCTTACAAAGCACTAGCTGACATGCTCAAGGGTAAACAAGGACGTTTTAGACAAAATCTACTTGGTAAGCGTGTTGATTACTCAGGTCGTTCTGTGATTGTTGTCGGACCAGAGCTTAAACTACATCAGTGCGGGCTACCTAAGAGCATGGCTATGGAGCTATTTAAGCCATTTGTTTTAGCAAGACTAGAACTAACTGGCGCTGCAGCAACCCTCAGAACTGCACAGAAGCTAATTACATTGAATAGACCAGAAGCATTACAAGCTCTTGAATATGTTGTAAGGGAGCATCCAGTGCTACTTAATAGAGCACCAACTCTTCACAGATTAGGTATACAAGCTTTTGAACCAATATTAGTTGAGGGTCAGGCAATCCAGCTTCATCCACTTGTCTGTGTTGCATTTAATGCTGACTTTGACGGCGATCAGATGGCAGTGCATATTCCATTATCAGTTGAGGCTCAGCTGGAAGCGCGAGTTCTAATGATGTCAACTAACAATATATTGAGTCCAGCAAACGGTAAGCCAATTATAGTACCCACTCAAGATATAATTTTTGGACTTTATTACCTAAGTTTAGAGTTTCCAAACCAACTAGGTGAAAAAATGTTCTTTTCTGGCATAGCAGAAGTTGAACAAGCATTGGAAAATAAAAAGGTATCTCTGCATGCTAAGATTAAATGTCGTTGTAAAGTCACTGGGATAGATGGTAAAGTTATTGAATATCTATTGGATACAACTCCAGGTCGTGTCTTAATCTCAGAGTTACTACCTCAAGATGGCAGAATAAGCTTTGACAAAATTAATAAAGTACTTACAAAGAAGGAAGTATCGAATCTTATCTATACAGTTTATAGAACCTGTGGACAAAAGGCAACTGTAATATTCGCAGACAAGATTATGCAGCTAGGGTTTAAATATGCTTGTAAGTCTGGTTTATCGATCGGTAAAGATGACATGATTATACCTGAGACAAAAGATAAATTAATGGCTGAAGCTCTACAGGAAGTACAGCAATATGAGACTCAGTATGCAGAAGGATTAATCACATCTGGTGAGAAATATAACAAGACAGTTGATACTTGGTCTCGCTGTACAGATAAGATTGGTAGTGATGCAATGAAAGTGATATCAGGTCAGAGTCTTACTGACGGCACAAACCTTGGCTATTCACTAAATAGTATCTTTATGATGGCAGACTCTGGTGCGCGTGGTAGTGCTGCTCAGATTAAACAGCTAGTGGGGATGAGGGGGCTAATGACTAAGCCTTCAGGTGAAATTCTTGAGACACCAATTAAATCTAATTTTAAAGAGGGATTGACAGTTCTTGAGTACTTCACATCGACTCATGGTGCTCGTAAAGGTCTCGCAGATACAGCTTTAAAGACAGCTAACTCTGGTTACTTAACAAGGAAACTTGTAGATGTGGCACAAGATTGTGTTGTGACGGTAATTGATTGTGGATCGATTGAAGGAATAACAGCTAAGCCAGTGATTGAAGGTGGTGAGATTATTACTGCTCTTGGTGAGACTATCTTAGGTAGAATACCAGCTAAAAATATATATCACCCGATATCAAATGAGTTGATATCTGTCGCAGGTGAAATGATTGATGAGAAGATAGTTGAAGCAATAGATGAAGCTGGTATTGATGCAGTTGAAATCAGATCAGTTCTGACTTGTAAAGCTAACCGTGGTATTTGCGTTAAGTGCTATGGTCGTGACTTATCTACTGGTGAATGGGTAAATTTAGGTGAGGCAGTAGGTATTATAGCTGCTCAGTCAATTGGTGAGCCAGGAACACAGCTAACAATGAGAACTTTCCACATAGGTGGTGCTGCTCAAAAGACAAGTGCTCAGTCAAGTGCTGTTGCATCTCACTCTGGAGAGTTGAGGTTATCTCATAAAAATACAGTCACTGATAGTAAAAGCAGAATGATAGTTATGAGTCGTAACTGTGAAGCTATGATCTATGATTCATACGGCTATGAGAAGGCTCGCTATAAAATCCCTTACGGTGCTAGACTTATTATGCATGATGGTGACAAGATAGAAGCTAGTCAGAAGATAGCTGAGTGGGATCCATTTACAATTCCAATTATAACTGAGAAGAGTGGAATAACTAAGTTTATAGATCTAGTTGATAGAATATCTATGCAAGAGATGCAAGATGATATTACAGGTGTGATTAATAGAATTGTTACTGATAGTAAGGCTAGTGGTAGAAGTAATGTAGATCTCCGTCCTAGAGTTGCTCTATGTGATCATCAAGGAAATATAATGACTTTGGCTAATGGAATGGAAGCTCGTTATTTCTTAGCTGTAGATGCTATTTTAAGTGTTTCTGATGGTCAAGAAGTGCAAGCTGGTGACATATTAGCTCGTATCCCTAAAGAGTCTTCTAAAAACAAAGATATTATTGGTGGTCTACCAAGAGTAGTTGATCTATTTGAAGCTAGACAGCCTAAGGATCACTCAGTTATTAGTGAGAATGATGGTTTCATTGAATTTGGTAAAGACTATAAATCTAAAAGGAGAATTATAGTACGTAATCCAGAGAATCCAGATGACTTCACTGAATACTTTGTTGTGAGGGGACGTCATATAACAGTCACAGAAGGTGATTTTGTTAAAAAAGGGGATTTGTTGATGGAAGGATCACCATCTCCTCATGACATATTACAGGTAATGGGAATAGAGGCTTTAGCACACTATATGGTTAGGGAGATACAGACTGTCTATAAACTTCAAGGTGAGACAATTAATGATAAGCATATTGAAATAATTGTTAAACAGATGCTAAGGAAAGTTGAAATTATTGAACCAGGCGGAACCACATTTTTATCAGGAGAAATTATAGATAAGCGTGAGCTTAATGCAGTCAATGCTAAGACTATTAAGCTTGGATATGAGCCAGCTATCGGTAGAAATATCTTACAAGGCATTACAAAAGCGTCTCTACAGACTGAATCGTTCTTCTCCGCTGCATCATTCCAAGAAACAACAAAAGTTTTGATTGAAGCTGCTCTAGAAGGAAAAGAAGATAGACTTGAGGGGCTGAAAGAGAGTATCATAGTTGGTAAACTCATACCTGCTGGTACAGGTTTCCATAAACAGAAGTTAAATGCAGAAGCTGATAGTCGTGACTAATAAGAATTAGTGGGGAATCATTGAAATAGCTTTTTCATGCTTTAGATTTATCCTACCTCACTACGAAAAATTATAAAGCTCAATAAAAAGATTTTAAATATCCTTATTCTCATTATGTTTTTAGTGGGTAATAAAATACCAATTTAATATATATGATTTTAATATATACGATATATAATCTAATATTCTTATAAATTATAAATGATTAGCAATGGAAATTATAGCAACAGATAAGATGTCTGATGTTTTCAATCAGATACAGAAGATCACAGATAAAGATACACTTGTAGTTTTTGATGTAGATCGTGTGCTTATAACAAAAGATGAAGCAAGTCTAAGAGATGAAATTAACTTTGCTAAGAGTTTTTTATGGAAATATCCATTAAAAATCTTTTGGTCTGCTAAATTATTTGAGAGATTAATAGTTGAAACTAAATCAAAGTTAGTTGATACAAACACTTTAGAAATAATAAAGTATCTCAACGAAAATAACATTAAAACAATAGCTATAACTCATGCTCCCCATAGCGATTTAAAGTATAATGATGATTATAAAACTTTTGCTGAATGGAGATATAATGACTTAAAGAATCTTGGGATTGAATTTAACTCAAATGAAGATTTGACACTAAAGAATGGTGCAAGATTCTTCAATGGCATCCTATTTGCTCATAATAATTCTTGGGGATTTGGCTTATTTAAAGGCGATTTGATAGGTCGCTTGTTTGGCAAACTTAATAAAGGTGATTGTTTAAAAGAATTTCTGAAAACACAAGACTTGAATCCATCTAAGATTATTTTCGTTGATGATCTTTTGCAAAACATACTTGCAGTTGAGCAATATTGTGAAAGCAAAGGTATAGATCTCCATGCTTTCCATTATACAGGCGACTATCAAGAAATAATTTCAGCTGAACAAATGTATGAAAGATTGACATTCTATGGTGAAAATGAGGTTTGGGTATAAAAAACTTGCGCTCATATCACCTTGCTGTTAGACTCTAACAAGAAAATTTATATATTTTTTTCAATATGAAGTGGTACGAACTAGTTTCAACTTGGTTTGGATTAGGTAAATCAAGTTTTATGCCAGGAACGATTGGTACATTTGGAGCTATGCCTTTCTTGTATTTTGCCTACTATAGCTCATCTTCTGATTATGAAGTAAAGATGACACTCCTGTTCTTTGTAGTGCTGTTATCAATTATAGGATACTTTGCAATTAGAAAATACCATGAGGCATTTAGGATTATAGATGCACAATCTATAGTTGTAGATGAAGTTATAGGGCAGTTAGTAACATTAGGTCTCGCCTATGACTGGATTGTCAGTGCATTAAAGAAATTCTCTATTGTTCCAGTAGATACAGGAGATAATATGGCAATTTTTTATATTTTTATGGCTGCCTTTATTCCCTTTCGTTTCTTCGATATCACTAAACCATTTTACATATCATTAATTGATAGATATTGGAAAAATGCTGTAGGTGTCATTTTAGATGATGTTTTAGCTGGCTTTGTAGCAGCAGCAGTCTTGTATATTCTGAGGTAGTGAATATCCATCTAGGCTTATTTGCTAGATAATCTAAATTTTTATATTAACTCCTCTCAAACAGCTTATCTAAAGTTCTTGTATTCAACTCAAGATATGTAGGCCTACCATGGATACACTGGCTGCCAAAATCAGTAGTTTCAATCAAAAGTAGTAAATTATCCATTTCTGCCAGGCTAAGTTTTCTGCCAGTTCTAATGCTTGAGTAACATGCAACTTTCTTAAGAATCTCATCAGCATGAGAATTAAACACTTCTTCCCACATCAACTCATTATTAACTATATCTTCTAACAGAGCAACTACATCTAAGTTACCAGGAATTAGAGGTGCAGAATTTATCAGAATTTTCTCTTTTAATTCCACCGTTATACCAATTTTAAGTAGCTTTTCACACATTGACATAATCATATCATTCTCTGCTTTACCAAAATCATGTTCAACTGGTATTAGAAAGTTTTGAACTTTAAATTGTATCTTATTTATCTGTTCGAGAACTATCCTCTCGTGAGCTGCATGTTGATCAACAATCACTAAACTATCCCCCTTATGAGCTACAATATATTTATCAGCTATTTGAAATATAGCCTTGCTAGTATTACTTTGAGTTGCCCTATAAGTAGTAATATTATCTATATCCCTCAGTTCCAATGAAAGATTTGTGTAAGGTGTCTCTAACCTATTATTAAGTGATCTCCTCTTTATATAGTTGATATTTCTTGTCTGTACATGTCTTATTGTATCTCTAATTGAGTTAATAATTATATCTCTAATGATTCTTTCATCACTAAATCTGACTTCTGACTTATTTGGATGAATATTGATATCTATACACTTGGTAGGTATATCTATAAACAAGGCTAGACTTGGGGTTATACGTTCAGGTAAGGTATTGAAATATGCCTGTCTTATCAACTTATTTATAAAATTATCTTTTATCAACCTTTTATTGACGAAGGTAAGAATTTTATTATTTGATTTTCTATTATAAGTTGGAATTGATAAATGCCCATATAACCTAACACGACTAATATCTTTATAGTAGTCACCTGTATCAAACTCTATAGTATTTTCTGAGAAATCTTCACCGAAAACTTCGGTAATAATATTATCTGTAGAATTAAAAATATCTTTTCCATTATGTATCAGTTGGAATTTTATATTTGAGTGAGCCAAAGCAAATGCCTCAATTAATCCCTTACATGCTACCACTTCAGCACTCTCAGCTTTTAGAAATCTAATTCTATTTGGAATAGAACAAAATATGTCTCTTAATTCTACAGTTGTACCACACTTATGTGAAGTTGGTTTGATAAATCCATTGCCTTCTATCATCCAGGCATCATTACTATCATTAGTCTTAGTTGAGATTATCAACTTACCAGCTACTGCCATTGCCGCAAGTGCCTCACCCCTAAAACCCATATATTGTATATTTGATATGTCTTCATCTGGTAATTTTGATGTTGCATAGCGAGTAATAGCTAACTCTAGACTATCTTTATTTATGCCAACGCCATTATCTGATACTGAAATTAGAGTTCTTCCACCTCTTTCAAGATTAATCAGTATCCTATTTGCCCCAGAATCTATAGCATTCTCTACTAGTTCTTTTACAACCGATAGTGGTCTGTCTATAATTTCTCCAGTAGCTATCTTATTTATAGTAGATTCACTTAAAAGTTGTATTTTCACAGAAATAGATTTTATTATAAAAAATAACATTCATTGCTAAATATAGCTAGATTTTACTTCTATGCTGTCTTTATCAGTGGATTATCTGATATTGAAATGAATGTTATACCACTCAACTCTAAATTATACTTTACTGATCTAATCTCAATATAGTGTTATGCAACATACATCTTATGTATAAAATTCCTCAAAAGATCACTTGTTTGTTGAAACACTTTTACTTCGTCAAGTATAATTAATATATAGGAAATTATTATTAATGATAATGTTAGATAGCTCTGATTTTTCACTTAAATATTGGTTAGGATTTGTATTTATTTTTATAATTTTAAGTTTAATTGATAGATTTTTAATTTCAAAGAACTCTAATGATCTTCAAAATAACTTATATAGCACTTGTTTCTGGTTCCTATGCGCAGTTGTGTTTTTTGGTTTTTTACATATAGTTTCAGATAAAATTGAGCAAAAGTATAGTATAGACTTTTTCATTGGCTATATAATCGAGCTAACTCTCAGCGTAGATAATGTTTTTGTATTTATCATGATCTTTGACAAGTTCAAGATTACTGCTCATCAACAGCATATAATCCTGCGGATTGGTATCATTAGTGCCATTATTATGAGGTTATTAATGATTCTATTTGCAGTAGAATTAATTCAGAAATTTACATGGGTCTTCTATATTTTCGGTAACATTTTGATCTTTAGTGCTCTCCATATGCTTCTCACAAAACATGATAAAGAGAAGACTCCATCTTATCAGAAGTACTTTGTATGGTGTAAGTATGACAAATTTTTTACAAAACAGGGAGAAAACCTAGTACCAACTATAAATTTTTTAGCTCTAATACTAGTTGAAAAGGCAGATATTCTATTTGCAGTTGACTCTATCCCGGCAGTGATAACAGTTACACGCGATACATTCATAATTTTCACATCAAACGTAATGGCTATAGCTGGGCTTAGAGCGCTGTTTTTCTGTCTATCATATAGCGCAAATAATTACTACTATCTGAAACATGGAATAATATTAATTCTTCTCTTTATTGGTGTAAAATTGTGTTTACTACCTTCAGGTATTCATGTTCCTAAGGATATATCATTAGGTTTTATTTTTATAGTCATTACAGCTGCTATCGTCTCTTCTAAGCTGAGGAATAGAGAAATTTAATTTGTAATCTTAGTTTATTTAAATTTTAAGAAGTAAGCATATAGAAAATAGTATTGTTTCTACTCCATTTACTATGCAGATCGTACAGTCATATGATATACCTTTGTTGTATCTTTCAGCATGAAATTCCTGACAAATGTTGTCAAGCCATCGCTTGATATTATTTATAGTTAGTCAGCTCAACTACATTAGAGTGTATTAAATTAATGATTAGAGTAAAGCATATTATGTCTTTCTTTAGAACTTATTTATATTCTAAAATTACATAGGTTATAATTTCAAAAAATTGCATCAAAAATTATGAAAGGACCAATGAATCTATACCTTGTTTCAGACTCATCAGGAGAGACAGTCATAGCAGCCAGCAAAGCTACTATTGTTCAATTTCCTGAAGTAGAGTTTGATGAAAAAATTTTTTTACTTGTACGTTCAAAAGAACAGATCGATGAAATTATACAGTCTCTAGAAGTCAATCCAGGGATTGTAATGTATACAATGGGTGAATCGCAAGTTAAAGAATATTTTCTACAAAAGTCTAAACAATTAATGATTCCAATAATATCACCACTAGATCCTCTTGTGAACTTCATAACTAAACATTTTCATCTCGATCCATCAAATACAAGACCTGGTAAATATCAATCTCTTGATCAAGAGTATTATAGCAAGATCGATAGTATTAATTTCGCAATCAGTCATGATGATGGACAGCATGTTGAGGATTATAATAAAGCTGACATAGTACTACTTGGTGTTTCACGTACTTCTAAATCACCAACTTCATTATATTTAGGACAAAGAGGATATAAAGTTGCTAATTATCCAATAATACTTGGCATTGCTGCCACTGATTTTTCGAAACTAATTAATGAAAAGCAGACAATGTTAATAGGATTAACTATCTCTTCATACAACCTTTCAAAAATACGAAGCACACGTCTTTTAATGCTCTGTGATGAGAGAGATAATAGGGCACGCTATATAGTTGACAACTATATCTCAGATACATCAGTTAAAGAAGAAATAGCCTATGCAAACTCACTTTTTAAATCACTTAATATACCAGTTATAGATGTAACAAATAAAGCTATAGAGGAATCTGCAGCAGAAATAATAAACTTATATGAGAGAGGGAACTATTAAGAACTTCAACTTTTGCATTTACTGAGACAATTCATACCAAACCTTACAACAATCCCGGACGACATTTCTTATCTGAGCTATATGCGCAGCACGCTCTGCAACGCTAAAGGCACCGCGAGCCTCAAGTAAGTTAAATATGTGAGATGCCTTGAGACACTGATCATATGCAGGAACTATATTTCTCTCAGCGAGTAATTTTTTTCCTTCAGTTATATATAAATCAAATCTCTTGTAGAGTGAATTAATATCTGCTAACTCTAAGCTGTATTTAGAGTATTCAACTTCAGATCTATAAAATACGTCTCTATAGGTAAAATTTTTATTCCATTTAATATCCCAAAAATTATCGACGCCTTGAATGTACATAGCTAATCTTTCTAAGCCATAAGTTACCTCTGCTGGCACTGGTTTTAGTTTAATTCCACCTAGCTGCTGCATATATGTAAATTGAATCACCTCCATTCCATTACACCATACTTCCCAGCCAAGTCCCCAAGCACCTATTGTTGGGTTTTCCCAATCACTCTCAACAAATCTAAGATCATTCCTCTTGCTATCTATGCCGACTGCAGAAAGACTTTCTAGACATAGTTCCTGGATATTATCAGGAGATGGTTTTATTAGCACTTGCAATTGGTAGTAGTGCTGAGTTCTATTTGGATTTTCACCATATCTAGCATCAGCTGGTCTACGAGATGATTGTACGTAAACTATATTCCATGGATTTGCATCTAGGCAGCGGAGAGTTGTAGCTGGGTGGGATGTACCTGCACCTACTTCTATATCATATGACTGAAGAAGGATGCATCCTTGATCTATCCAAAATTTTTGCAAATTGAGAATTATGTCCTGAAAATACATTTTTTCTATTAAGTATCATAAGTGATAAAAGTTTACTATATAAATATAGAATATCTCATCTTTATATAAATGACTTAAGAAAATTCTCGATTTAGGTTAATTAGATAAGGAAGAAAAGATTTACTTTTATGATAAAAAGTACTATATACTAGAATTTGAATAACCAAATCAGGTAAAACTGATTTACTTTAACTTTGAAAAAATATAAATAATGGCTACATTTGAACGTACCAAACCACATGTCAATATAGGAACAATTGGACACGTTGACCATGGTAAAACAAGCTTAACAGCTGCAATTACAAAATATTTTGGTGTTTTTGTTGACTATGGTTCAATTGATAAAGCTCCAGAAGAAAGAGAAAGGGGGATCACAATCAATACAGCTCATGTTGAGTATGAAAGTGAAACAAGACACTATGGTCATGTTGACTGTCCTGGACACGCTGACTATGTGAAAAACATGATCACTGGTGCTGCTCAGATGGACGGTGCTATCCTTGTTGTTAGTGCTGCTGATGGCCCTATGCCACAGACTCGTGAGCATATTCTACTTGCTAGACAGGTAGGTGTACCAGCTATGGTTGTATTTCTCAACAAAGTTGATATGGTGGATGATGCAGAATTAGTTGAATTAGTTGAAATGGAAGTAAGAGAAATCCTTAGCAAAAATGGTTTCGATGGAGATAATGTTCCATTCATTAAAGGTTCTGCTCTCTCTGCTCTTGAAGGTAAACCTGAGGGTGAAGCTGCTATCCGTGAATTGATTGCTGCTGTTGATTCATATATTCCAATCCCTGAGCGCCCAACAGATAAACCATTCTTAATGCCAGTTGAAGATGTTTTCTCAATTCCTGGCCGTGGTACAGTTGTAACTGGTCGTATTGAGCAAGGTACAATTAAAGTTGGTGAAGAGATTGAAATTGTTGGTATCAGAGCATCAGCTAAAACAATTTGTACTGGTGTTGAAATGTTTAAGAAGCAGTTAGATCAAGGTATGGCTGGTGATAATGCTGGTATTTTACTGCGTGGTACTAAAAAAGATGACGTTGAAAGAGGTCAAGTTCTTTGTAAAACTGGATCAGTTAAGCCTCATACTAAGTTCAAAGCTGAGATCTATGTTCTTACAAAAGATGAGGGGGGTAGACATACTCCTTTCTTTAAAAATTATCGTCCTCAGTTCTATTTTAGAACAACTGACGTAACAGGTAGTATTAGTTTGCAAGATGATGTTGAAATGGTGATGCCTGGTGATAACGCTGAAATTACAGTTGAACTAATTTGCCCAATAGCTATGGAGAAAGGACTTCGTTTCGCTATCCGTGAAGGTGGTAGAACAGTAGGTGCTGGTGTTGTTGCTGAAATTATTGAGTAATAGGTAAAATAATGAGTACAAATACACAAATAGAAATTAAATTTCGAGCATTTGATCATAAAATCTTGGATGTTGAAGTGGGTCGTGTTGTAGATACAGTTAAGAAGACTGGTGCTACAGTATATGGCCCTATTCCTATGCCTAAGAAGATTGAGAGATTTACAGTGAATAGATCTCCTCACATTGATAAAGAGTCACGTGAGCAGTTCGAAATTAGAACCTTTAGAAGGAATATGATTATTAATCCTTCGGATCAAACAATTGATGCGCTAATGAAGCTTGAGCTAGCATCTGGTGTTGAAGTTGAAATAAAAGTTTTAGATGGAGGTAAGAAATGATAGAATCAGCTCGCAGAACAGGTCTGATAACAACAAAGGTTGGTATGACTCAGATCTTTACAGAAGAAGGCAAAGCTATCCCTGTGACTTTACTTAAGGTTGATAGAAATATAGTTTTAAAGACTAATGAAAGTTCTACATATAAGTCAGTTCAGATCGGATATGGAGTAGCTAAGGCTAAAAATATGAAGAAACCACAATCTGGTCTTGCCAAGAAAGCTGGAATTGATTCATTTAAAATATCTAAGGAATTTAGAGTTACAGATGGATTCTTATTAGATGTTGGGACTGAGCTAAAAGCTGATCACTTCAAAATCGGCCAGATCATCGACGTGACTTCTATCAGTATTGGTAAAGGTTTTGCTGGGGGTATGAAGAGATATGGCTTTGCTGGTCTAGAGGCATCTCACGGTGTATCTGTCAGCCATAGATCGCTAGGTTCTACAGGTCAAAGACAGGATCCAGGTAAAACTTTCAAAGGAAAGAAAATGCATGGACATATGGGAGCAAAGCAAGTTACAACACAAAACTTACAGGTTATTGATGTTGATACTGAGCTTTCAATTATAGCTATCAAGGGAGCAATTCCAGGACATAAAGGACAAACGGTTTATGTAAATGATGCTATCAAGTTAGGCTACTTTGAGTAGCCTTTTCACATATTAATTTCACTATTTATTTTTATGCAGGAATTAGCGAATCCAAGACTTCAGCAAATTATCAAGATTCTTTGTTCACCGCAACCTATTCCAGAGATAGCTCTAGCAAAATGTTTAGATCTATATACATTTTTACCACTACATGAACAAAGTAATGTTTTGCGAGGCATTGCTCGCAATGCTACCACTCGTAGAGTGTTGTTAAGAGTCTTGGATATTGCTTTGGGATTTCAGGATGCATGCCGTATATGTGTAAGTATCGCAGGAAATCCTAATATTTCCCTAGAGATTCTTAAGAGAATCGTGAATCTAGATAATAAAGATCCTTCTCTCTATTATGCTATAGGATCTTGTCATCTTATAAATGAAGAAATAGTTAAAAACATCCTGATGGACCCAAAGTTGGTTTGGAACAGCAGGCGGGTCTTTTTACTTGGATTGATGAGCAATCCAAGTGGCAATCAGAATTTGTATAAAATAGCTCTAGCTGAGAGAACAATAAATCAAGCTTTACGACCAAAATTACAGTCAATAAATCAAGCTTTACGACCACAATTCCAGTATATTTCGCCTGAGGCAATGATGCAACTTTCGCACCGCGAAATTCAAAAATATCTTGAGTCAATGTCTAAAGAGATAACAGATTGCAGCGAAAGAAACACTTTACTCTATAAAGATAGTACGCAAGAATCAGATATTTGTTTGTTTCTTGGAAGCAATCCTGAAGTCCCCATGTCTATTTTACTTAAAGTTCTTTATATAATACAAAACATCAGCAACACAGATCCATGTGGTTTCATGAAAACTTTCATGAATAGTTATGTAATGAAATTAAATGCAATACAAAATATAGAAGAACAGGAACAGTATCTGATACCGCTCTTCAAAAAATTTGAGCATTCATACTTACAAGCGTTAGTAGAACCAGCAAACTTGAGGGAAGCAAACTTGAGGAATCTTGAATCCATGATAACAAATTGTCTAGGAAAGCTTAATAAAGAAATGTATAAAATAATCCCGAATTTAGAGTCGATAAAACCATTTCAAATATTTGTCAAATTAATTATGGAAAAACTTGAGCGTACATCGTATAGATTTATAGAGATAATGTTTCAAGATCTTGAGAAACAACCTTCTAGCTTTGTAGAGATATCTAAACAACGAGGTGGTGATCAAGAAAGGACTATTTAAAGCCGGTGGTTGATAGCAATGGCTATGCTTTCTATAACTAATATATGTGTGTTAAAGTTTGCTATAGGTAATTTGTGTTATACTTAAGAAAAATTTCGTGTAATGCAGAATAAAATCATTGATGGAAATCTTCAATCACAGGTTTTACGAGATGACATAAAAAGTGAGATAACTAGACTAAAAATCAAACCCAAGTTGTCAATAATACTCATAGGTAGTAATGCAGCTAGTGAGATCTATGTCAGGATAAAGATGAAAAGGGCAAGTGAAGTAGGAATAGAAACTAGTTTACACACTCTTAATGAATCAATTACTAATTCTGAGTTGCTTCATTTTATTGATTCTCTCAATGCGGATAAATCAATTAACGCAATACTACTTCAGATGCCCTTGCCTAATCACATAGACAAAAAGGCTGTACTAGAGGCAATCTCACCTAATAAAGACGTGGATGGCTTTTCACCAATAAATGTCGGACGACTACATAATCAAACAGATGGGTTTATACCATGTACTCCTCTAGGTATCATTCATCTAATTAAAAGCGTACGACAAGACATTTCTGGATTGCAAGCAACTATTATAGGTAGATCAAATATAGTAGGTAGACCAGTAGCAGAACTCCTTCTACAAAATGATTGTACTGTTAGTATTATCCACTCTAAATCGACAAATATTCTTGATAATTGCATAAAAAGCGATATTTTAGTTGCAGCTGTAGGTAGTCCAAATCTCGTTAAAAGAGAACTCATTAAGCCAGGGGCAATAGTAATTGATGTAGGGATAAATAAATTTCAATCACAAATTGTGGGAGATGTAGATTTTCATGACGTCATGGATTTAGTAAGTCACATTACACCAGTACCAGGGGGTGTCGGTCCAATGACGGTTGCATATCTCCTCATAAACACACTAAAAGCTGCGAAACTAGCTTCAGGCATATGATTTTAATATTTCTATAGTAATTACTATGTAGTTATAGTTACTCAAACAAAAATAAATAATAAATTAATATGCAAAATGGTTCACCAAGCATAGATACAATAAAACGGATAGAAGACAGGCAAAGGTTGTATTAAAGACAAAAGTTTTTCCGCTATGGTATATAGAAAGCCTTCTGCAGGAGTGTATGAACCTGATTTTATATGCACCAAAAAACAATATTAGCAGTAGGCGTAATGGTAAAGTGCACAATCAAACTGATATTCTGATACAGTTGACTGATTTCACATCTGAGCCACGATTACTTATGAGAATCTTTAATTGGACTACAACTCCAGAAGTTGCAATGCATCTCAAGCCAATGATTCTTAGTAACATACTATCGCATAAATCTATGACTTTAGATCTGTTATAAATGAACAGATTGCTAATAAAATTCTTTCTGATAGCGAAATCTTTTTTGATAATCGACAAGAGTTTATAGAAGGATTAATGTCAAATTCGAATGGTGATCAGATTTTATATCAGATTGCTCTAAATGAGTGGAAAAAAGATGAAAATTTACACAAAAGAATAATCCCTTATAGAATTTTAGGACGTAATCAAAATGCCGATATTAATATTTTTGCTCAAGTCCTTGATACTATAGAAGACATAGGCAGGACAGATCCAGAATGGTTTGTATCTATATATGCAACGAAAGTGAATGAAATAGAGAAAGCAGAAGAGCAGCTCCACTATTTGAAGCTACTCTGCCAAAAATTCGAAGATTCATACAAAACAGCATATGTAAACAAAGAATTAAGTGGAATTCAAGATGTAATAGATACGTTCCTAAGCACTCTTGATAAAAAAACACGTCAAATGATTTTTAATGATATAATTCAGAATAGAAATTTGTTTGAATCGCTATCAATTGAATTACAAATTTACCTGCAAGAGGCGATTGCAAACGACATTGGCGCAGCTGAATCAACCAGGAAGTTGGCGATCTATGTGTCTTCTAACTCGTACGTATGATATGGTTAACCAGAAGTGGATTTCTTATATAAAGCATCAGCTGTTTTCTCAAGCAAACTGTTCTGAGTTAATCTCTTGTTTAAATAGTTAAAATCAACTGTATCAATATTCTGATCCTGCATAGCACAACTATAGACGTATATTTCTTTCTTATTTATCACATGACGCTGAATGCATTGAGCACAAATTTTCTTCATCATACAATTCATTGGAGAATTTATCGAAGCGATTCCAGGGCACTTAATATGCTTCTTTTTACGGAACTGAGAAACTACTTTCATCAATTTATCAGATCCAATGACAATCATATGTTGTGTTTTTGAAAGATTAAGAGGTTTATAATTTGCCTCAAGTGCCTCAATCATATTACCTTGGAATCCAAGATCAGACTGACGTCTCTGCTCAAATAAACCTTCATCACAACACCAAACAACAGTGTCAGCTGCCGCCTCAATTGCCTCAGGTTTAAACCTATCTTCAAACTTCTTATAACCAGCGAAATAGGTTATCTTACAACCATTCTCGCGCATTTTTTTTCCAATAGATGTTAAAACCGCATTACCAAGTCCTCCACCTATAAGTAATATATTCTCATTAGACGGGATTTCAGTGGCAACACCAGTTGGTCCCATAAGAACAACCTTTTCACCAACTTCTAAATTATTACATAACCTAGAGGACAGTCCTAATTCTAACACTATTAGAGAAATACAGCCTTTTTTTATGTCAGCACCAGTTAAAGCAATACCCTCCATAGGCATATTATAACTCGCTACTAACTTGGCATTAATCTCATACCTCTGCAATCTATAGAACTGTCCAGGCTTGAAATTTGCGGCGGCAGCAGGTGATCTAACAACAATCTCTACCACATTATGAGTCAATCTCTCAACTTTCTCAATTATAGATATAAGCTTCTCATCAAGATTATCAATCACAGGTCTCTTACTATTTAGAGTTGCAAGAATTCTCTTATAGCCATCCTTTGCACTAGCCATAGCCTTAACAACACTACCATTATATTTAGGATCTGCATCCCCGAAATAGCTGATATTTTCAATTTGCCCTATTTCCTTATTTAGAACTATATTTGGCTTAGTTCCAGTTGCTACAACTATAGATTTAGCATCAATAAAAGTTTTTTTACCATTTTGCTCAAACAAAATACCCCTACAATGACCATATTCATCATCTAAAACCTCAATAGGAACAGCATTTTCTACAAATTTTATACCTTCCTCAAAGGCTTTAGCTAACTCCTCATAATTAATTCTATAAGCAGGAGAATTTTGCAGCTTTTGTCTATATAAAATAGTCACCCCCCCCCATTTTTCAATCAATTTACTCAGCGGTATACGACGCTTGTTAAGTTGCTTAGCATGAGTTAAAAACTCATTAGCGATGGCTTTTTCTTCATCATTTAATCCATTAAAAAATGCTTCACCAAGTACATTATATTCATATAAGAATTTTTTAACTTGAACTAAATAATACTGGACAGCCTCAGTAGCAGTATCAATTGCAGTTAGCCCAGCACCAATTACAACAAGTGGCATTCTCAACTGCAAAGGAATAATTGCATTGGCTCTATAAGCACCGCTCAGCTGCAATGACATCAGAAAATCAGATGACATTCTTACACCTCTAGATAGAATATTTTTTACTTGCGGTATATTTGGACTACCAGCACCAACAGATAGAGCTATATGATCAATGCCAGACTCATTACATAACTTATAGTTAATATTACTTCCAAATCTAACTCCATCATATAACCTGAAATGCTTTCTTCTAATTAATAATAAGCGTATAATATCTAGCATATTTTTATCCCACCTAACTGTTATTCCATATTCCATTACACCACCAAAGCCCTTAGGTGATCTATCTTCAACCCTTTCAAAGATGGTTTTAATATTTTCAATTGGTTGTAACTCTTTACTATCAAAGAGATGCCTAGGTAATGGCTCAATTTTCAACCCATCAATGCCAATAACCTCAACTCCAGCATTAAGTAAATAGTGAGAGAGAGTGAATCCAGCCGGCCCCATTCCTACAATCATCACTTTATTATTTCCAACTTCTTTTGGGAAAGTTTGTCTAAAATTTAGAGGATTCCATCTAGTGAGTAAGCTATAGATCTCAAACCCAAATGGTAAGTATAATACATCTCTAAGTATACTAGATTCAACTGACGGTGTATCAACTGGGGATTGCTTTTGAAATATACATGATCTCATACAGTCATTACAAATTCTATGCCCAGTAGCAGCAACCATAGGATTATCAATTACAATTGTAGCTAGAGCTCCAATTATTCTACCATCTACTTTTAATAGATGCATCTCAGATATCTTCTGACCAAGAGGACAACCACTTAATTGAATTTTAAGAGGATTCTCTTTAACGCTTTCTTGACCTCTCAAACCATGAGCACAGCTATCCTTGGACCGATTATGGCAATATAAACAGTAATTAGCTTCATGTAAAATTTGAATTTTAGTTAATGCTTCATCATTTAATTTAAATCCACTTCTAGTACGTCTATGGGAGTCCGAAATTGCAAGATAATCGAACTTATAAGAGATAGGTTTAACCTTCTCATATTGATTATATTTCAACCTAAAGGTGAAATCTTTCGGATAATAATTATACTTAAGATTAAAGAATCTTGTAGTAAAATTCAAGCTAGTGTAGCTAAAAATAATACTTGAAATCTTCTTAGATTTACATATCTGTTCTAAACAATTTTTTATGTAATGATCTCCTGTAATTCTCTCAGTAATAGTAGGTAATGTGTAATTGGCAGTAAACATAATCCAAGCAAGTAACTTCCCAATTTTAGTTACATCATGAGATACATTTCTTACTAGAGATTTTCTCTCAATAGTAGGTATAAGATTATCATAATCAAGCTTTCTGGGAACTTTAAAGAGTGCGCCACGTTTATGTAGCATTTGCCCCTCATTAGTCCTTATTGCCCAAAGAGAGTAATTTTCAACATGTACTAGAATCTCTCGATGGTACTTAGCCCATTCATCATCATTAGACCGAGAATTTTGATAAATCTCAAGAAAAGTCTTAGCCATATCAAGCTCAGAAGATAAAACTTTTTCTGGGTTATCAGGCAACATCACCCCATACATCATCAAGCTAGTTCTAGCTATTGTAATTATAGATTCATCAAGTGATCTACTAATATTCATTATATGCTTATGGATGAGAGTCTTATTGCACTTATAAATTATATCTAGCTCCTCATGCTCAGTCATATATTTCTTAATAGCGTTGTCAATTCCAAACAATTCTACAATGAATTCCTCTAGTAATGGCGCTAAATCTATAATTAAATTTGATTCATCTAATTTATATAAGTTATCTTGATTTTCTCTAGCATCGAGCATTTTATTGCATAACTCAGGAGATATTTTCAATAACTTTTCAATAAAAAAGCTATCCAACTTTCTTAGTCCATCTAAGTTATAGAGGTCCTCAAAGGACAGATCAAAGTTAAGGTTCAGAGCCATATTTTAAAAAATTGCTATTAGAGTCTTATATATAGTATAATACTTTTATTTAACAGTTTTTCGAAAGATATACAAAATGACTAAAGATACAGAGATAATAATTCATAACGATTCAGACTTTCTAGGTATGAGAAAAGCAGGTCAGTTTGCAGCTAAAATTCTCGTTGAAATTGAAGAATATGTAAAGCCAGGGATCACTACAGACTATTTAAATAGTATCGCTCATCAAATGATCATTGATAAGGGGGCTATACCTGCACCACTTAACTACCGAGGATTTCCTAAATCGATCTGTACCTCAGTAAACCACGTTATCTGCCATGGGATCCCAAACGATAAAGTGTTACTTAATGGAGATATTCTCAATATAGATGTAACCGTTATAGTTGACGGATGGCATGGTGATACAAGTAAAATGTTTTTAGTGGGTAATAAAATCCCAATTAAGGCCTCTAAGTTAGTAGAAGTAACTTACGACTGTATGATGTTTGGTATTGAACAAGTAAAGCCAGGAGTAAAGTTTAATCAGATAGGTAAAGTTATTCAAGAGAATGCTCATAAGCATGGTTATTCAGTTGTGCAGGACTACTGTGGACATGGAATAGGTAAAACTTTTCATTGCGCACCAAATATTCTGCACTACTATGATCCAACATTTGAGTTAAAAATAGAAGAGGGTATGTTTTTCACTATAGAACCAATGATAAATGCTGGTAAATATCATACTTTGCTCATGAAAGATGGTTGGACAGTTGTAACACGTGATAGATCTCTCTCAGCACAATTTGAACATACAATTGGAGTTACATCAAATGGATTTGAAATTTTTACTAAATGTTAAGCAGAACTCTAAGATGTATCATATGTAATTTATATTCCTTATTAATTGATAGTTACAACTTATGACATATTATATGAGAGAACTATAACATGCAAAATATAACAAAGAGTAATATGGATAAAATACAACTATTACGAGATTTACTTCAACAATATAGTCTTGATGGTTACATAATTCCATCTACAGATGAATGGCAGAATGAATATTCACCATCACATAAAAGAAGGTTAGAATATATTACTGGATTTTCAGGATCTAATGGAATTCTTATTATTACAATTAAAAGCCTAATTTTATATACTGATAGTAGGTACTTGGCTCAAGCAAAAGTTGAGTTATCTGAGCATTATACAACTTTAGATATGTATAAAAAAGATAACTGCAGTTGGATGAAGATATGTGAAGGAGGTATAATTGGCTACGATCCAATGATTCTCACTGGAGATGAAGTTGAGTATTATGAAAAATTGGGAAAAGAATACAACTTTAAACTGCAGTCTATTGATGAAAATCTAGTAGATCTATTGGTAGTTGATAATGAAGTAAAAATAGTTGAAATTTCTAATGATGATGCCTCAGTTCTCTGTAAAAAAATTATTGATGCTCTACCACAGTACTTTAGCATTCAACAGGTAAATGAGATGTACATTAATGGGGTTAGAGACAGAAAAAATTTTGCAGCTAAAATTGATGATAAATACTGCGGGATGATATCTATTGAGTATAACTATAAAGCTAATGCAAATATCTATTTGCTAGGAATATTGCCAGATATGCAAGGTATTAAAATTGGTACAAAGCTGATAAATTACATAGAAAATCTTGTAATTAAAAATGGTATAAAAACACTTACAGTTGAAACTGTGTCATTAAATGAAGGAGATGAGAATTACATCAAAACATATAATTTCTATCAAAAATCCGGATTTACTGAGCTTTTCACTATAAAACCATCTGGATGTAATTATGAGATGGCTTATATGGTAAAGAATAACTTATCCAGTGGTTATTATAAAAGTGGTGTTAATTCCAATATAGTAATTCTATCTGACAAAATTGCTGGAGAGTCATCTAATGAAAAAATTAAGAGAGTTATAAATTTTTTACCAGAAAGATGTGATTTCCTTATTCTTACCTCACCAGAATCAATTTCTTGGCTATTAAATATTAGGGGTAATGATATTGTATATAATACATCTGTTCTTTCATATGCAGTTGTAAGTCGAAATGAAATTATTCTTTTTGCCAATATATCTAGTCTCAATATATTAAATGATGATAGGACTATTACTCAGATAGATAATTATAATCTTAACAATAACTTAGTGATAAAAGATTTTCATATAAATCATAAATCGCTAGATGAATTTAAGAGATTTATTTTAGATAACAAGCATAGGATTTTTGCATTTGATAAAAATAAATCCTCTGTATGGTTGTCTCAAAATCTAACAAATATCTTAGATATTGCTGATCCAACTGTAAAAATGAGGGCAATTAAAAATCAATCTGAGTTAGAAGGAATAAAGCTAGCTCATCTATATGATGGGATTGCAATCTGCAGGTTTTGGTTCTGGCTATATTTTTCTCTCAAATCAGGTGATCAAATTACAGAAATGTCAGCTGCAGAAAAGCTAAATCAATTTAGGAAGATGAATAAATTCTTTCTATATGAGAGCTTTTCAACAATTTCAGCTTATGGATCTAACGGCGCTATTGTACATTACAATCCAAAAAAAAATTCATCCAAAACGATACCATCTCAAGGCTGTGATTACATTTATTTATTAGACTCTGGAGGGCAATATACAACTGCTGGTACAACAGATATAACTAGGATTTTTGATATAGGTAAGATATTTGGTGTCAATAAATATGAACATAAAAAGGCTTATACATTAGTTCTCAAGGGACATATAAACCTGGCGAGAGCAATATTTCCTCCTAATACCACTGGCGGACAGCTAGACTCACTTGCTAGGTATGATCTGTGGCAGAATGGATTAAGTTATGGACATGGAACTGGACATGGAGTAGGACATTTCTTATCAGTACACGAAGGATTGCATGCAATCTCTGGTAGAAATAATATTTCATTAGAAGAGAATATGATTTTATCAATTGAGCCAGGTTACTATAAAGAAGGAAGCTTCGGAATGAGAATTGAGAACTTATATATAGTGAAAAAGTCAGCTAAATTCGAAGGATTTTTGCAATTTGAACTACTAACAATGGTGCCAATTGAGACATCATTGATAGACTTTAAACTACTAAGTGAAGATGAGATAAGCTGGCTGAAATTACATAATCAACTTACAATCGAGAAGGTAAAAGATCAACTTACAAGTACAGAAGTAGAATTTTTAGTTAATAATTCAAAGATTAAATCTTGATCCATTCTACTTGAATAAATTACAATTTAATGACAAATGATTACTTAATCAATGCTGAGTCAGAGAAACATAGCCAATTGATTGGTTCAAGATAGATTAATTGTCGAATAAAATAATAGAGATAATTAAACTTGGAGTTGAGTTATTACATTAATAACAAAGATTAGTTGCTGCCACAACTGATGAGCAATAGTTAAAATCAAATGAGAAAATAGATTTAATTCAGATTAAACATTAAATTTAAAAAGTACTACATCCCCTTCTTTCATTAAATACAGCTTACCTTGTACTTCAACCTTTCCATGCTCTCTAGCTTTGATCCAACCACTATAAGTTTTATAATTATCAAAACTAATGACGTCTGCACAGATGAATCCTCTCTCAAAATCAGAGTGAATTTTACCAGCAGCTTCAGGTGCAAAAGCTCCATTTCTGACATTCCAAGCTCTAGCTTCCTTTGGTCCGACAGTGAAAAAGGTTATCAAATTGAGCAATTTATAGCCACATCTTATAATATAATCTAGTCCAGTCTCAGTCATACCTAGCATTGACAAGCATTCTTCCTTCTCAGCTGTATCTTCCATAGAAGCTATTTCTGACTCAACCTTAGCTGAAATGATGATTGCTTCTTTATGATTCTTATCTGCAAACTCTTTTACAATCTTTGTATAATCATTCCCAGTTAAGATATCTTTTTCCTTTACATTACATACGAAGAAGTGTGGTTTGCCTGTTAAAAGCTGCAGTTTCTTTATTTCGACTTCATTATCTTTTGTCATGCAAGCGGTAGCTGGCATGCCAGCTTCTAATGTCTTGAGAACGACCTGCATAAACTCCATTTGTGCTTGTAACTCTTTATTTTGACGAGCCTTTTTCTCTATTGCTGTAATACGCTTCTGTAAACTCTGCATGTCAGCTAATATTAGCTCTAGTTCTAGTATCTGTGCGTCTGCTAAGGGATCAATTTTATTTCTTACATGGATAATATCATCATCATCGAAGCAGCGCAGAACATAAGCGATAACATCAACTGCCATTATATGTCCTAAAAATTGATTTCCTAGGCCCTCACCTTGACTAGCACCTTCTATTAAGCCTGCAATATCAACAAACTCCATTCTATTTGATAGAATCTTATCTGATTGAGTGATCTTAGCCAAGATATCTAATCTTTTGTCTGGTACAGCAACACTACCAAAATTAGGATCTATAGTACAAAATGGATAATTTGCAGATTCTGCCTTACTACTGCTTGTTAATGCATTGAAAAGAGTTGATTTTCCTACGTTCGGTAGTCCAACTAAACCACAACTGAATCCCATAAAATAAGTCGTTTAAATTAAAAAACTACATAATATCATAAAATAAGCTTTTCATCTTACAAGACTCATAGTTAGTTGATTATCCTGAGATTGATTTGTAGCAGAAGTAAAGAAAGATTGCAGGTTTGTTGCAATATAAGATGGATTTTTATGTAAAAAGCAATAATTTTTTATACATCAGCTATTTCTAGCTTATTTCCTAGAGAGTCACAGATATACATTTCTTCAATTACATCAGGATTTTTTACCATACCATTATTGTAACTATCACCCTTTCTAATTTTATCTATATAATTCATTCCAGAAATAACTTTACCAAAGGCAGTATATTGTCCATCAAGGTGATGGCTAGTACCAAGCATTATAAAGAACTGACTATTAGCGCTATCTGGATGGTTAGAGCGAGCCATTGATATAACACCTTCAACATGTTTAATATCGTTGAATTCAGCTTTTAAATTAGGTTTATTACTACCACCAGTACCAGTGCCATAAGGACAGCCAGCTTGTACCATAAATCCATCAATTACTCTATGAAATTTTAATCCATTATAAAACTTTTCTTCTGCTAATTCCATGATTCTTTGAACGTGTTCTGGTGCTTTTTGTTGATAAAGTTCTATAATTGTTTCTCCGTACTTAGTCTTAATAGCTAGATGTTGATTTTTTGACATTTTTATTTTCTTTAAAAGTTTAATTGTTTAATTATATCATTAATTTTAGTTGTTTGATGGTTTTTTTATAAATTCTTTAACTTTTGATATATCTACTATATTTTCTTTGAATACAGGAAGTTTACCAGAAGACTTAGTTGTAATTATTATTGTTTTAGTCGAATTTATTGGTATGAAAGCAAAAGCTCCCATACTACTCATATCTTTAGAAGTTAAATCATAATTTACAGATGCGGCTCCAGAGATTCTTTTAGTTTTAAGTTCCATATTTTCTATCTTCACTAATCCATTTACTATAGATATACCACCAGTCATTGTATCAAAAACTGATTGCCCATACTGAGAGTAATAATCAATTGCCTGAAGCTTACTTTCTTTAGTATAATCGCCATCAGTGATTTGAACAATTTGATTAAGATTAAATCCATCTAATGATATTAATGCGCCTGCAAATTGAGCTTTCCCATATAATTCGTTGTTACCCCATTCTCTTAAGTTTCCTTTGAGTATACCAGCAATACTCATGTATCCCTGCATTTTATCAAGAGATGTAATATACTTCATAGGAAGATGAGGATTTATACTGTAAGCATTGAAACTAAGATTAAAAGTTGGTTTATTTGTTGAAATAAATATTCCGAAATTTGATTTAACATCACCATTCCATACATTGAAATTCATGTCATTGACTGAAAGATATCCAAGTTTCAATGTTCCATTTGTGCTAAATTTATCAAACATTGTTTCATTATTAATTTTCAGTTGCCCGATATTAACATCAAACCTCCCATCATAACTATTTGCAGAATAGAAATTGATACTATTATCTGATGGATCATATTTTCCTAGGTATTTTTCAGAAGGTAAAAGGGAAGAAAGAAAATTTAGATCAACATAATTGAAGTCAGCTTTTAGTATAATCTGAGGTCTCAAAACAGGTAACTTAAACTTAAATTTAAGCACACCGTTCAATTTTTCATCTTCAAATGATAGGGATTTAATATTTAATAAACTTGAACTTGTTTCTATTATTGTATTAACTTTTTCAAATCTCTTGTTACGGAAATTAAGATTATGCACCGTTAAATCAATACTCACTTGTCTATTAAAATTCCTTAACCAACTATCTGCAGTTGTTAATTTAAAATACTTTTCTCCACTTTTATCATCATCTGCCTCATAAAGCTTCTTGATATGCATATCTAAAGCAGTCGTAAAACCTATGTCATCTAAATCTAAATTTTTACTTTGTACAAAAAATCTTTTGACAGGCGCGCTATATGGTATATCATATAGAGTTATATTAGCACTACTAAGTGCATCATCAATGCGAATGTTAAGATCAGATGCTTTGAAAATATTTTGCATTGCTAAAATTGGAGTTGATAAATAGAATTGTTTGCTCTTCTTGAAATTATAAGAATTAGCTCCTTTATACCAAGAAACAAGTTCATGCATATCATCTGATTTTATTTCTACATACCCGTTCAGTTTTTTTCTAATTTCATTACCAAAGATTGTTCCAGATAATATAAACTGTGATTCACCAGGCAAATTAAGATATAATTTTTCAATTAGTGTACGTCCCATGACTGTATATGTCGACAGATAAAAATTCCTGATTATACTTTCCTCAATATTGATTTTTTTTATGTCTACATCAATATCAAAATTAGAATTTCCCGACATAGAAGATAAATCAAGAATATATTGCATTAACTCATTAATTGACAACTCACTAAATCTGATATTATCTTTAATTCTATCTAGATATAATGTATCTGCAGATAATTTTAGTTGCAGCTCTACAATATCATCTGATACTTTATATAGTTTCGCTTCTAGAGAGGGTTTGGCGATAACTTGACCTTCAAAGGTAGTTGATTCAAGAGTTATTTCTTGTTGTTCTTGATTGTAATTAATAGTAGAAGAGAATCCAAAATCATTATCAAGTTCCGACTTTTGATCATTAAAGTGACGTCTAAGATCAATAATTTTTAAATCAATCTTACCATTCTTTAGCTTAAGATCTGAGTATGAAAACTCTTCTAAACTAAGATTAAGATTAAATGCACGATGTTCTAATACAACTTTTATATCAGAACCAGATTCTCCAAGAGCAACATCTAAATTGCAGTTTATTTTCTCTTGATTAACAATAATATCTCCAGAACTATTTATTTTGTTACCATGTACAAAATTCAATTGAATATCATTAATATCTACTTTCCTAGAGCCATAGTTTGTTTCTAATTTGGTAAACTTTAATATGAGATCTTGAGGAAATAATTCATTCTGAATATTAGAATGATCTGAGAAGTATTGCTGTAATAAGTCATAGTTTATATACCCTTCCTTAAAATCTAATATAGAAATATCAGGTATGCTGTCATTACCTATGAAAGTTTTAATAAGTGATAAAAATGAAATATCTAAAGTTAGATGATTCCCTTTAAATATTGTTTGTCCATCATAAAGTATATTTAGATCTGATATTATTATCTTTGGCATTGGTAAGAACTTGAGGAAGGACTTACCATTTGCAGAAATTTTGATATTGAATTTATCTTCTATGGATTTTATTAAAGACCTATGTGGCTGAGGTGAATCTATTAAATCAAATTTGTCTGATATTATGACAAAGGATATTATAAAAAGTATAAAGCCTACAAAGTAATATCTCAAAATAATTCATATTTACATTAAATTTCCTTCTAAATATTGTGTCAGTTTTAGTATAACATTGTCAACTACTTTATATATATTGTGCTCGTGACTTTCTATTGATATATTCGCCTCTGCATACAAAGGATAATCTTGCTCCACAACAGATTCCAAGATGTCTTGCGTATTTTCCTGTGTAAAACCAGGCCTACTATTTCTCCTCATGATTCTTTCTGCAAGAACACTTACATTTGCGTGAAGCCATATAGTAATAGAATTATCTCTAATATATTTATGTAAATAATCATCAACAAAAGCATTACTGCCAGTTGAAAGTATAACTATACCATATGTACTTAGTACTTCCTGAACTACTTCTCTTTCTCTCTGAGTAAAGTACTCTTGACCATGCTTTTCATATATCTCAACGACAGACATTTTCTCCCTTTCTTCTATCATATGATCACTATCATAAAATTGAAGCTTTGCTTTCTTAGAAACTCTGCGACCAACAGTGCTTTTGCCGCTTCCAGCACTACCTACAAGAACAACTGGTTTACCTATATTCTCAAGTAAGTGTGCTAAGTGTCTGGCATTAATAGTATTATTCTCCATATACTAATCTTTTTCATTTTTAGTGATAGATCGTTTTTTTGCAGATTAAACTGCAGATGCTATTTTCAGCATAATATCATAGATAAATGGTAAGTGACAGATCATGATTAAAAAATAAATTAATAGACAAACTCACTTGTTGAATGCAATTGCAATAAATCTACAACTATCTTAATTAGTATATTATAAAAATATGATATAAAGTCCTCGATTTAAATCCTAATTTTATGGTTAATATAACCAAATTGGTCATGTTTATATAAGATCCATGAGATTGCATTAACGCCAAAAATGAACTACAAAATTCCATCTGTCTATGGTAATTATAAAGAAAAAAATGATGAATAACATTAGAAATTTTGCCATAGTAGCCCATATAGATCATGGTAAATCAACTTTAGCTGATAGGCTTATACAGACCTGTGGAGGATTAGAAGAGCGAGAGATGACTTCGCAAGTTCTAGACTCAATGGAGATAGAAAAGGAGCGAGGGATAACTATTAAAGCTCAGACAGTAAGGTTAAAGTATAGGGGGAAGGATGGTAAAGAGTACATTTTAAATCTTATAGATACACCAGGACATGTGGATTTCGGATATGAAGTTAGTCGTTCATTAGCCGCTTGTGAAGGATCAGTTTTAGTAGTTGATGCAAGCCAAGGAGTTGAAGCTCAAACTCTAGTGAATGTTTATAAAGCAATTGATGCTAATCATGACATCATAACGGTTCTAAATAAAATAGATTTACCAGCAGCAGATCCAGAAGGAGTAAAGCAACAGATAGAAGATGTTATAGGTCTCGATACCTCTAATGCAGTTCTAATATCAGCTAAGACTGGAGTTGGAATTGATGCAGTTCTTGAAGCAATTGTTAACTACCTACCTGCGCCGCAAGGTGATGTAGATGCACCTCTCAAGGCGATGCTAGTCGATAGCTGGTATGATAAATATATAGGAGTGGTGATTTTAGTAAGGATTATAGATGGTGTGCTAAAGAAAGGAGTAATAATTAAAATGATGTCAACAGGTGCAGTCTATACAGTTGATACAGTAGGGATTTTCACGCCCAAAAAAGTACCAATTAGTGAGCTTCATCCTGGAGAAGTTGGGTATATCACAGCTTCTATTAGACAACCATCTGATTGTAATGTGGGTGATACAATTACTGAGGACAAAAAACCATGCGATGAGGTATTACAGGGGTTTAAAAAAGTTGTTCCAGTTGTATTCTGTAGCCTCTATCCAACTGATGCAGGCTCATTCGATTTGCTGAAGGATAGCCTCACAAAACTCCATCTCAATGATTCTAGTTTTTCCTATGAAGTTGAGTCATCAAGCGCTCTCGGTTTTGGTTTTCGTTGCGGATTCTTAGGGCTCTTGCATTTGGAAATCATTCAGGAAAGACTCATGCGGGAATTCAATGTAGATCTAATCACAACCTCACCGAGTGTAGTTTATAGGATTCATCTTAAGAATGGCAATGTAATTTTCTTACACAATCCAAACGATATGCCTGATCCAACTCGGATAGATATGATGGAAGAGCCATGGGTTAAAGCAACTATGATGTTGCCAGATCAGTATCTTGGTGCTGTACTAGAGCTTTGTACTCAAAAACGCGGCGAGCAACTATCTCTTAGCTATGTAGGTGAGAGGGTGATGTTAGTGTATAGACTACCCCTAAACGAGATTGTTTATGATTTCTATGATGATCTCAAATCCTGTTCCCGCGGTTATGCTAGCTTTGACTGGGAGTTTGATAGTTATCGAGTGAGTGAACTGGTGGTAATGAAGATTTTAGTTAATGGTGAACCAGTAGATGCACTAGCTATGATAGTACACAGATCTAAGGCTGAGAGTAGAGGAAGAGAGTTCTGTATCTCTCTTAAAGATCTTATTCCAAAGCATATGTTCGCAATTCCAATACAAGCTGCAATCGGTGGTAGAATTGTTGCACGTGAGACAATAAGCGCTATGAGGAAAGACGTGACTGCTAAATGCTATGGAGGTGATATAACTCGTAAGAAAAAATTACTTGAGAAACAAAAAGAAGGGAAGAAGCGGATGAGGGAAATAGGAAGAGTCAGTATACCTCAGAGTGCATTCATCGCAGTTCTCAAGACTAAAAAGTAAGGCTTTTATCTTACTAATTTTTAATTTTATACGATTCGTAATAGATAGTTATCTATTTTATTCCTAAATCATTCCGAGGCCAGAGAAAGATTATTACTTATGCAAAAGTTGTGCTTTATCTCATAATGAGCATCATAAACTATTACTATTTGAGAGACTCATTTGTCTTTTACTTTCATATTTATCAACTCAGTATCTACAGATAACGATAACTCCTCATTTACTACATAAAAAATCATCAATTACTAAAGTTAAACCACTAAGATTATAAACTTCTGGTGCAGAAATTAGCTTGCAAATAATAAAATCTAAAAATGTTTTATCTTGGTTTTTAGCAATTAACATTATATAAAATTGGTTAGTAAAAAGTTCACGGAATCATTTTGATTACGTTTTTTCATAAGCAAGATGTTTTTTTCTTGATAAAGAAAAACTAATATCAGAGAGAGTAGAAAGATGGATTCATAACATGAATTTGAAAATGACAGATTTTGTTTTTGCAGATAGGATATATAATAAAAAACTTAAAAGCAATGACCCTTTCAGTTAGAAATATCAGTAAGAAAATATATGGAAGAAACATCGTAAATGACGTAAGTTTTCAAGTAGATAAAGGTGAAATAGTTGGTTTGTTAGGTCCTAATGGTGCTGGTAAGAGCACTTCTTTTTATATCACTGCAGGCTTAACTAATGCGACTACTGGGAGTATATATCTTAATGATGAAAATATATCTCTAATGCCAGCCTATAGGAGGGCTGCTATTGGAATAGTTTATTTACCGCAAGAGAGCTCAATTTTCCAAAATATGACTGTTGCAGAGAATATAATGATTGCACTTGAGATAAAGGTAGGTGATAAAGATGATAGGAAGATATTGCTTGAGAAGTTATTAGATAATTTCTCAATTAGTCATATTAGAAATACAAAAGGTATTGCTCTTTCAGGTGGTGAGAGAAGACGAGTGGAGATCGCGCGAGTTATTGCTACTAATCCATCTTATATTTTGCTAGATGAGCCATTTGCTGGGATAGATCCAATTGCAGTAGGGGATATAAAAAAACTTATTCTTCAGTTGAAAGATTCAGGTATTGGAGTACTAATTACTGATCACAATGTGAAAGATGCATTATCAATTATAGAGAGAGGTTATGTAATTTATGATGGAAGGGTGTTGGCTAGGGGTACAACAGAGGAATTGATTGCTAATCCTAAAGTTAAAGAGTTTTACTTGGGTGAGAGTTTTACTTGAACATAGTAAATTTGTAATAAATCAGTATGTCTCTACAGACGTTAAGTTATTAATAGTTTTAGCTTGAGGTAATAAAAACGCAAATTAACATAATATATGTATCGCTAATATCAATTTTTTAATATTGCAAGCATTTTCTGCAGAATTAATAAAAATAACCTAGATAATTAACGTGTGTTTCAGAAGTTTGACAAAGTATTTTTTAGGCAATGATAGAGCATGGAAGCGATTTATAATGCAGCAGCTAACTTTTTGATAAAACATGTTTTTTAAAAAATAGAAGTTAAAAAATAGAAGTTAAGATGTGTATGCTATACAATTTGGTAAATAAATGTTCTACTATCAAAGTATGTTTTGGATATAAATTAAAAGAAGGTTTTACTGTCCTGAAGCCGTGACTACTCTCATCAGTATAGCAAAAACTTCTAAAGCACATACACCCGTTGATATTCTATCTATATTAAAGTAGTGAAGAAATTTGATGAACTTCAAATCATCTTGATGTCCTTAAAGAATGTGCAAAAAACCATTTGAAATATTCAAAGATCATATATAAATATATACCTATGGAAGCACTCAAATTAATGGAAAAATAGTGCACTGTATTTGACACCGAAGATAAATTTGCGTATAATAAGCTCTGTTGCCCTCGTGACGGAATCGGTAGACGTAACGGACTTAAAATCCGTCGGGAGCAATCCCGTGCCAGTTCAAGTCTGGCCGTGGGCACCACTCAAACAAATTCTCTCTTGAAAAACTTTACTTTATCAGTTCCATATTTCGATAATTGATTTTCATAGTCCTATTCAAAGCTATCTCTCATATAAGTATTATTAAAAGTGCTTATTTAAAAAGCGTTTTTCAATGTACTCTAATATAATTTCTTTAAATTTAGGAAAGATTTCATCTCTGAGAGTGTGTGTTTTTTCTCCATCAATGAAAACGACAGCAACATCCTCTTCACCTTTTCCAGGCAAACTTATACCTATATCTGCATGCTTACTTTCACCTGGACCATTTACAATACAACCCATAACTGCGACTTTAAGTGTTTCGATCCCAGGATACTTTTGTGTGAGTAATTGCATAAACTCGTTAGTGTAAAGAGTGAGTTTTTTGAAATCGTCGCTTTTAGTTCTACCACAGCCTGGACAAGATACGATTGATGGTGAAAATGTCCTGATTCCTAAGCTTTGTAAAACTTCTTTACAGACTAAAACTTCGTTTATCCGCGGCTCGCCTGGAGATGGAGTAATTGATGCTCTAATAGTATTACCGATTCCTAATTGTAAAATTGATGTTAATGCTGCTGCAGTTGATACAACTCCTTTTATTCCCATGCCTGCCTCAGTTAAGCCCAAGTGTAACGAGTATTTAGAGCGACTTGCAAGCTCAATATATATCATCTTGAGTAGATCAACTCTACTTACTTTTGCAGAGAGAATTATCATATTTTCAGGTAGACCTAATTCTACTGCACGAGCCGCACTACTAAGAGCTGATTCAACCATAGCTTTTATCATTACTTGATTGTTGTCTATATTCTTTGCTACAGCTTTATCGACCATCTTTGCTAATATTTCTTGATCTAAACTGCCCCAATTAGCTCCTATCCTTATAGGTTTATTGTATTTAATTGCAATTTTTATTATCTGTTCAAAGTTTTGATCTTTTTTAGCTCCAAAACCTACATTTCCTGGATTAATTCTATATTTATCGAGAGATTCTGCACAGCCAGGTACTTGTGATAGAAGTGTGTGACCATTGTAGTGAAAACAACCAACTAGTGGTATATTAAAACCTTTTTGAGAGAGTTTTTCTCTTATTAATGGTACTGCTTTTGCAGATTCAAGAGTATCAACTGTTATTCTCACTATTTCAGAGCCAGCATCAGAAAGAGCGATTATTTGCTGAATCGTATTATCTATCTGAGCTGTATTTGTATCTGTCATTGATTGAATCCTGATTGGATTTTCACCTCCAAGCATCATGTCTCTGATCTTGACAATATGTCTTTTTTGGTATACCATTTTGAAAAATAAAATATTGATTCTTCAAGTATATCACATGCAGAACTTGAAACTTTTTAACCTCGTTCGATGGAGTGCTAGAGGGGCATTAATAGTATTGGCGCTATATGAAAGCGCTGTGTCATGGCAGAAAGCTTTTCTTGCAATGCCTCAAACAGCTTTAGGTGGGATAATAAAAGGATTATTTGCAGATGAAGGACTAAATCTTGGACTAAAAACATTAAATCAATCTGTAAGAAATATATATAGAGTAGAGATTGAGAACTCTATTAATTGTTTTGTTGCTCTTGTAAAAGAAAATAGAGATTATGAAGTTAATGGTATTGGTATTCCGTATAATAAACTGGTAGATATGTTTTATAGCAATGATTTTTCAGAGTTCAAAACAATAGTAACAACGGATAATCAAAGAAAAGTTATAGAAAATTTTGAGAAACTTCCATTATCTTTAAGATTATTTTGTTTCAGAAATATATCTTTCTTATTTGAAAAGAAAGTAAAGTTGCCTATGTCCCAAATTTATCGAGAAAGAGAAATACCAGAAGATAAGCAGCAAAATGAGTTCAATAAATTCAATAAAAGATTAGACGAATTTTTTCATAAAAAACCATCAATGGATTCTCATGATATTTTCATAAAGTTTGTTTCAGATACTTTTAGTTTTTCTAATGATCTTTTACCTAAGCCAAAAGAGTTTGAAAAAGCGGTTTTTCATTTTGGAAAAAGTATTGGTAAGAATCTGAGCATTTCAAGTGAGAGATCTAAGTTTAGATATGCAGTCGAATTAGTTTTACTGACCTCACTACTTATTGGAATATATGGCTGCAAGATGCTTAAATCTGTTATTATAACTCCATTTGAAGTATTTAAAATTATGCTTGTTGGGTTAGTAGAAGGTTTTGCACCAGGACTACTCAATAATATAGCTCTAGAAGCCCTGCTCATCTCTCTTAAAAACCCCATAAATGAATTTCGTGCTGCTTTCAATGCTACCTATGGAGACATTTCATCTAATAGTGATTATAAAGAGAAATATGGCAAAAAAGCTCCAATGAAAGCCTTAGAGAGATTAATAGCCGAAAGATTTGCTTATTTCTTCATTGATGAAGAAATAAAAGAAATGCAGAAAGTGATAAGTGAGGATCCTGAAGCGATACCAGATATCAAAGCCGGAGGGATGAAACTTGATTCTAATAATCCAGCTTATTTCATTTTAGCTGCACTAGAGAGTATACCTTTATTTTTACAACAAATAACATATACTATTGGACATAGTATAGGTGAAGGTTGTGGATCGTTTGCTAATTATGTAGGTTTGCCCACAAAAAATGAAAGAGGATGGTTAATCCAGTAAAAATATTTTGTGATGGTGCTTGCTCCAAAAATCCAGGACCAGGTGGTTGGGCTGCAGTAGTAATGAGCCATACTGATGTTATTGCTTCAGTTAGTGGATTTGATGAAAGTACTACAAACAATAGAATGGAGTTAACCGCCGCAATTGAAGGCGTTGCTGAGGGTGCTAAGATAGCATCCGAAATGACAGTTGTAACTGATAGTACTTATGTAAAGGATGGTATAACAAAGTGGATGTTTGCTTGGAAGAAGAGCAACTGGAAGAATGGCACAATCAAAAATATAGATTTGTGGCAAAAGCTCAGTAGTCTGACAATGAAGTATAAAGTGAAGTGGGAATGGGTTAAGGGTCATTCAGGTAACAAGTATAACGAAATGGTTGACTCTCTGGCAAGAGCGCAGATCAAGTTAAATAAGACTTGACAATATCAGTAAAATTCATTACTATCATTCACATCGGGGCATAGCGCAGCCTGGTAGCGCATTTGGTTTGGGACCAAAGGGTCGTAGGTTCGAATCCTGCTGCCCCGACCATTTTAATTTCCTTTTTTAAAATCCAAATTTTGCTTTTAGTAAAAATACAGCTCCTTAATATATTTGTAATATTTAAATTGTATACTGCAACTATCAAGAGTAATACCATACAATATTTTATATGACACAAAAAATTATTAACCAAATTATTAATGCGATAAGGACTTTACCAGCAGACTCTGATCAAAGTTCAATCAAGAATTCATTGACCAGTATTGATTTTAAAATTGAAGAAAATCAAAAGGAAAAGTTAAACAAATTATTTGGAGGGCTAGCCAAGAAATTAGTGTCAAGAAAAGGCACTCCTAAGCAAGCATTTGAAGATTTGATCAAATATCAACCAAACTGGATAGTAGACTTTTTCCTCACAGTACTTGAACTTTTTGGTTATCCTACAGAAAGATCTATTATAGGTAGAATTGAGTATCTTGCTGCAAATCAGGTAGCACCTGAACCTCCTGCACCGCCAATAACAAGAGAAGAGGTAGCACCTGAACCTCCTGCACCGCCAATAACAAGAGCAGAGATATTAGCTAACTTAAAGAAGCACCTAATAAAAGATAGACTATTTGAGATTGTAGAAAACCCGCAAAAAATTAATAACTCTTATAATCAGAGTGGAAAAGCAAAGAAAGGATCTCCAGATGGTAATCCAGTTCAACGAAAGCATCAATCAATTTGGTATTTTAAGCAATATCAACAAAACAAATTCATTTCAGCAGCGGACAAAACAAGAATAGAAGTTCTTGCAAATGAGATGCTGAGGGAAGTTTTAGGTCAAGAGAATACAACTAAATATAGAGTAGGAAAAATTAATGAAGTAGAACATGTAATCTCTAAAGAGTGTGGGAATCAAACACTAGGTCAGTATCTAAATTTGCAGAAGCCAAATGAATATTATTATGATAAATTCATGGATAAGATAAAAGATCCAAAACTATTAAAGAGTTTCATCAAACTAAATTTAACTTGTATTTACTTACTGAGAGATTTTGATTTACATCCTTTCAATATTATGCTGAAGTTTGATGACAATAATAATATTACAGGCTTTATACCGATTGACTTTGGTGCTACTTTACAAGCAAAACACCTTGCTAATGAAGGAATTAATCCTTTTAAAAGATTTTTGCAGCAATTAAATAATCAAGAGTTAGTTAAAGAATGTATGGTGGAAGTAAAGGATCTTATATTTGGAAAACAAAAAGAATTAGAGGCACATAGAGATTTATGTGCTGAAGCGCTTGATTTGAGTCAAGATATGCATGAGCGTGTCAAAGATATCTGGACTAATTTTACGAGTAAGTTAGAAACTGATTACAAACAAGGTGACATCAGTCTCTGACCAAACTAGTTTAAAGCAACAATTTTCTTTACTTCAGCTGGATTTGTTGGTTTGAGACTTGTAGTTTTATCAAACTTGTGATTCCAGTCAATTGACTTAAGGTCAACAACATTCATATCTACAACTTTGAATATATTTTCTTATTTACTTTCTTTTCAGATAACTCAACCATTAGTGTTGCAAAAAGATCCCCTGTAACATTAATTGCTGTTGTGAACATATCAAGAATTCTATCTACAGTAGCTATGATTAGAACACCATCCATTGGTATACCTACTGAGTTAAGAACTATTCCGAGGAATAATAGGACGCCACTAGGTATTCCAGCACCTCCAATTGAAGCAATAGTAGACATCAAGATTATGATTATATATTCATGAATTCCAAAGTGTATACCGTATATCTGGCTAAAGAATACTGCACATGAGGCTTGATATATTGCACCTCCATCCATATTTAAAGCTGCTGAGAGAGGTAGAATAAAACGACTCCCTTCTTTTGATGTACCCAATTTCTTTTCACATAACTCTATCATTGGTACTAAAACAGCTTTTGAGCTACTTGTCGAGAAGGCTAATAACTGTAGCCCAAATATCTTTTTATAAAAAGGGATTGGTGAAACTTTTCCTATAAGCAAGAGAACTAATCCAAAGAAAATATATTGGATTAGACATCCAATAATAATTGTTATTATAAGTTTAATCATTATAAACATTATTTCAAGACCTTCAGATGCAACAAGTGCAGTAATATAACCAAAAACACCTATTGGGGCAAACTTCATAATAGTATTAATCATGCTAAAGAGCATTTGAGCTAGTTGATGGAAGATTTTTATTAATTCTGAGCTTTGTGCTCTTGTTTTATTAAGTACAGCACCACAAAAAAATGCAAAAACTATTATCTGCAAAATGTTACCTTCTACAGCTGCTTTGAGGATATTGCTTGGTATAATATTTATAAAAAAATCTGGTAAAGATAAGAGATGATAATTATCATGCATCTTTCCTCCATGATTGGCTATCATCTCTAATATCCTGCCTTTATTTTGTGTATCGCCTGGAGCAAGTAATGAAGATGTTATTAAGCCTATTGATGCAGCAACTATTGCCGTGCTTAGAAAGATACAAATTGCTTTTGTGCTGATCCTCCTGAATCCACTATAACTCTCAACGCTGGTCATACCATATATTATGGTACAAAATATCATAGGTATAGTAATCATCTTGATCATATTAAGGAATATTATGCCTAAATAATTTAAAGATTTAACATATTCACCAAAAATTAAACCAGTTAAAACACCCAGTATTATACTCATTATGATCTTTTGCCATGTCTCTAAAGACAGTATGCGGTTTTTCATTCCAATGTTTTGATTTTGTATTGTCGCATTTTTTTATCAAAAATTCAATCACATTATGTTATATATTAACTGTAAAAAATGCTTTCTCCTTTTGCAGTGCTATCAAGCGAAGACTTAGCGCATAATATCAGTGTTATAAAAGAGAAGGCGTCAAAGAGCAAAATAATGGCTATGCTCAAGGCAAATGCTTACGGACATGGAATAAGATCAACTGCAATAAGAATAGATCATCTAGTAGATTTCATAGGAGTAGCAAGGATAGATGAAGGACTAGCTCTAAGAAAAGTTGGTATAAAATCACCTATCTGTATCATGCAAGGAGTTTACAATCAAGAAGATGTAATGATTGCATCATGTAATAATTTTGAGTTGATTGTACATGATTGGTCTCAACTTAGTATTTTTAATATTGATCTTCCTAGAAAAATAAATATTTGGTTAAAGGTGGATACAGGTATAGGAAGACTTGGTTTCAAAATAGATGAAATTACAGATGTTTATCAAGGTTTAAGAAGTATGGATTGTATTGGTGTTATCACTCTGACTTCTCACTTTGCATGTGCTGATGATATAGAGCACCCACTCAATCAAGTGCAAATTGAAAGATTTGCTAAATTAGCAAATGATTTTCCTGGTCCTAAAAGCTTATGTAATTCAGCTGGGATTTTTAATTTTCCTCAAGCTCATTATGACGTAGTAAGACCAGGCATTGCATTATATGGTATTTCTCCTTTAAGAGATCAAATTGGTGTGGAATTAGGTTTAAAGCCTGTCATGACTTTATTTGCTAAGATTATGAGTGTAAGAGAGATACCAACCGGAACAACCATAGGGTACGGTGCAAGATATAGAGCAACAAGCAATCTGAAATTAGCAACAATAGGAATTGGTTACGGCGATGGTTATCCAAGGTGTGCGGTTGATGGAACATTAGTACTGATAAAAGATAACATTTGTACAATGATAGGTAGAGTATCAATGGATATGATTACAGTTAATATCTCGGAATTAAAAGGCATTAAGTGTGGCAATCTTGTTACTCTTTGGGGAAAAAATTTGCCACTTGAGATGCTGATCAATACTACATGTAATGCAACTTATGATATACTAACTTCAGTACAGCTGCGAGTAAAATTCCATTGGACTTAGATTTTTAATAAAATTGTCATATTTACCATTTATACTGAATATAAAACACAACTATAAAAAGCAATGCTAGATACAGAAAAGACATCACATAATGTAGAAAACGAGCTTAGTAATGAAGCACAACATAAGCTTTCTCCTATACAAGAAGAAATTTTTAATGCTGTCACAGACGTTGCCAAAGATCAATATGTCAAAGAATTTATTGGCAATCTCTTCTCAGAAATAGCTAAAGAGCGTGAAAATGGAAATAAAATAGGATTACGTAGTGGATTAAGAATTTTTTGGAATTCTGTCATTGCAAACTCAAATTTCTGGATGAGCTTATGGAAGCATGGAAATAAAATAGTGCTCTTAGTAAAATGCTTAGCTCCTCAATTCTTTCCTGAACATGATATGGCTATGAAAGATCCTTTGTTAGCTGCAGGATTGTCTAAAAGTAAAGAGATAAATGAGTTTATTGCGGATCTAACAAGTCATCAAGCTGATATTGAGAAGGCAATTGCTTTTTTAATGAGCCTTCCTGAAAAAGACAATACTACTTTATTAGATCAAGACTTTATTAAGTCCATACTAGTTTATCTTGAGAAAAATAAGGAGAAAATCACAGGTCAAGATCTAGCAGAAATTGGTGTATTGGTAGTTACAAGATTAAAGATAAATCTCTCTAAGGAAAATAATGAAGCAACTAAAAAAGCCAAAGAAGCTTCTCTCAATCAGATTAATCTAAAATTAGCTAGTAAAGGATTATCAATCCTATCACAATTTGAAGGTTTTAAAACACTAATCAGCAATAAAACAGAATATATTGGATCTTTAATATGCGCTGAAACAATCAATGGTGTAAAGGATCTTATATCACCAGAACATGCAATAAAAATTCTAGAAGAAATCCTGGAAGATCAAACAATACAAAAATCTCTTTTGGAAGGTAAGTTCATTGTAGATGAGTTGCTCAAAGGACCTTTAAATATAATGAAAGTTGGAGCGAAAGAGATGAGATTTGCAGCTAAGAATTTTCCAGAAACACTGAAGATTGTTGGTAAATCTCCTGAATTAGTTTTGCTACAACTTTTTGATTCTGAAGAGAAAGATAATAAAATAAAGTATACTATAAATACTCTTGGCAAACAAATGATTGAGATGGGGATCATAAAATTGCCAGTAGATCTATCTATAGAGAATTTTAAAGTTTTTATACCAGTTGGAAGTGCAAAAGAGGTATTTGATAGCGAAGTGTTATCCAAGATCGATACTAAGTTTGTGAAGGATTTCCTACCAGTTGTAACAAATCCAGAGATTTTAAAAAGATTAGCTAACGTTACTGAAGACCTTGGTAATGATATGCCACTATTTACTTATCTGCCTAAGATTTTAGAGATTACACAAAATCATTCTAACTTTGGTACTGTACTTAGCAAACATGCCAAACAAATTGAGGAGATAACTAAGATTGCAGCTGAGCAACAAGGCGCAATGAAAACTAATCTTACAAAATTTGGTCTAACGCCGAAATTCTTAGAGATTACATCTAGAATTTTAGATTCTAATAGCTTACAAAAGCTATATAAAATCTCTGTTGCACTTGGTAGTGATAACAACGATGATATGACTACTGAAGCTATTAAGTGGCTTAAAGAGAATAAAGATCTTATAGATTTTTTAAGAGATCCAAATCAACAGAGAGAAATTGCTAATCTGGTTAAAGCATGTGGTGATCAAGCTAATATTGCTGTTGTTGTAGAGTATTTCAATAGACCTGAATTTAAAACTCTAAAAGAAGTTATTGATAAAGGTTTGATTGATATATTGCCAACAATTATGTCTTTCTTGACTTCAACATTCCTTGAGACCTTAGAGAAGGTTATGGATAACGGAACTATAGTGAATGGTTTCAGCACTTTGGAATGTTTTACAAATGTTCAAGATAGAGCTAAAGCTGAAGATGTTTTAAAACAACTTTATTTTTACCTCATTGATGGATCTGAATGGTCAGATGAGAAGATTCAAGATACATTCAAGATATTTGGAATTAAAAACAAAGTAACATTAGATAGTCTCATAGTTAAGGCTAAAATAAACTACGCAGGAATCAAAGTAAGAAATGAAATAAATGGCATCTTTAAAGCTGATCTACCTGAAAATCCTGAGATTGCTGTGGAAGAAAGAGCTAAGTATGAAGCACATGTTGCAGAAATAAAAGCTAAGCAGCTTTCTGAGAGAGGCATTGTATTTGAAATTATATCTAAAAGTCAAACTCTAGAAGAAGCTTTAAATGCTTTAAAAAATGCAACAAATGAAGGTAAACTTTCTGATGGTAACTATAGATTATTAGCTGATAGACTCAATAAGATATCTCTAGAAGAGGCAAAATTGGTTTTTGAACGCATTCTATACGAAGATAGGATTCGACAAATTGAAACACTTGGTTTTACTACTAATGCAGGCATTACGCTTAATGAGCTTTCTTGGGAAGTTATAGATCAACTATCAAAAGAAGTTAATAAGCTTGGGGAAGTAGCTACAACACAAGAGCTAGTAGAGATTATTAATGATTTTGATACATTATCTCAAAATCAGCAAAAAATTCTAGTAAATGCATGTCTTGGCGGAAAAGATGAAATCTCTAAAAATGATCTCTATAACATAATTCGTGATGGAGCTTGCAGACTAAAAGGTGGTGAGGGAGTTGGTGAAATACAAACAATGCTGAGCTCTCTTCTTGCTCCTATTGTGAAAGTTATGAAAATGCCATATGGGTTAAATCTTCACGAGATTAGTAAAATAACTAACGAGATCAAAAAAAGTTCATTTGATTCAAATGATCTTAAGAATATTATTACTAGAAATTCTAAGACTACAGAGATAGATCAGCTAATAAATCATTTATTAGGTGATAGCAAAGATATTTCTCAAGAAGAGTTGCATAGAAAATTCATTCAATTTTCTTTGGAATATAATTCAACTATGAGTTTCATGAATAAATTCATGGTAGCTTTTAATAGTAATCCAATTCTAAGTGATGCTCTCTTACAGATTACTTGGAAAAAAGGTGATTTTAGCGCAATAAATTCGCAATTATTCGCGAGAGAGTTATTAAGTCTCATCTCAACATTAGATCCTCAGGAAAGACAAGCATTCAATAAAGTTATTCCTGAAATACTCAATGGATTAAATCTTGATCCTTATCTTATAGCTGCAATCAAGAAAGTTATTACTGATTTAGATAATACAAAGCTTACTGGTCTTATAGAAATATTTATAGATAATAAAACAAACAAGGACAGAGCTATCGCTGCTCTCAAAGCTACATGGAATAATTTAGGAAATATTGCAGAAGCTGGATTAGATTGGTTCAAAGGAAAAATCATGGTTGGCTCACAAGAGACAGTGACTCAACTAGCGAAAGAACTGCAAAATGCAAGAGAGAAACATCAAAAACTAGATGTTAGGGGATTCTTAAGTAGAAATTCTAATGGATTAGTTGGTCTAAAGATAAAGGGTGATTTCACATCTGCTATATTTGAAGGAATGAATTTCCATAAATCAAGTTTCGAAGAAGATAGTTTTGCAAATGCAAGCTTTATCAAATGTAATTTTAGTGACGCTAATTTAGGAAATTTTCATTTAAAAGGAGGTAGTTTTGATTTCATTAGTTTTGAGTCCTTTGTTTCTGCAGCAGAGAAGAAGAATTTAGATGTGAGTAAACTGCTTGAAGGTGCAGAAGTTAAGACAAGTCTTTCAAGAAATCCAATTGATGCTAAACTTGCATATGCATTACAGAAGTATTGTGAAGTTACTGGCATGCCATTTAATCAAGAGATTTTACGTTATGCTCAGAAGCTGAGTATTAGATACTCTGATCTTGAGTTGCTTACAGGTAATGGTTGGAAATTAGTTAAGACTGCAATAGGTGTAAGAGAGATACCATTATTAAGCGAAATAGGTGTTGCGCAAAGCAATATTCTTTCTAGTCAGATCTTTTCAAGTGTTATTTTTCTTGATGCAGAAACTCAAGCCACAAAAACTCTCAATGAGCAGCTTGCTAAAAAAGGCCTAACAAAAGATTTATTGAATAAGTATCTCGATGAGATTAAGGGTGGGGCAATAAAGGAAAAGTCAATTGAGAATCCATTAGAACATCTTGAGTCTCTTGCTGTAAAGGGTGCATTTTCCAGAGTAGATTCAAAACCAGAGAAACGAGTTTTACAAGAACTCGAAAAAGTTTATAATTTAACTCCAGAATCTCAAAATATTATTGGTAAATTATTATTAGAAGTATTTCCTAGTGGTTTTAAACCAATATTGGGAGTAGGTTTTATTCATGAGGAAATGCCAAGACTTTTAAATGTACTTGCTGAAAAAGCTGATCAAATAGACAAGCTGAGACCAGAGCAAAGAAAAGAACTTGGTGAGGTTTTAAGTATAAATAGACAGTTACTGCCAGAGCAATTAGCGCAAAAGATCCGCCACTATCTTGATATAGCTTTATCTCCAAACTATTCAAAGATTGCCAGTATTGTTAAATCATTAGGGAAATCTGGTCAAGAAAAATTTGTATTATATAGTGAGTTAGTACAGAAATCTGCTGATGAGGTAGATTCATATATATCTTTATTGCAAAGCTTTGTACCACAAGGCAAGTTAGAAAATGCTGATGTGCCTGTAGTACTGAAAAACTGGTATTTAGAGAGAGCATTTAGTACAATGCAATCTGAAGAAGCTAGAGACAGTAAGTTAAGCAGTCTTGAATGTCTTGATCAGGCTATTTTATATCAAGATCTCTCTAATAAAGAGAAGTTTTTTAATATAGAAGAAGAGAATGATATAGATCCTACTGATTTAGCAGCTAAGATATCTAAAGAAGTTATGAATAAACTATCTGGAGATAGATATTTAACTTTTGCTGATAGAACTAGTGAGCTTAGAGTAATTTTTGCTGTAACTAAAGCAATTGTTGATAAATTATCGGAAGATGATCTTTCGAAACTACAAGGAGTTACACAACAAGTTGTAGAGCGAGTTTTAAAAAATCTAGAGCCCGTACTTAGAAAAGAAAAAACAGCTATAACTAACTCATATATAGTAGCTGGTTCTAATGTTGAAGATTTAATTTCAAATACAATTGAAAAAGGTGGTTTAGTAGAAAATATAATTAAGTCTAATCCTTCACATAATAAGAAGAGAGATGAATTATATAACCTATCAAAAGAAGAACTGCGTACTCTGAATGGATTAGATCTTACGATTCAAGCTGCAATTCTTGATTATTCTAATCGTTCTGACAGAACTATATCTGAGATGCTTGGACATAAAGATATTTTAGGGAATTTAGAAAAACTCAGTAAAAAGTTTGAAGTTAGATATAAACTTGCAGGAGAAAAAGACCCAGAAAAATTCTGTTTAAATTTAGTTATAAAGTTATATAATGATATGCCTGAAGAAGTCCGAGTATTTTTTGCAGATCCTGAATTGCATTGGGCATTACTAGGTATAGGTTTCAATGCAATACAAGAGGAAAAAATTAATACAAATAGTTTTGAGCAGATTGAAGCATTGAGTGCAACTATAGTTCGTAAGATCAATCCAGAGATTCATACGCCTGATTTAGCTAAAACTGCTATTGAACAAGGTAAGAAGATTGCAGAAGAAGTCTTTACTAAGCTAAATGTGCAAAATTATCTCAAAGGTAAAACGGCTGAATCACAGGATAACTTTGCATTTATGATAGCTTCTAGGTTATTAGTTAATGGTCAGTTAATTGAAGAGGGAAATCTTCTTAAAGTCATAGGTGAAGTTAAACCTGCTGTCGGATACTTCTCAAGCAAGCAATCTACAGGGTTAGTTAAAGCTTTCCTTGATACTTTTGGTACAATAACTAGCTATGAGGAAGTTAAGGAATTTGATCCTAACCACCGCACTCAAAAGATATTCGAGATAATAGATACTAGTAATAGTATCCCTCACATTCAGGCTCGTTGATCAAAGAAGTACTACTATCAGAGCTTGATAACGCTTTCATTACAATCTAATCTTGTTATATAGTTAAGAAAAAACAAAATGAAAAAGATTGCAGTCAATGGTATGGGGCGCATCGGTAGATGTGTTACTAGAGCTCTATTAGATTCAGGGCAGCTTGCGGTCGTGAATAGCAATAAATTAAATCCACAAAACGCTGCTCACATGCTGCAATATGATTCAATTCACGGTAGATTGAGCGATTCAATCAGTTGTGCTAAGCATGGCATCATATATAATGGAAATGAAATAAAAATCTCGGATAAGAATAGTCTATACGAAATGAGATGGAACAATATTGATATTGTTCTTGAGTGTAGTGGCGCATTTAATTCTAAGGAGCAGGCATATAAGCATATAGAAAATGGTGCTAAGACGGTTATTGTGTCTGCTCCATGTACTGCTGCTGATTATACAGTCATATTAGGTGTGAACGATATACCTAATGATATAGCTAGAAAAGTCATCTCTGTCGGGTCTTGCACTACAAACTGCCTAGCCAATGTTGTTAAGCCATTACATAATGCTTTTCATATAACAAGCGCATTTATGACTACGATTCATGCATATACAAATGATCAATCTCTGCTTGATTCTCGTCACACAGATTTGAGACGTGGTCGTGCCGCTGAGTCATCTATGATTCCAACTTCTACTGGCGCAGCAAAGATAATTGGTGAGATAATACCAGAGCTGCAAGGTAGAATAGATGGTGTAGCTGTTCGCGTACCAGTGCAAAATGTATCAATGATAGATCTTACATTTACGGCTGAAAAGTCAGCTACAGAGCATGAAATAAATGAGGTAATGAAGGAAGCTGCTGCTAGAATCCCAAATATCTTGAATTATTGTGAAGAACCGTTAGTCTCAATTGATTTTAATCATACGATCTATAGTGCTGCTTTTGATGCAACTCAGACAAAAATAATTGATAAGAAGTTATTTAGAGTTGTTGCTTGGTACGATAATGAGTGGGGCTTTACAAATAGGATGATTGATTTGATTACTCATTTCAATTAAATTTCATCACAAAAACAATCCATTTAATCTTGTTAATAAATTTTTAATATTTGTAGTATATTATCTAGATTTAGATCTATAAAATAAGAAATTTTTAGTATATATAGATCTATGAGATAAAAAACTTATTAAAAAAAAATATGAATACATTTTTAAAAATTGGACTAATTTCCAGTTTCTGCAACTCACTTGCAACGCTTAGTAAAGAGCTGATTAACAAGAAGGGTGATTTCACAGAACTTACAAACCTATTTACAACTAGAGATGGTGCAATAAGTTTCTTAACAAAAACTGGTACATCATTCTTGGTCAGTACAGCTCCAGCGATAGTTGGTTATCTAGGAAGTAACTTAGTTAATAATGGTTTTGGAAAACAGACTATTTCAGTAATTCCAGCTCTAGCACTAACTGCTGCTGCTGAGTGTTTTACTGAAGATGGCATCCTTAAATTGACACCAACCCTAGGTAACTTTGAACTTTTTAATGATTATCAGGATTTCACTCTTAGTAAGTTTACAGATTCTACAGAGATTCACCCAATGAAATATGAAGTTATTGACTTTTTCAATACTGTCTTACAGTTAGAACTCCTTGAATCTCTCTGTTAAACTAATTCAGTAATAATAGGTGAGAGATCGGTAAATTAGCTAGGGATCTCTCCTTTTCTTTTCTTCATAATTTGTGGCGCTCTAGCAACTGCTGTATGACCATCTATTACATCTTCAGTTATAACACTTCCTGCGCCAATTTTAGAGGCATCACCTATATAGCGTGGTGCTATAATTGATGAGTTAGCTCCTATCTGTACTTCCACTCCTATAGTTGTATGATGTTTATTGACACCATCATAGTTACAGATGATGACTCCAGCTCCAATATTAGAATTAGCGCCAATATGGACATCTCCTAGATACGCTAGATGAGATGATTTAACACCCGATCCTATGTAAGCATTTTTAACCTCTACAAAGTTACCTATTTTACAATTATTTTCTATCTGTGTATTTGGCCTAATACGTGCGAAAGGCCCAACTATTGTCTGTTTACCAATTGTAGCACCTTCTATATCGCAGAATGATTTAATTTCGCAACCATAATCTATTTTAACTCCTGGTCCAAAAGTTACATATGGGTGAATGACTGTATCGTGATGTATAGTAGTATCAGCTGAAAAGAAGACTGTTTCTGGTGCAGTAAGAGTTACCCCCTTCTTCATCATTTTATACCGCAATCTCTTCTGAAAAATACTCTCAGCAGTAGCTAGCTCGGTTCTATTATTTACTCCAACTGCCTCTTCTTCCTCTATCTTAATGTAACCACTGCTACCTTTCTCAAAGACATCAGTAAGATATATCTCCTTATCAAACGATTTACATGTTATACCTTTGCATTTCTCTTCTAGGAATGAGGTAAGGAACTTCTTCTCTGCTAATAACATCCCAGCATTACATAGATTAGTCATCATTGGGTTTAACTTATCTACTTCACAAACTTCTACAACCCTCTTAACATCTCCACGTCTATCTAGCTCAAATCTGCCATATGGCTTACAACCATTATGTTCAAAGGCAGTACCAACTACATTATACTCATGCTCCATCTCTTTTATAAGTTTCATGACTGACTCAATAGTAATTAGAGGTACATCGCAATACATAACAAGTACAATATCTGTTTTACTCTTCTTCATAACTCCTAAACCAGTGTAAACTGCGTGTCCAGTGCCAAATTTATACTTTTGCTCAACAACTTTGATCCCTTCATAATTCTCAATCACTTTCTTGAATTCCTTATGTTGCTCAAGTTGATCACTAGCAACTATAACTATTTCATTGAGCTTCACCTTAGCTATATTTTCAGGAATGGATGAAACAATAGAGATAACGTGTTCTAACATTGAAAAGCCAGCTATTTTGTGTAAGACCTTTGGTGTTTCAGATCTCATCCTAGTACCATGTCCGGCAGCTAGTAATATTACAGATAGATTCATAATTCAAAATATTAAGTTTAGTTCACTTGCAAAAAATTCTAAAAACCAAAATAAAATCCCAGATAACACAGCTAAAAATAATACTATCCCAACTAATATCTGTATTGGTAACATTACAAAAAAGATCTGTAGCTGAGGCATAAGCTTAGCTAAGATACCTGCACCAATCATCATAACTATATTAACTAAAATGAATGGCATTGATATCTGTAAACCAGTAGTCCACATTTTACCTATAGAGCTAATAAATACACTTACAAAATCATTATAATTGGTAAAAAATGAACCAATGGGGATCTTATTATAACTATCGAAGAACCCACCTATGATCTTTATATGGAGACCAGATTCTAATATAATTAATGTAGTTAAAAGAGTTAAAAATATACCTAAGATTGAATTTTGATTCTGTTGTGCTGGGTCCATTAATGCAGCTGAGCTTAGCCCCATCTGAGAAGCTATTGTTAGTCCAGCTACCTGCATTGAAAGCATCAGTGTTTTTACTATAGTTCCTAATCCCAATCCCAAACCAAGTTCTACTACTATCAACATTAGTAGTCCAACTACATTATCTCCAACTGATAATACTGCTGGTCTGATTATTTCTGATATATATGGGTATATCATCAGTGCTATTGCTATGGAGAATGCAATTCTAAATAATGGCTTAACACTATTATCAGAAAACGGCGGGATCAAGAAAAATATTCCTGTAGTCCTACATATTATCAGAAATAGAATTAAAACCTCTTGCGTTGGGATTGAAATTATATTCATTTTAATGATTCATTGGATATTTTCCGTTATTCTTTGACTTCCATTCTTTATGATCTGATTCAACATCTCCTATGTTAATTACTGGATATGAAGTTGCAATATAGAACTTTTCTGCAGTTTTATGTGGTCGTTTTAACACAACAACACCTACATTACAATCTTTCAGCTCTTTACCTTTTTTCTTAAGAGCCATTCCTATTTTTTTATCGAATTTTTTTGTTAATATTACCTTATCTTTCTCTTCATCTTCTATCCAGTGTTTTATCTTGGATTCATTTTCAATCACTATTGTTTTTATAACTTCATTTGCAATAGCAAGATCTGTATAAGAGCTAACAAATTTTTCATGTCTACTACCAGCTAAGCGTCCATCAAGCCAATCGTTATTCTTCCCAATATGCTTCTTAACTGTATGTCCACTAAACTCTTTATCATGATTAGAAATATCAAATGTTTTGAAATAAACTGTACTTTCATCTAAGCTAATACCCTGCCATTTTCCTTCTTTTTCATCACACTTACATTCACACTCTGCAAAAGCGATAGTTATAAAACTAGTTGAAAGTAATGCACTTGTTAAAATAGCCTTAAGAAAATTTTTCATTTTTATCTCTTTTTATTAAATATTATCTAATAAAATTTTAAATTAGGAATAACTAATTCATGATCAAGAGAAAAAAGATAAATTAATATTGCAGAACTGCAATAGAAGTTTATGAAGCAATAGTCTTCCAGTTACCGTTGCAATATACGACTAGTTTCTCTTCATCAATTATCCAAAAGATCATTCCATCTCTTATATTGATATAGTGCCATATATCTTCTAACTTCACTGCGATTTTATTTTTTTCAGTTAAGATATACTTATCTCCTATCATTGCATCGTGCGGTAAATCATTAATTTTCATAGACTTAACGCCGTTAGAAAACATTGCATCAGTGATAAGTGTATTTTCATTTATTAGAAATTCCTTATGAATCTGGTGTTGGTGAAGAAGATTTAGATTTAAGTTATTTGTATAAGTCATATATGTTCTAGTTTTCTTTATATAGAAAATTCTAACATTTGATATCTAAAGATGGAAGTACCTAATGAAAATTAGTACTCTAATAAGCTTGATTGCACTATGTCTCTTTATACTCTTCTTCATTAAATGCTGCTAGATCTCTTCTGATTAACTGTGTAATTGAATTAAATAATTGTAGTTTAAGATTTAGTTTTTTATGCTTATCAAATAAAAATGATTTATAGACATTTATTGGAGTTTTAATAGAGTGTGGCGTCTATATATAATTAATGGAATCAGTGGTGTTAGGAGTATTGAAATAGCACTAGCAGTTGTGTATTTAATATATTTTTTCTTCTGTATATTTTTATATAAGGAAAACATCGATCAAATTAGCTACAAATGCAAAAAATATAGAAGCTAAATGAGTTATTCAGTAATAGGAATAAAGTTATCGTTCTTCACAGTTTTTTCAATAGCAGAAAACAGGTGATTGTGTCAAGAAATCTTAAAAAGTATGGCTTGATTATTGTGATTTGTTTTTTAGACACACTATAAAATCACCATATATTTTTTGGCAACTTTTACTTGCATCACTAAATTAAATCTATGATAATAAAATTAATGATACAAACAAAAATAAAATATAAATATGCCAGAAGGTTATCATTTTAATGAAGAAAATAGTGAAAATAAAGAATTTAAGCCAGATCCTAACTATGCAAAGAAAATGGCTGAGTACGAAAGATATAACAAAATGAGTATCGGAGAACAAATTGCAGCATTTTTTCAAGGAATAGTAGATGCTATCTCTAGCTTATTTGGTGATAGTAAGGATAACAAAGTTGCTAATGAAGCAGCAATGTCAAATGAACGATCACAAGGAGAAGCACAAACTCGAACAAAAGAACAAATGCAATCAATCGACCCGAGCATTGTAAAAAGAGCAGCTAAAGAAATGCAAAATCTTCAAGAAAGTACATTGAAGCCTCATGACAAAAATCAGTCCCAGGAGCAACAAAGTAATAAAGGACAAGGACAAAGATTAGGTTAGATCTGCTAGTCTCTGGTATAATGAAGGAAAAACTGTAATGAGAAATATAAAATCACAACTTCTAAACGATTTATATGACAGAGGTTTCATATATCAGACTACGGATCTAGAGGGTTTAGATAAATTGCTTACTCAAGAAAAAATAGCAGCTTACATAGGATTTGATTGTACAGCTAAATCATTACATGTTGGAAGTCTCATGCAGATAATGATCATGAGAAAACTTCAGCAAAATGGACATAAACCAATAATTTTACTTGGCAGCGCTACTACTAGGATTGGAGATCCATCTGATAAGCAAGGTTTGAGAAAAATCCTGACAGATGATGAAATTGAAGAGAATAAAAAATCAATTGCAAAGATTTTCGATAAATTTCTTGATTTTAATGGTCCAAATAGAGCTGAAATAGTTGATAACATTGATTGGCTCAGTAGTGTAAAATACCTAGATTTTTTGCGGGAATATGGAGTGCATTTCTCAATAAATAGAATGCTTACATTTGATAGCATTAAAAATAGATTAGATAGACAAAGTCAGCTGACTTTCCTTGAGTTTAACTATATGCTTTTACAAGCTTACGATTTCCTACATCTTTATAAAAGTCATAACTGTAGATTGCAATTTGGTGGTTCTGAGCAGTGGAGTAATATAGTGAGTGGCATAGAATTAAGTAGAAGAGTAGCGAAATCAGAGCTTTTCGGTGTCACGACTCCACTTATAACAACTTCAGATGGTGTTAAGATGGGAAAAACTGCTGGTGGTGCTGTCTGGCTAAATCCAGATATGCTATCTCCATACGACTACTGGCAATTCTGGCGAAATACAGCTGATTCAGATCTTCTAAAATTTATGAAGTTATATACAGAGATACCAGTTGAAGAAATCAACTCATTTGCGAATATTACAGGTAAAAATTTAAATGAACTAAAGAAAAGATTGGCAGATAAAGCAACTGCAATGTGTCATGGCACTGATAGTGCAGCAGCTGCAAGAAAAGCATCAGAAGATCAATTTGAATCTGGGATTTTACCATCAATATTACTTAGATCTACTGAGATGCCTCTATATAAAGCTGTAGTTGATGCTGGATTAGCCAAATCTAACTCAGAAGCTAGGAAGTTAATTATTGGGAAAGGTGTTAAGTTAGATGATGTACTAATTGAAGATGAAACGTACAACTTAAAATTGCTTAATCAACCAATTAAGCTATCAGTTGGTAAGAAAAAAAGCTTATTATTGTGCAAATCCAAGTAGACAATTCTTTAGTCTGTTGCGTGCATAATGAGTAAATGTTATATCTGTTATATCTTTCTGAGCTTTTACAGTTTCCTGCAGACCTGTACAAGACCATTTTGTAAACTTACAAATATATAATAAGGCTTGAATCACAAAATCTTGTAATCTAGTGAAAAATCCTCCTTTATATTGCTCTTGATATTCCTTACTATCTAAAATCCCTTTTATTACTTTGCCTAAAGCATCATTCTTTTCACTAATCTTAGTGAATAATTCATTAATTGCTTCTGCATTTTTTGCTTCTTGAGCAAGTTTTATTATAATCTTTATATGATTATTGATGTCTAAGTGTTGTCCATAATCAGCAAGATACCGCAAGAGAATGTCATCTTCTTCTACTACTCCCAGTACGCTTAATAAAGCATCATGAGATTGAAGCCGACCATTGTAATGCTCAAGGCATGTATTAATGTCGTCAGGTAGAAAGCCACTAGGGATTTCTGTTATTCCCATTACCGCTAATAAAGCTTGATCAAGTTGTTTCTTGTATTCGGATTTCTGCATATATTCATAGCATTTTATAAAGCTATGATAAAACAAGTAAGTTTGTATATTAATATTTTGCCTTGTGTTTGGATTTGTCGCTAGACGTACTATATCAGTTTCATGATTCAAATTAAGATTAATATTAAGATTAATATTAGCTCTTTGATTTAGTTTTTCGAAAGAATCAACAGACAGTCGGCATTCACTCATTCCATCGTTAATACAATGTTCTTCTTCTAAGCTTATTGTACATTTTTGTAGCTCTGCAAAGAGCATCAACTGTAATATGTCATGGCTTAGCTGATGTATCTCAGAATCTTCTGGGATATCAAACTGAGGTCGTCCATCTACTCTTGCATATAATCTCCTAAAAAGAGTTTCTGTTTCTAACATTTTTAATTTTTTTATATATTGATTATAAGTATATAATAGAAATATTACAAACTTATTAAAGCGTTTTATCTATGATTAAAGTTCTGAGAAAAAACTTAAAAATCTTTTTGGTTCTATTGCTAATAGTATTTTTATATATTGTGAGCTCAGCACTAACCCCATTTTTTATTGGTATTGCAATATCATATATATCGTTACCAATTATGTCATTTTTAATTAATCACTTGAATATTGCGCGGAAAATTTCAGTACCATTATCAGTTTTAATTATTTATATTACTCTAATAGCTTGCATATTATTATTTATTCCTTTCATCTATGCAAGATTATCAGAGATAGTTAAATCAGTAGCTACACTAAATCTAACAGGAGTGAAAATCAATCAAGAGTTGTATGATTTTATAGTAAGCCTAAAAGATATAGCGATTTCTAAAATCCCAGGATATATTACATCTATCACAACAGCAATTATATCTTCAACCCAATCTCTTATATCGCTCATATTTAGTATGATCTTCGCACCTATAATCGCAATTTACTTCCTAGAGGATATACAAAGGAGTAATGATAAAACTATTAAATATTTAAATAATTTAGCTGAGAATTTCGTTAAGATTCAATTACTCATGATTGTATTTTATGCAATATATTATCTTTTACTTCTCTTAATCCTTGGAATTAAAGATAGCATTACTCTAAGTTTTATCTGTAGTATTCTATATCTTATGCCATATATAGGGCCAATTGCAGGCTGTGTAATAACATCTCTTATGACTATAACGCAGTATGGAATAGATTTTCATATTGCAGTTCTTATCATCGGGTTTTTAGTTGTTAATATTGTTGAGAACTTATTTATAAGTCCCAGGTTGATTGGTCCGAGGTTTGGTTTACATCCACTAATGATAATCTTTAGTTTGGTTGTAAATTCTTATCTATTTGGTATTGCAGGGATGATATTAGCTATACCACTTGGAGTAATTATGAAAGACATATGGTTATCTAGTGTTAATTTTTCGAATAAGCAGAATGCTCATTGTAAAACAGATAGATAAAATAATAGGAATTAATGATATACCCATAACATATGTATCTTCAGAATAGATTCTTATTCCTGATTCATTTGTTTTTCCATCCCACATCATATCCATTAAGAATCCAACTGCTTGTTGAAATATTGCATTAAACACTAGACTGAGTGAGTTTATTACTCCTACTGTTAGAGCTGTGCAGCTTTTAGGCACTAGATTCCATGCTGCATTAAAGCATATCATCTCTGATCCACAGAAGAAACCTATAGCACTCACAAGAATGTATAGACTATCAATAGATATATCTTCAATAAAAATCATTACACAGAACAGGATAGCATTTATCAATAAAGTGGTAATAATAACAAAGTTAAGATTTCCTATCATCTCACTCAAGTATGGAAGAATTAAACTTCCAACCGCAAGACCAATATATAGAGCTGAGAGAGATATATTGATTGCATCTGCTTCAGATAAACCAAACTTAGCATTTAGGAAACGCACTCCCCATAAATCACCAAATACACAGACAGGTGCATAGATCCCGCCAGCAATTACAGAATATAGAAAAATTGGTAATGTAAAAACAGATTTGATCTGTGAGATGATATTTTTAAATCCTCTATCATTAGCTTCATGATTAAAGTTTTTAATAAAGATGATGCTTAATAAAAATAAAATAAATCCACTTAGACCTATAATCACTACAGCTATTCGCCAGTCATGCCACTGGAGAACAAATGAGACTATCTGTGCGCCTAAGATTGGACCAAATACACCTACTGTAAGAGTTAATCCTGAAAGAAAACTTCTAATCATCCCATTGAAGTTACTACTGATGATCTTGAGAGCAATGCCTAGTGCTGCAGATGATCCAACTGCAAGTATAAAGCGAGATATCTGCATAAGATAGAACTCACTTGAGAAACCAAAAAGTATTGCGCCAGATATAGATAATAATATTGCTATCAGAGATACTTTCTTCAAATTTATTCTATCTAATAAAAATCCAATTGGTATCTGTAGTAGACCATATGTCATCATACCTATAGAGCCAAGAGTACTAAATTCCTCAGCTGTAATCTTAAAAGTTTCAAAAATCTCCTTTGACATTATATTTGGCATTACCCGTAGCATGTACTGATAAAAGAAGAAGACTGTAGAAATAAGCCATGCAAGATAAACACTGTGACGATCGGAGATCATTTTTTAAGTAGATTATATTACAAATCTACTGTAAATTCAAAATTATTGAGTTTCTAATTCTTTGCCATACTGGTCAAATAAATAGTGGTGACTATTAAGTATGATAGGTAATTCTCTGCTTCTATGTTCATTTAAAGCTAAATCTCAAATCAAGATATTAATATTTCTATATAATGAATTGACAAAAAAAATATCTAGAATATATTTATTCTAAATAACTGCCTATAGCTCAACTGGATAGAGCATTAGACTACGGATCTAAAGGTTGTGGGTTCGACTCCTTCTGGGCAGGCCAACAAATTCTTTGTTTTATAAAACAAGTCAAAAAATATTTTTGCATTTTTAAGTGATTTGTTAATAAATTAGAGATTAACTAAATGTGAATTAATTAGATATATTATTCATTATAGCGTGTATAGTACCGCAGATCAAAAGACCTTTTTAGCTCCTATTAGCATTATTATGATTGGCTTAACATTTAACAATAGCACAAATTTTAGGCTAAGAAAAATTTCATAAAAGGCAGTTTTTTATATAGTTTCTGCACAAAACCTACTGAACAAATTTTCATGATGCATAAGATGCGATCTGAGTTTTATGCTAGTTTTTATAACAAAAACCAAATTTAATATGAATTAACTAAAAATCTAAATACATCAGAGATTCCAGGATAAGTAATTATCCAAAATCAATATGTTTTTTAAAGATTTTACAGATATTTGAGGATTATATCGAAAATCAAACTATACATAATTAATATATATATCCAATATGGTTACCATCTTTATAAAATTTAAGCAAAGATATCTAGAGGCTACGATCAATCTACAGTAGATTCGGTTCTTTATTAGATAGCAATTCATATTTAGTATGCTTTTCGCACCTATAATCTCCATTTACTTCTTAGAGGATACACTATTAAATTTAAATATTGCAATAATTTAACTGAGAATGTTGTTAAGATTCAATTACTCATGATTATATGCTAGATATTATCTAATTGATAACGAGCTTATTGATACTAATGAAGAAAGTCAAAAAAACTTTAGTGGCTGGGATAGATGGATTCGAACCATCGCATGACGGTATCAAAAACCGTTGCCTTACCGCTTGGCTACATCCCAATCGCTCTTTTTATACATATAGCACAAGTTATATATAATGATCAAGAGGTATTAATAAAAATTTTTGCAGTTCCTGATAATCTTTTTCTGTGGTAGAATTATTTATATAATTAAATTCACTCTCAGGTATGATTTTTGCTTATGTGATACAGAATGGCCTTATTCTCAAAAAAGAGATTTTCCCAGGAGATAATCTCCCAGCTAATATAGTTTGGATTGATATGCATTCACCATCTCTTGATGAAAAAAAGTATATAGAGAAATGCTTTAATATAGATGTTTTAACTAGTGAGGAGATAAGTAGAATAGAGGTCATGAGTCCATTCTATAAGTCGAAAGAAGCTTACTATATGACATTAACAACAGTTAGTGAAAATGAAAATGGTCACTTTGAAGGCATGCCATTTACATCAGTAATGACAAATAATTGTTTGATTACCCTTCACTATAGTACAATGGAGATTATTGAAACATTCATTAACTTGACCAAGTATGATACAGAAATCTATACCATTCCTTCTGTCCTTCTCAGCGCTCTAACTGAAATTTTTATTCATGATGTTGGTGAGATTCTTGAGAGAACTGGTAATGAAATTGATGTTCTTACACAAAATGTATTTGATAAAGATAGTCAGCCTAAAGCTGGTCAGCACAACTATAATGAAGTTATAGCAAAGGTTGGACGGGCAGGAAACACTATTTCTAGATGTCGTGAAAGCCTTGTCAGCATCAATCGTTTAATTATATATTTTACACAGATTGAAAAAGAGAAAACAGCTTATAAAGAACATAGCCTAAGATTAAGACATATATCTAGAGAAATTGGTTCTCTCACTGAATATGCTAACTTTCTCTCCCAAAGAATTGGTTTCTTGCTGGATGCAACTCTAGGTTTGCTATCTGTAGAACAAAATATGATTGTAAAGATATTTACTATAGCATCTGCAGTTCTTATGCCACCAACTCTTATAGCTAGTATATACGGTATGAACTTCCATCACATGCCAGAGACTAATTGGAAATATGGTTACCCAATAGCTCTCTTTTTGATGTTTATATCTGCAGCTATGCCTTTTGGATATTTTAAGCGCAAAGGCTGGTTATAGATTATTCTCTAAATCTATGTTAAATAGGCACACCTCTAGAAGTAGAGTGTTCAAAATGCAAGGCTTTATCAGGATTTATATGAGAAAAAGCGCTATGTACAGCCAAAGCTCCTTCTGCAAAACCAGTTAAAATTAGTTTGAGTTTTCCAGGATAATTAGTTATATCACCAACAGCAAATATGCCAGTTAAATTTGACTCCATTGTACTTGGATCAACTACAATATACCTATTATCGCCAGTTAAATTCAATCCCCAAGTGAGCATTTCACTATGATTCATAGCTATGCCGAAGAATGGCAGTAGATAATCAGTTTCAAGCACTTTTAAGTCTCCTTCAAGACTCCGCACTTCAATGATAGATAACATGCCATTACTTCCTGAAATCTTTGATAACTGGTATGGAACAATCATCTCTATTTTACCTTCTTTAACTAATTTTTGTAATGAATCTAAACTACTTGCCATTGCTCTAAACTTATCTCTCCTGTGAACTAAATATAGTTTTGCTGTAATTAGTGCGAGATTTACTGCCCAATCTACTGCAGAGTCACCGCCACCAGCTATTACAACTTTTTTTCCTGCAAACTGCTCCATATTAGTAATACTATAGGAAACACTCTTACCTTCAAATTCTTCTATTCCATCTAAAGGTGCTCTGTTAGGTGTAAAATTACCACCACCAGTTGCAAAAATGACTGATTTTACTTTAAAATTGGAATCTTTTGTATGAATCAAATAGTGATTCTCTAACTTCTCGATAGTGATAACTTTTTGACTTAAGATAATCTGTTGATTAAATGGCTTTATCTGCTCTTGAAGTTTTTGAATTAGCTCCAATCCAGAGATTTTCGGATAAGCAGGTATATCATATATTGGTTTCTCAGGGTATAACATAGAACACTGTCCACCAACAATATCTAGACTATCAATTATGATGCAATTTATCTTAAGCATCCCAGCCTGAAATGCAGTAAAAAGACCAACTGGCCCTGCTCCAACTATTAGTAAATCTGATTCAAAGTACATATTATATAGCAATAGAATTGTCGATATCATAACAGAAATAATAGGAAAAAAATATTTGTTGTGGAAGAAGATAAAAAGATTAAGATTGAAAAGTTCTTAAAAAAATTAGGATTCTCTTACTCAGCTGCAACTATAGTTTGAGATATACTTTCGATTATTATATGCTATGAAAATGTAGTGGTAAATCTCATAACAGAAATAATGGGAAAAAAAATATTTGTTGTGGAAGAAGATAAAAAGATTAAGATTGAAAAGTTCTTAAAAAAATTAGGATTCTCTTACTCAGCTGCAGCTCAACTAATTAGAAAAGGGAATGTAAAAATAAATGGAAAGAGACAGAAATCATCTTATTTATTACAACCAGGGGATGTAGTAGAACTATTTATGGCAATACAGCCTAAAACTGGTAAAGATATCATATTCACAAAAAAACATGAAGAAATAGCAGAGCAACTTATAAGAGATATTATATATAAGGATGAGAATATTCTTATTTTAAATAAACCAGCTGGCATACCAGTACAAGGAGGCAACAAAGTCAAGATTAGTATAGATGACTTGTCTAACTATTTGAAATTTAATCTACCTAACAAGCCGAAGCTAGTTCATAGATTAGATCGTGATACAAGTGGCATTTTGGTAATGGCTAGGAATGATAGAGCCGCAAAGGCTTTATCTACAATGTTTAAAGAGTCAGGTACAATTAAAAAGTACTACTTAGCCCTCTGTAATCGAGTGCCATATAAGCAAGGTGGTACAATCTCTATTCCAATAGCAAAGGTTAAGTTTGATAAGGAAATTATGTGTTATTCACCAGACAATGGAGATGAGGCAATCTCATATTATCAAGTTGTAACACACAATGAGAAGCTAAGCTTGATTCAGTTTCAAATTGTTACTGGTAGAACTCATCAGATTAGAGTTCATGCTGCTACTTCAGGCATACCTATAGTTGGTGATTATAAGTATAATGATCAGTATTTTGAGATGGTGAGATCAATGATGACACCTCATGAAAGGCAGAAGTTTATTCTGAACTCAAAATCTATTAATCCACACCAACATGAGAAGCTTTGTCTGCACTCAGAGATGATAGAATTCATTTTGTTTGATAATCAAATCTCTGTTAAGGCACCTCTGCCGAGAGATTTTCAGCTATTACTTGATGAAGTATTTGATTAGAAAGTTCCTGTTTTTAGCAGAACTTACAACTTTATTTATTATATCTTTTTCTAGAAAATATAATCTTCAATAATAATAAATATTAATTAATATTAAATATATGTTGAACAATTCTATTTTGATAGAGAATTAGCAAATCAAATCTACAGTCATATGTGGAATATTCTGGAAATTCTGATAGAAAAAACTCAGCTGCAGAATAGTTTCTCTCTATCTGCTTTCTAGTGATTATATTTTCTAGAACAATCTTTTTTGATCTGGCCTTAACTTCTACAAAGATTAACTGATTATTTTTACTGACAATTAGATCAATTTCACCATATTTTGTTTTGTATCTTTTAGCTATAAGAAAAAAATCAAGAACCTTAAAGTGTTTAGCTGCAAGGTCTTCAGCTGCAACTCCTAGTTGATAACTAGTTGTTTTGACCAACAACTGTTATAGATGTCCGATTTTGAGCCCAAGCTTCAGCATCATGACCTTGTACTTGTGGTCTTTCTTTACCATAGCTTACAGTGCTGATGCTATCATGATCCAGTCCTAGACTGCATAGAAAATGCTTAGAAGCGTTAGCACGGCGCTCACCTAATGCTAAGTTGTATTCTCTTGGACCGCGTTCGTCACAGTGCCCTTCAACTACAACATTTAAATTTTTACCTTTCAATGCTTCAGCTTGTGCTGTTAGTGTCGCTTTAGATTCTTGGTTTAAAGTTGATTTATCTGTTGAGAAGAATACTCTATCAGGCACATTAGCACCAAAGAAAGATGAACCTTCAACCACATCAACTACTGCAACATCACCAGTGGTAGTGACATCATCAAAGTTATTTGTATTGTCAGCAACTTTATTACCGCATGAACAAGCAGCCAAGCTCAAAAGTGCTGGGACAGTTAAAAGCAATTTTGTGAATCTCATATATAAATTTTTTTATTAAATATAATTATATTTGTACAGCCCATTTTACAACTTTGCAAAACGCTATTTATGACACTATATCAACTACTACGAAGCTTGTAAAATGAGTTGTTTTAACATAGACAATCTTTTAAGAAATAGTTGCTAAATTATCATCATTAAACTTATCTTTTGATTCTTAATTTTCGGTGTTCTCGCTTTTGTTCAGATGCTTGGTTATTCTTTTCTTGCGCCTGTTGATTTTTGAGAAAATTTATTGTATCCTTCATTTTGTCTTCTTTCCATACAATCTATTGCTGCGTTTTTAGTAAACTCTGCAAATAGGTTGTACAGTAGATATCTCTTCCTCAGAGTCCACTCATCTCAACAACTATTTCATTCATCATACGTCCACTTGCATTGCTTTGTGAATTTGTCTCAGCTTCTTTCTGTTTCTCTAAATTCTCTAAATAGCTAACAAAACCTGCAACAGTCTCTTTATCTACCTTTGAAGAACTGAAACAACAGATCAATTTCTCAGTGGAAGTAACAGATTTGAATATTTCGTGGCACTCTCTTTCGTTGGCAGGAGTTGCTTTGCCTCCATACCAGCTACTCATAGCATTAAATACTTCTGCTGCTTGCTCTTTATTAATATTTCTCCATGTGATCCTTTCAACAACTTCTATAAACCCTTTTGCAGAAGATTTTTCTTTAATAGCTTCATCATATCCATAACATATGATTGCTTTCCGCAATTCTTGCGTTAATTCTTCTAGTATTTGTTTTATGTCTTCTGCATACTCTAGAGTCATTTCTTCTTTCATTCTTTTGAGGAAACCTTCTAATTTTCTCGAGTCTATTTTAGCATATTGCCCTACTTCTATTAATCTTTCTATACGGCTTTTTAGAGCTTTTAATTGTTCTTTAGATATTTTTTGTCCTGATTCTTCCAGCAATCCTTCTTTTAATTCTCTTGTGTTTAATTCTAATCCTGTATTTTCTTTCATTTCTTTTTATTTATTGTTAGTACACAGGAACTTATATGACTATATTTGCTCTTTAGCAATAAAGAGTTTTTCAAAAAAATCCCTTAATTACAGTATTTCCATAATTAGACTCTCTCTTTGCCTTGAGATCTTCTGCGTTCAGATGATTGCTGAGCTGGATTCTCCTTTTCTTTTTCTTGTTGTTGTTTGAAAGACTCAACTACACTTATTCTTACTTGTTCTTTCACTTCCTCTCCTAGTGCTGATTTTCTTGTATGCTGCTCTTCCTTTTGTTCTAATTTTTCTATATGTTTATCAAATTTTGAATTGTCGACATCCTTCTCTTCGACCGGTTTTTCAGGAGTATTCAGCCCAACATGCTCTTTTACTCTTGCTAATTCTGCTCGAAGCATATTGAGTATTTCTTCCTGGGTTTGGTGTTTCTCATGTATATTTTTAATGTTTGTTGCATGTTCTTCAACTATTTTTTCAGTTGGTGTTATCCCTATTACCTCAGTCAGTTTTTTTTCTCCGAGAGCACCAGCTACTCCCAACCCAGTAGCCGCTATTCCAGCAATAGTCAATGGTATTGCTGCTGCTGCTAATGCAGGGAAAAGAAGTGGTGCAGCTATTAATAAAGCACCAATCATTGCAACAGCTAACAAAGCAGCTTTAAGACCAAATTTTCTTTTTTTTCCTTTACTTGGTTCTTCATTTCTTTGCGAGTTTTGTGCGGTGTTTTTTTTTGCTTCTTCTTCCTGTTGTGTTTTTAGATCGTCTTGTTTTGTGATTGATTCTGCCATATTTGAGTATCTATTTTTGTTTTTACTTACAATTTTTATTATGACTTAAAAAGAAGATAAAAAATAGAAAAATTGCTTTTTATAAAGGAAAAATCAAGTTAGGATATTATTTATACAACACTCTGATCGCGTTGTTTCACTATGGAATTATCTTGAAACTTATTAAAGCTCGGTAGATGATTAGATAACTTATTAAAATTTTCAATTAGTTCTTGATGAGCTCCTGTATCGACATGTTTTATTTGATTCATCAATTTATGACGATGAGGATTTTCATCTTGAATTTTATCTATTGATTCTGCTTTCTTCATTATAATCTTAGAGATTTTTGGTAGGATAATGGAATCTACTACAGCAGAAGCAACACCAATGCCAACAGATGCAAGTAAACCACCACCAAGAGCAACAATTGCCATATGCGCAGCAATACCTATCAAAACACCGATTGCTAATGTGGCTAATATGGTAAGCGCTACAGCAGCACCTTTACTAATCTTTTTCCTTTTAGAATCTTTACCAGTCAGTTGCATTTGAAATTCTTTTTCTGGACTTTTTGGTTCTTCGCCTGCTTTCCTTGGGCTATAAGTATTTTTTAAGAGAGCTAAATCTTGCGGATTTGTTTTCATTGCTATGAGCTTCATCTGGTCTACGTTTTTACCAGTACCTGATGCAAAATTCATTGTTTCTCCATACCTTTCTTTTATACCTTTACAATGCTCATCCAACCATTTAGAAACCTCATCAAAATTTTTTTCAACTGTTAGATTAATCTTGCCTGTTTGAATTTCTGGTATATCTTGTAAATTATGTGTTTTGTAATTCTCAAGCTTTGTATTTAATCCATTTTGTCCATTAAAAGTCTTATAAGCTTGACTATTTTGAAAAGCCCCCATGATTATATCCCCATCTAGCTCAGGTATTGAAATACTTTTACCTTTGTCTAGCTCAGGTATATTTTTTTGAGCTGAAATGTGTTGAATTAACTCAATTTGGACATGTGATAGTAGTATTGCTTCAGCTTGAATCTCTGCGAAGTTGTTTTTTGTAATAGCTTCATTTTTTCTTTCAGATAGCTCTGGAAATTTTTTTGCAAAAAAATCGTCAAAATTTCCTTTTTCATTCTCCATAATTGTTGCAAGTTGTTCATTTAAATCGGGAATATCATGTATACTTAAATTTATTTTTCTTTCTTGAAGAGACTGATTTGCTAATTCTTCTGTCGTTTCTTTTACGATTTTCAACACACGCTCCCTGACTTCTATGGGTATATTAGGTTTTGACATATTGTTTACATTCAATTGTTTTTCATAATTATTTATTATAAGCAGTAAACATTTCCTTGGAAACCAACTAAGCTAGATTACAATCTAATTTTTACTTAGATGTGTAATTTTATCCTTAATATCTTTGGATCTACTGATTGGTTTTATAAATCTTTTCTCATTGATTTCAATTTATATTTTTTCTGTTTCAAGAGTTCCTTATTGAATTTATTATCTAACGTGATGATATAAACTATTTATAGTTATATGAGTTGTTATTAAAGAGTTTTAATAGAGATGGTATAACTTTATATAAAAAAATTGATCCAATAATATTTATATGCAGCATGTCAAAGATTGATTATTTTTGAGACATAATTATATTGTTTGTTGTGCTTATATAAGATTTTACCACTTAAAAGTCTTCTTAGCTAAGATTATCTTAAGCTTGATATAGAACTCTTGATTATTAGTTCTAGATCTCTATTATCTGGATGTTCTTTTATAAATTGCTCTACAACAGATATTACATCAACTCTTCTGAAACCAAGATTTACTAAAGCTGAAATTGCATCTTGCTTCACTTGATATTCATTTGATACTTCAATCCTCTGTCCTGTCATGAATCTTTTATTAGACTTTAGCTCATTTATTACCCTTAGCGCTATCTTTACACCTATCCCCGGTACTTGCTGTAAAATCTTTGAATTTTCATTTCGAATAGCGCTGCAAAGATTTTTATAATCTATTTCACCTATCAGACATAATCCCATCTTACCACCAACTCCTTGTACTGAAGTTAGAAGTAAAAATAATTCTTTCTCCTGAAAATCTGCAAAACCGTATAAAATTGGTATGTCATCTTTTTGAGACATATGTATAAAAAAAGACGTTTCTATACCTGATTGAGTATTTTGCAATAGCTTTATTGAGCAGTAAACTATATAGCATATTCCTCCTACATCTAGTAAAAGGTGATCTTCATAAATGTTCTCCACTTTACCTTTGAGTTTCCCTATCATTATCTATATAATTAAATAAAAAATCTATGAAATTAAATTATCTTTTAATGGTGTTTTGTACCATGCTTTACTCATTTCATACATGCCTCTTGAGACAATTTAAGGTTATATTTCCAGATAATTTATCAAGTGATTTACTTGTTTGTTACCAATATATAATCTCTATTGTTATTCTTTCACCCTTTATTTTAAGGCAAGCATCAGCTGTAAAATCTGTACTGACGAGAGATAATTTACCATATCTGTTTATAAGATGTGCAATGATTTTTATATCAACTCTTTCTTGGTTTTATGTACTTTCTCAAGTATCAGCAGTAAATTGTATAGCAATTTCTTGCATGACACCTATATTTATCTTGCTACTAGCTAAGCTATCTCTTAAGGAATTGCTACCTAAAGAAGTTTTATTTCTAGCTATAGTTGCTTTTTCTGGAGCAATAGTAATTATTTCACCAGATCCAAGTGGATTCAATTTCGCTAGTCTATTTGCAATATTTACCGCTTTCCTTTGGGCTTTTAATAGTACTTTTACTAAGAAATATCTTTCTTCTAATGCTAGCGCTATGTCGATCTTTTTTGTAACTGCTGTTATTCTGTCTCTTATAGCTCTGCCTTACTTATTGTGTAAAAAACATAGTATCTCTCTCTCTGAAATACTCTATCTGATAGTTGTAACTCTCGTATTTGATATAGCAAATATCTTACTAATTTTTGTCTTTAGCAAAGGAAAAATAATTCTTGTTGCTCCATTTGATTTTTTAAGAGTTATCTTTACTACTATTTTCTCAAGTCTTCTCTTAAGCGATCCTATAAGTGAGAAAACTATTGTTGGTATTATGATTATACTTTTTGCAAACACTCTTTCTAGTGTTTATGGGAAGAAAGCTACTATTGTTAAGTCTATTGAGCAACTAAATCATAAATAATCTCTCTTGACATTATCTAGGACAAATTATACCAATTGACATATCTTTTTTATAAAACACAATGAAAATCATACTTGAAAGAAAAAAGCTTTTAGAAAGCATTACAAGAGTCCATGCAATAGTTGAGAAAAGAAATATCATGCCTATCCTGGAACACGTAAAAATAGATATATCTAATGATAAAATATCTTTTATTACAACTGACCTTGATGTTATTATAAGAGATAAGTTTAAGGTTGTATTTGATGGAGATATATCTTTCACAGTATCTGTACAGCAAATACATGATATAACTAAGAAGTTTAGCAAAAGCGAGTATGTAGAACTTGATTTAAGTAAAGTTGATAGTGGACAAATAGGAATATCAGCCGGCCAAGGAAAAGTAACTCTGCCTTGTTTGAATCCACATGAATTTCCTAGTTTTGACGTCATGGATAGCTTTTCCTCATTTCAAGTAGAAAGTCATCTACTAAGAAGAATCTTATTGAAGACTAAACATGCTATGTCCACTGGGGATATGAGGTATTATCTCAATGGTATTAACCTTAAAACAGAAGATGATTATTTAACTGCTGCTGCTACTGATGTTCATAGATTAGCTATATCTTCTATCTATAAACCAACTGGCCTTGATATAACAACTGGCATTATAATTCCTAAGAAGACTGTGACGGAAATAATAAAAATGACTGAACAGCTTAAGGATGAAGATATGTTAACTGTTAATATTTCTGAAAATAGAATCAGCTTAGAAGTTAATAATACAACTCTTGTTTCTAAATTAATTAATGGCAAATATCCTAACTATTCTGGAATATTTTCAATAAAACCAGATAAAATATTTAGTATTGATATAGCTGAGTTAGAGAATGCTGTAGAACTTGTTTCTGCTATAGCTGAAGGAAAAATTAAAGTTATAAATCTTTCTCTCTTAGGTAGTGTTTTAACAGTCTCAAGTGACAGTAATAAGGATGGTAAGCATTCAAGTGCACAACAGGAGATACTAGTTGAATCAAGCTGGGTTGATGCTGATGGAAATAAAATCCATTCTCATGATATAATATCTATATCTTTTATGTTGAACTCCAAATATTTGCTTGATGTGTTGAGTATATGTAATGGTCCTAGGATTTACTTTAAGCTTTCAACAGAATCTGCGCCTCTTATTGTAAAGGACACAGCAGATGTTAATTCACAATATGTTTTAATGCCTATGCAAATAGATATAAATACCTAGACTTTTGCATTTCTATATACATCTGCATTAATAACTAAGCCACTACAGATTAGTGTAGTAATTAAGTTTGAGCGGCCATATGATAGTAATGGTAGAGGTGTGCCCACTACAGGTAGTAGGCCAGAGATCATACCTATGTTGATAAATAAGTGAAAAAATATAAAACTTGCAACTCCTACAGATACAAGTCTTGAGTATTGATTTTTTGAAGATAATCCGATCGAGTATATGAAAAATATCATTGTCATATATATTATTAATATTGATATTACTCCATTGAAACCAAACTCTTCAGCTAAGATTGCGCAAATAAAGTCTGTATGTTTTTCAGGAAGAAAGCTTAGCTGCACTTGAGATCCATGCATAAATCCTTTCCCATATAACCCACCTGAGCCAATAGCAATCTTTGATTGCATTATATTGTATCCATAACCTAGTAAATCTTGTTCTGGATTAAGAAAAGTCATTACTCTTCTTTTTTGATATTCATGCATATAGTGCCAAATGAATGGCATAGCTGCTACTGCGCTTAATATTACCACTAAAAATTTCCATAATCTGACGCCGCTTGCAAAGAAAATTGCACATGAGATAAGAGTTATTATGATGCTTGTGCCTAGGTTTGGTTGTCTTAGAATCATTATAACTGGTACCAAAACAATCAATAGAGGAATTATTAAATTTCTTACTTGACCTATTTGTTCGTAGTTGAGTTTATAGAATGACTTACTGAGAGCGAGAATAACACCGATTTTTGCTAATTCTGATGGCTGTATAGCTACAGAGCCAATCTTAAGCCATCTTTGGGCACCCATAGCAGTATGTCCTACAAACTCAGCTGTTATCAGTAATAAAATACAGATAGCAAAGAAGTAGTAGGATGACTTTAAAATAGCTTTTGTTGGTATATATATAAAAAGCAAAGATAAAACTAATCCTATTAAGGCTGTGAAAAGCTGTTTATCTGCTAATACACCAGAATTATCTGCTGATAGAAGTATCATATAGCTTGTAAAAACAAGAGCAAGAGTTAGTATAACTAATACTGCAGATTTAGATGAAAAACTTTTAATCATCTGATTTGCGCTTATATAATTGATCTACTAAGTCATTATATACATTTTGTGCATCAAAATATGAATGAACCCTAGCCCATTTACCTGTAATTTGTTTCTCAGCTTGTTTTAATCTATCTTCTAGAATCTTTAGAGTTTTATTGATATCTTCTTTCCTGCGAGAGATATTTTCATTTAACTCTAACATTCCACTTGTAGAACCTTTATAGCCTGATTGCAACTTGATAATTTTATCTATGTTTTCTATCATAATACTCCCTAAGCCTTGCGATATTGACATTGATGTTTTATCATTACTTTCACTAATAAATAGAATCTCAACTCCTTCAATTTTTATTTGAGAGTTAGAATTATTCATCATTTTTATTTTACCACCACTCTTCAAATCAGAACCATTAATTATCATTACACAACTTTTATTTATCGGTGATCCGTTAATTTTTACAGAGCTGCTTAATCCATGACTTGTATCAAAGAAGTAATTGCCTACTTGCTGAGATGCTACAGATGGAAAAGTAATATTAGTGATGGCATTTGCTGAGTTATCAAAGAATATGTCATTTAATGTATGATTGTTGAACTTTATATAGAACTTATTGCTTGATGAATCGTATAAACTTTCAGCGCTTACACCAGTCTTATATTCCATATCATTAATTGCTTCAATAAGATCTGTAAGAGATTGCGATGTTGGCATTGTTATCTCAGAGCCATTTATCTTAAGAATTGCTCCTGGTGTTATATAGTTTGATGCTGTTGATGTTGAACTAACATCAAAGTCGCTTGTGCTTGTTTCAGGCAAAAAGACATCCTGTAACACACTATTTGGATCAAAAATATTTATTTCTTGGAATGTCTGGTTGTCATCAGAGGCTTTATAATTACCAGAATATTGAATAAATGACAAGTATGAACCATTGTTATTTGTGGAAATCTTTGAACTAATCCTAGACATGTTACTGACAGAATTAATTGCATTACTGACTTGAGAAAGAGACATATTGCTAGTTAGAGTCACTGCAGATCCATTGATCCAAAAAGTTCCAGATTTGAATTTATTTTTATTTATTCCAGATGGATCAAAAATATTGTTCACATCAGAGAAACGCTTTGATGAATATGACTTAACAGTTATCTTATCAAAATCAACTTCTAGGTCTAGATCAAGCCTAGTATTACCTAATGACTGGCCATTTACGCTTATCTTGCTAGGAATTATAGGTTTTATAAAGTTCTTTGAAGAACTATCATAACTCATATCAAATGCATCAATGACTTTTTGAGGATTTTCTTCAATTGCAGTTATAAGCTTGATTTTATCCAATAAGATCATATCCGAGTACTCATGCTTTATTGTCTTATCACCGTCTTGTTTATCCAACTCTAATTTTCCTATTGATATACCTATGTCATCGCCGAAAAAATTTTTAATAAAATTATTTAAATCCTCAAAAGCTTTTTTTATAGTATATGTTTCATTAAACTGCGATTTTTCAGATTTGTTGTCATTTGGCATTGAGTCGTCATACATCTGTTTTAAGGCGTTGTATTTATCAACCAAATCACTAACTTTTAAGAGAATTCTATTAATATCATTTTTGATCTCAAAAGACATCGGGGAAGGATTGATAGACTTTATAGTCACTTCTACTCCAGGATATACCTCAAAAAGGTTTGTTGAGCCTTCCATTTCTGTACCATAGATTAGTATCTTTGCATCTTGTGCTGATGTAACCGCTGGAGGTTTGCCCGTGGTGACAGCTACATCTTTATTGAAAATACTTCCAAAGATATTACTGTTATTTGCTCCATTTAAAATTATAGAACCATCTACAATCTGAAATTTATTACCTATACCTGTTGATAATGATCTTAAAATTAGAGCATACTGACCTTGAGAAAGTTGCAAAACATCAGCTCTGAGATTAGTTTCATTATCAATTTGATTGATCTTGGAAGCTATTGTTCCTAATGTATCTCCTGGTTTAAGAGAAACAGTTTTATATTCTTCATTTTTATCAAAAAACCAACCATCTACATTCTGATTTAGTTGAGAAAAAACTCCATTTGGGTCATCTATTGAGAAGTTATTTTCCACTCCAATCTTAGTTGATCTTAGGAAAAGTTTATACTGCAAACCATTTGGATCAGGGTTTTCTTCTATAGTTGCTTTAACACCTATATCTAAATTATTGATTTTATCACATATGTTATTAAGATTATTACCCTGAGTTAATTCTACAAATTGGTTATTTATATAAAATCTTCCTGGAGAGAATTTATTAGCTATATTACTGTTGACGACAGATGTAACTTTACTGCTGAAATCTTGTGTCATTGTAACTGCATTATTTTGAATCAAAACTTTAAAATCACCAGCTTTGAATGCTATTGTTGTAGTGCTACTTGATGGCTCTGTAACACTAGTCATTTTACTAGGGAAAGTCATGCTTTGCCACTTCTCAGCCATTGCAAGTTGTGTTGGTTGTACTGTAATAGTCATTACTTCTACATTGGCTTCTGGCTTCACTTTAACATCCATAAATCCAATAAATGATTTAGTATCCATACCGATTGGACTTGGAATCATCTGTCGAAAAACAGAATCATTCTCTATTTCTTGCGTCGTAAGTTGAACTGCAACTTCGCGAATCTTTGTTGCAAGATTCTCAAACTTCTTAGACGCAACTTTTTGCTGATCAATTGATATTATATCTTTCTTTATAGCATCAATTTTATCTCGCTCTTTCTTAGTCAAGACTTCAACAATCTTTTTAGTGTCTCGGAATTCTACAAGCTCACCATTGATATTTAAACGCGGTTCCTTTATTGACATTTGTGCTAACGAAAAATGTTTATGCTAAAATAGCATTTTTATGTATTTTTTTCAATCTTTATAAAAGTGCCGCAGATAACCAATAAAAAGGTGTTACCCTACAGAATCGAGAAGCTTTATGAGATTATAACTGATGTTGAGAGATATCCTGAGTTTATACCTTGGTTTAAAAAAATTACAATAATTTCATCTCAAGGAAATATTATTACAGATGTAACTGTTGAATTTATGTTCATTAGAGATACTTATACATGTACTACTGAGCTACAAGCACCTAGTGAAGTTGATAGTGAGGTAAATGCTAGTGTTATTGTAACTATGGTTGATGGCCCATTTGATCATTTTATTACAATTTGGTCTCTTAAAAAGATTGGTGATAAAAAAACCCTGGTCCAATTCAAATGTGATTTCTTATTTAATAATATTTTATATGACAAAATGGCTGCAGTAGTTCTAAAATCTATGAATGAGAAAATCATTAATGCCTTTATTAAGAGAGCATCATCAGTTTAAACATTTTTGTTTAATTACACCCTTTAAAAAAGCCAATCCTTTACTTCTTTCTTACATAATTTGATTTTATGGTATAAATAGTAAAATAAATTTAAAACATGCTTATGAAAATTTCAGAGTTATCAAGTCTGATGCTTCAGCAGATTGAAGCTCTAGCTAACTCACTACCATTAGCTGAGCTTGAAGAGTTCGGTAAGGTTGTTCAAGTACTAGATGGTGTGGCAGTTATATATGGATTAAAGAATGCTCAATTTAATGAGTTAGTTGAGTTTGAAACTGGAGTAAGAGGCTTTGTAATGAGTCTTAAAGATGACTCAATTGATGTTGCAATGTTAGATGATAATAACTCAGTTAAAGCAGGGCATACTGTTAAGAGAAGTCACAAGCTGGCTACTATGTTTGCTGGTAAAGGAATGCTAGGTAGAGTTGTAAATGCTATTGGTCAGCCAGTTGATGGCAAGGGATCTCTGACAGATATAACTGAAATGCTATTAGAGATCAAGGCGCCTGATATAATATCGCGAAAATCAGTATTTAAGCCGATGCAGACTGGAATTAAGACTATTGATGCTCTAATTCCTATTGGTCGTGGGCAGAGAGAGTTGATCATTGGAGATCGTCAGACTGGTAAAACAACCATTGCACTTGATACAATTATCAATCAGAAGGTTTATAATAATGGTGTACCTGATAGTGAGAAGCTCCACTGTATCTATGTTGCAATTGGTCAAAAGCAATCATCAATTGCAAGAATGGTGAAGATGTTAGAGGAAAATGGTGCAATGGAATATACGACTGTTGTTGTAGCGAGTGCTTCTGATACAGCAACTATGCAGTATATAGCTCCTTACGCTGGCTGTGTTATTGGTGAATATTTTAGAGATAATGGAATGCATGCTCTCATTATTTATGATGATTTAAGTAAACATGCTATGGCTTACCGTCAGTTATCATTACTTCTAAAAAAACCTCCTGGCCGTGAAGCATATCCTGGGGATGTATTCTATCTTCACTCTAGGTTACTTGAGAGGGCTGCTCAGATGAGTGATGATAAAGGCGGTGGATCTCTCACTGCACTACCTATAGTTGAAACTCAAGGTGGCGACGTATCTGCCTATATACCAACTAACGTTATTTCAATTACAGACGGACAGATATTCCTTGAAACAGACTTATTTTATAAAGGTGTGAGACCAGCTATTAATGTTGGGTTGTCTGTTAGTAGGGTTGGATCTGCTGCCCAGACTAAAGCTATGAAGTCAGTTGCTGGTAAAATAAAGTTAGAGTTAGCGCAGTATAGGGAAATGGAGAGCTTTTCTCAGTTTGCATCTGATTTAGATGATTCTACTAGGAAGTTTTTATCTAATGGCCAGAAGATGGTTGAACTATTGAAGCAAAAGCAAAATAATACTTATCCTATGTATAAACAAGTTATCTTGCTATTTGCAGCTGTGAATGGATATCTTGAGAAGGTTTCTGTAGTTGATGTGAAGCTATTTGAGATTGAATTCTTAGCTCATATTGAAGGAAAGCATGGGGATATAATTGATAGAATTAAGACTTCTATGCAAATTACAGATGAAACTTCCAAAGAGCTTAAAGATATTCTATCTAGCTTTGTTGAAATAAGATTTAAGGGGTAAAAATGTCATTAAGTGATTTAAAAAGACGGATAGGTACGGTAAAAAATACCAGTAAGATCACTAAGGCTATGTCTCTTATTAGCGCTGCTCAGGTTAGTAAATTGAAGAATAAATTACAATTATATGAAGAGTACTATAAGTTGATTGGAGAGACAACTGCATCAATAGCTTTTAAAGCTAGAAGTAGATTTGATACAGATACACAAAAGATTGCTATTGATGAACAACTAGTGATTGAATCTTGTCAGAAATACTTGGGTCTTGAGAAGAATTATATTATAGGGAAAAGAAAGCTTCTTATTGTCATTACTGGAGAAAAAGGACTTTGCGGATCATTTAATTCTTCTGTAGTTAGTAAAGTTCTATCTATAGTTGATGATAATACTGATCTTTTATCTATTGGTAAGAAAGGATATGACATGCTGATGAGAAATAGAAAAAAGCCTGTTAATATTATTGAAGATAACTATATTGAGTTGAATGCTAAGAAGATTGGTCCTAAGATAATTATGGAGAAGATTACTTTGCAATTGCTTCGATTGTTAGCTTACAAAGACTACTCAGAAGTAAAAATTGTTTATACTGCGTTTATTTCTATGCTGAGACAAGAAGTGAAGATTAAAAGACTTTTTCCATTGATACTTGATAATTGCGACTCAAGAGAGATGACTTTCGATAGCAACCCAATGATTATGCTTGATAATATCATTCCTCACTACATCAACGCAGAGATCTATTTTACAACTTTACATAGTATCAAGAGTGAGACTGTGAAGCGTATGATGACGATGGATAATGCTAATAAAAACTCGAAAGAAATGCTAAATAATCTAACCCTTCAATATAATCGTACTCGCCAGACTAAGGTCACTATGGAGCTAATTGAAGTAATATCTGGGATGGTATGATTAGCTGTACTAAAAGACTTGAGTTTGATGCAGCTCATAGGATAATTGGACATAATAGCGGTTGTCAGATGGTTCATGGCCACAGATATGCCGTAGAGCTCACGTTTATATCACAAAATCTTGATCCAATGGGTATGGTGATAGATTTTAAAGAGATAAAGTCACGCTTTAAGGGGTGGATAGACGCTAATTTTGATCATAATATAATTCTCCATCGTAATGATAAAGCATTAGGTGACATGATTGAGGGTTATACAGGTCAAAAGATCTTTTATCTTGATTACAATCCAACATCTGAAAACATCGCTTATTATTTGTTTAGTGTAGCCCTCCAAGAAGTATTTTTAGATACTCCACAGCATATAAAACTATGTAAGAAAATCAAAGTTTTTGAGACTCCTACATCAAACTCATGCTATGAGATATAAACTCTTTTCTTAAATTAGTAAATATAACTTACTATTTTGTTAAGGCATTGCACCTTTGATCAAAATAGGTTTAATAGTTTATTCTCATCATCTAACAATATTTATTAAAATGTATTACAAAGTACTTCATTTGTGATTTGAAAATCAAAATATGTATCTGGATAAGGTTCATTTTCAAGTGTATAATGCCACCATTCTTTAGAATATGACCTAAATCCACGATCAATCATTGCATTTTTAAGGAAGTTTCTTTTTTCAAGATGCTCATAATTTATAAAGTGCGAATCATGATGAGATGCTTCATGCGCAAGATCAAAACTAGAGCCCATATCTACTGATCCATCGTCTAAAAATTGAATTTTACTACCATCAGATAATATCTTCTCATTTATTTCAATCTCATGGAGTTTTTTATCTAATTTTATAATTGACAGATCAACAGTGCTACCTCTAGAATGTCCAGATCTTTTATCTATATATCCAAGTGAAAAGACATCTTGCTTATCAATTGTCGGATAGTATAGATATTTTTGCGATTCATCAGATGATTCAGACCATTTTATAAAATGATTTACTGCAATTTGAGGGCGGTAACCATCATATACAACAAGGCTATAACCTTGTTTTATCATGTACTTTTGTACAGCTTGCAATGCCACTGCAGCAGCGCGAGTTAGGATTATTTCTTGTGTTTTATATCCATCAATAACTTGACCAATGAAATTATTGATTGTTGCATATCTAACATTTTGTATAATCGTTGGGTCTATATCCCTCAAGTAGACAAAATCTGTTCTTTGTTTCATTACTATTATTTCTTGATTTCGTTTTTAGCTCTTGCTATAGCTTCATTGATTTTATCAATTCCTACAGCTCCAACTAAAATTTCACTACCTATAACATAGGTAGGTATACCCTGGAGTTTCATATTATTGAATAATATGCTATTCTGCTTGATTTTTTCCTCTATCTGATTAAGATTATCATCAACAAACTTCTGAAGTTTTACAGTATTAATTCCAATATTAGTTGCAATTTGCATTAGATTTTCTCTATTTTTAGGTAAGGTAGAATTGAATAATGCAGATTGGAATTGTATATACTTGCTCTGATCTAACAGACTAACAGCTATTGATATCTTTGCAGCTTCAACTGAATCAGGTCCAAGCATTGGTATTTCTATAAATATCATTGCTAAATCTTGGTTTTCCTCTACAATTTTATTGTTAATTGCCACCATTTTTCCGCAAAAACTACATGAGTAATCAAAGAATTCTATAATCTTGAGTTGCGCATCTGCCTTCCCGATAAAAGTTTTGATTAATCCTGCATCAAAATCTTGCAATAAACTTGCTATATTATCTCCCACAGATTTATTTTTTTCATCGAGATTTTTCTCATTAAAGAAATTTTCAAGAATTGTTGCGATCAGTTGTGGGTTATTTTGGATAAAATCACTCATAGCTTTTTCATCAATGGTTGTGGATGAGTTCTTTTTTAATTCATCAATCTGCGACTGCAGATTCATTATTTCTTTATCAAGCACTGCTACCATCTGCTGTCTCAACCTATCATTTTCATTTTCACTTACAACATCATTATATTTAATATAAGCTAGGACTAAAAAAAGAAAAAAAACTAAAATGAGCAGATATGATAAAAAGATTTTGTAGTTCATTTCAAAATTATTTGAGTATTTATATAAAATAGTTATATTGCAAAATAAATGCTTTGTGTAGAGTAAGTAATGTAAATTTATTATGAATAGACAAAATGTTACTAACCCAAGTTCTTCTGCCTATGTAGATGCATCAGCTGGAAGTGGAAAAACTAAGCTTTTAGTTGATAGAATTATACGATTACTGCTATCTGGAGCAGTACAATCAAAGATTTTATGTATTACTTTTACTAATGCTGCTGCTGATGAGATGAGTGAAAGGCTACGTACTAAGCTTCTATCTTTTATGACTATGACGCATCTGGAATTATATAATACACTGTATAAGTTAAATCATTCTGATGTAGATGAGTCTATGATTGAGCGAGCAAGGGGATTATTTATGACGTTTATTTCTGATAGTCCAAAGATTCAGACTCTACACGGTTTTTGTGCAAAGATCCTTCAAAAGATGCAAATTCTTAACCTTAGCGAGAATCTTATAAGTGAAAGTTCCCGTATAATAGATGACGATGAGAAGTTGGAATTACTCAATGAGAGTTTTCATGCAGTAATAGTTGAGAGGGATAATCTTTTGATGAGAGAGGCGCTAAATAGAATTTTGAAGCGATATGATGCAGGTTATATTTTTGAGTTAATTTGCGAATTATGGACGCAAATTTCTAGTTCTAGTAGTATACAGCTTACAAGCGAATATCTTACTACTGACGAGGCAACTGATGCAATTAAAAGTAGAATGTATCAATTTTGTTGTATTGATTCTACAACTTCTGTCAGTGATATTATTAATAAATATATCACTACTTGTAATAAAGAGTTGCTTATTGAGGTGGTAGAGGTTCTATCTAAGAGTGAAAATATTACATCTAAGATTGCCGCAAATGCTATAAAAAAACTTATAGAGCAAGGTAGTGAAGAAGCATTTTATGATTATGTAAATGTGCTACTAACAAACGATTTTAAGCCGCGAGTTCGTCTTCCATTGAGCACCGCAATATGTAAGGAGAATAATCACTTAAAACAATTCCTAGTTCAACAACAACAAAGTCTAGTCAGTATAATTGATAAGATCCATCATATTTCCTCTGTAGAACTTAACTTTAGTTTTAATATCATTGCTTGGTACACGTTCAAAAAATTCAACCAGAAGAAGAAAAATCTTCGGCTGTTTGAGTACTCTGATCTTATAAAAAATACAACCAGAATTATACAAGATAGTGAAAATAAAATGTCACTACTCTACTCGATTGATATGAGTTTGGAGCATATTTTAGTCGACGAAGCGCAGGACTTAAGTGAAATGCAGTGGGATCTAATTAAGATTATTGCAGATGAGTTCTTTGCAGGAGTTGGCACTACAACTAATACTAGAACTATTTTTATAGTAGGTGATTTTAAACAAGCAATTTTTGGCTTCCAAGGCGCTGCTCCACATATATTTCAGGAAGTTAAGAAGTATTTTCGCAATAAGGTTGTAGCAGTAGGACAGATATGGCATGAAATTCAGTTAAATACCTGCTATAGATGCCCACCTGAAGTGCTGGAAGTTGTCGATAAAGTCTGTAATTCTATAAAAAATTCCTTTAATATTTCAGATCATGATGTGATAAAACACAATTCAATTAATAGCTATGGGTATGGAGCTGTCCAATGTCATGAGATTGAAAGTGAGTTGACTTTAAAAGTAAAAGAAAAATTGTCATGGCACCTACCTGAGTACAAACAACCTGTGGTTGATAAAGATGAATATTTAGATGTTGCACAAAATGTTGCGGCAACAATAGATAAATGGCTTGCTGATGGTAAGAAAATTTGTGAATCAGAGCGATCTATTGAGCCACAAGACATTATGATTCTATTGAGAAAAAGGTCTAAGCTTCAGGATCATTTAGTAGACACCTTGAAGGCATATAATATACCAACTAGCAATTTGGCAGCAAAAATTTTCGGCAATAGCATATATATTTATGATCTTTTAGCAATCTTAAGATTTATTTTACAACCTTTTGACACTATGAATCTAGTCGCTCTTCTTAAGTCACATCCATTTCACTATAATGATAATCAGATCTTTCAGCTATCTTATGAAAATAACTCTAATTTGTATGAAAAAATCAAAGATATGCCACTTATAAGAGAATTGATGTACAACTCTAAAGCGATGGATCTTAAGACATTTTTTCAATGGTATTTAGATCATCTTTACAAGATAGAAAATATAGAGATATTGCGGTTTATGGACTATATTTTTACCTACTATCAGACTACGAATTCAATCAAAATATCAATGGGAAATTTCATGATTTGGCTCCATGATTTAATGGGGCAGAAACAGCAAAGATTATACGATAATAAGTCAGTCAGAATCACTACAGTACACTCTGCAAAAGGCTTAGAAGCACCAGTTGTGATACTTGCAGACGCTTATAAAACAGAAAGATTATCAGGATTAAAATTTGCATATGAAAATGATATTTTTGTCTTAAACATTAAAAATTCAAGTCAAAATGTAAAATCGCTCATTACGCGAACAGAGATACAACTTAAAATGGAAAATATGCGCCTACTTTATGTTGCAATGACTCGCCCTAAAAGCGAATTACATGTCTTTGGTAGATATAACGGTAAAGAGAGCTGGTACTCAATGATAAGAGATGCAATTTAAAGTTGTATATGAATTATAGTTATGAAAAAATTACACTTTCTGAAAAATATTGATTGATAGAAACAATAAAAGTAAAGATATTTGAAGACTGTTTGAACAATGTGCTTTTTATTTTTTGCTTGTCATACCTATAAATGTAAGATCAGTAGACTTTTTATGGTCAATACTTTGACATATCCTACAAGTATATGTTTTAAATTTTTTATCAATTTTAAATAGAAAAGATCGTATTATGAGATTAATTTTTAATATAGAGCTAGAGACAAAAACTACATTAGATTGTGTTGACGACCAGCGATTTAGACAACTTTTACATGAGTGATCAAGTAGTTTGTAGTTGTACATCAGCGCTGCCATCATAAAAGTGCTAATTAGAAAAAATAATACAATTGAATAGAACCACTCAAAAGAGAAAATGATGACTGCATCATCAATTATCAGCTGTTCAAAGAGTAGGCTCAACATACCAACTGTGAGAGGTGCTGCAACTTTTATTCTATCAATAGTAATCTTTTTTATTAGATCAGTTGTAGCATTCATATTTGAATTAAAATTTTTATTGGTTTTTCTATGAGATTTTTGATCTTAATTAAAAATTGTACAGCTTCCTTACCATCGATAATTCTATGATCATATGAAAGCGCTACATACATCATAGGCCTCAATGCAATCTCACCGCTGGCTAGACCAACTGGACGCTGTACTATATTATGCATACCAAGAATGCCAGACTGTGGAGGATTTATAATTGGGGTTGAAAAAAGTGATCCATATGTGCCACCATTAGTAATTGTAAATGTACCATTAGATATGTCACTCATAGTTAGCTTACCATCACGCGCCTTCTTACCTAGATTACTAATTGTCTTTTCAATATCAGCAAGAGACATTAAGTCTACACCACGCAAAACAGGTACGACAAGGCCATTTTCAGTACCAACAGCTACACCGATATCAAAGAAATTTTTATATACAATATCATCACCGTCAATCTCGGAATTGATAATTGGAAATTCATGCAATGCAATAACAACTGCCTTAACAAAAAACGACATGAAACCCAATTTTACACCATGCTTTTTCTGGAACTCTTCTTGATTTTCAGAACGCAAATTCATAATCTCATACATATCAATTTCATTAAAAGTTGTAAGGATTGCAGCGGTGTTTTGTACTAATTTTAGGCGCTTAGAAATTGTTTGACGAAGCTTTGTCATTTTAACACGAGTCTCACGACTTACTGTAGATTGTTGAGCTATTGATAATAGTTTTTGAGGAATAGCTTCTGTTTGTTGATAATTTACTGCAGAAATGGCATCAAATTTGGTAATGCGACCATCTTTTCCGGTACCATTTACAGTTGAGGTTTGTATGTTATTAGAATCTAAAATGACTTGTGCAGCAGGCGATGGATGATTATTGTTCTTTGGAGTAATATCGGCTTGAGATTGTACTATATTTTGTGGTGTTGCAACTACTACATTAGAAATACTACTATCAATTGAACCTAAAATAGTCCCAATACCAACATTATCACCAATTTTACAGAAAATCTCAGACAGCCTGCCACTCTCAGGAGCAGACACCTCTAAAGTGATTTTATCAGTCTCTAATTCAACGACAATCTCATCTTTTTGTACCATATCACCTGTGTTTTTATGCCATTTAGCGACAGTCGCTTCAGTAACAGATTCACCTAAAGCAGGCACTAAAATTTCAACTTTTGACATATAAATTCATTATTAATTTTTATTAAAAGCAATCTTCAGAAGGTTCTCCAACTCAGATTTATGGAGACTCACAAAACCAACAGCAGGCGATGCAGCACTTTTTCTCCCAGCATATTTAATACTTTTACCAGAAATTTGCTCAAGAATAGGCCTGACAAAGTTAAATATCCCCATATTTTCAGGCTCTTCCTGGCACCATACGACCTCTGCTTGTGGAGATATTAGTTGTACAATCTGAGATATAGGGAAAGGATATAGCTGCTCAATTCTAACTATAGTTGTATTAAAAGCACAAATTTTTTCACGATACTCAAACAGATCATAATAAATTTTACCACTACAGAATATAATGCTGTTAGGCTTTTGAACACTATTATCTTGAATAATTGGCTGAAAACGTGTGCCAACATCCATACTATTTAGAGTTGAAACAGCAGACTTATGACGTAATAGAGACTTAGGAGTCATGACAACTAGAGGTTTTTGAACATTTTGCATCAGTTGTCGACGCAATAGATGGAAGATCGATGCTGGAGTTGTGCAATTACATACTTGTAAATTGTTTTGTGCACAGAGTTGTAAAAATCGCTCAAGACGTGCTGAGCTATGTTCAGGACCTTGACCTTCGTAACCGTGCGGTAGTAACAACACTAGGTTATTTAATATACCCCACTTACTTTCAGCAGCAGCTATATATTGGTCAATTATAATTTGTGCGCTATTAGCAAAATCACCGAACTGAGCCTCCCAAATAGTCAAGGTTTTTGGATTTGAAATGGCATAACCATACTCATAACCCAACACACCAAATTCAGAAAGTAAGCTGTTCGAGATGTAGATTTTACCAGGAGCACCTATATTATTAAGAGGTAAATATCGGTTAGAGTTGTATTGATCAATCAGAACAGCATGTCTATGAGAGAAAGTGCCGCGCTCGACATCCTCACCTGTAAATCTAATATTATAGCCATCAGAGAGCAATGTAGCGAAGGCAAGAGCTTCACTAGTGCCCCAATCAATATGCTCACCAGATTCCATCATTTTTCGACGAGCTTCAAATTGACGAGCAATCTTCCCATTTAAGTTGAAATCACTAGGCACAGACGAAAGCTTAAGACCTAATTCACGCAATTTAGCAGCATCAACACCAGTAACAGCAGTCTGCATCTCGGCAATATCACTATCACCTAAAATTGCAATTCCTATGTCTTTATTTCCAATGTAAAGAGAATAATACTTCTTTTCACAGGTAACATGCTTCTTAAAGTCATCACTTTCATCATGTAATTGATAAGAAAGCTCACCAGAGAAAATCTTCTTTCCAATCTCAAACTCCTTATCCATAAAAGCGAGATATTTTGCACTATTCTCGTCGAAATTCTTAGCTAAGCTAAGTCCTTTTAATTTTTCATGATACAACTCTACTACATCCTTAAACTCTTTAGAGTTGATTTGCGAATAGATAGATGGCTGAGTAAACATAGGCTCATCTCCCTCGTTATGACCATATTTTCTATAGCATACAAGGTCAATAACGATGTCTTTTTTAAATTTTGAACGATAGGCAAAAGCAAGCCGAATCGCATATACGACAGCCTCAGGATCACTACCATTAACATGTAAAACAGGTATACTATAGCCCTTAGCAATATCACTACAATAGCGGGTACTGCGGTCTTTCTCAGGATCAGTAGTAAAACCAATCTGGTTGTTAATTATTATATGTACTACACCATCAACATCGTATGGCTCAATTTTACTCATAGCTAGCCCTTCCATTATACAGCCTTGTCCAGCAAAAGATGCATCACCATGGATTAAAATTGGGAGAACAGACTTATCTGAATCTTGCTTCGCACGGGAAATTCCCATAACAACTGAGTTAACACTCTCAAGATGAGATGGATTATATGCAAGTGATAGTTGTATTGATTTTCCATCAACTTCAACGGAATGATCATAACCTAAATGGTATTTTACATCTCCAACAAAGCTAGGTAACTCAGATATTGCTGTATATCCCATAAAACCAGCGAAGAGCAAGCTATGAGGTTTCTGCATTACTTGTACTAAAATGGCAAGCCTACCACGATGTGCCATACCAATAATTGCTTCATCTATTCCATTACCGGCAGAGAGCCTGATTAACTCATCTAATGCAAGAATAGCAGTTTCACCACCCTCAACTGAAAAGCGCTTAGCTCCTAGGAATTTAGTATGTAAATAGTTTTCAAATAGCTTTGTCTTCTGGATAACATGTAAAAATGCTTCTCTACTAGAATCATCAAAATTATCATACAGTTTCCAGGCCGATGACTCAATCTTTTCATATAGCCAAGATTTTTCTTCGAGACTTTCAATATGCTCTACTTCAAATCCAATTGAACCACAGTAAGTTTTATTCAAAGTTAAGTTTAATGCCTCAAGTGTTACATCAATAAATTGAGAACAATCAGAGAGATCTACAGTCTCAAATAGATTATCAATTGCTATTCTATGATTAAAAGTAGTATCTAGCCTACCCAATGGATCAATCTTCGCACCAAAGTGTCCATATTGCCTATAAGCCCTCAGTAAGTCATAGCCTAAATTACTACTAGCTGTAATTGAGGACCTAGTTTGTGAATTAACTTCATCACTACTTAATGATGAAAAATACTCTTGCCAAGAAGGGTCAATGCTACTCTTATCATTTAGATATTGCCGATAGAGTGACTCAAGAAAATCAGCGTTATCAGCTGCAATATTATTTTTCATAAACTATATTTTCAAGTTATTATAAGGTAATTTGCACAATTTTAACTAAAAATGCAACTCCAAAATTAAAAATTTGCTTTTTTTATATAATTTTATTGCTATTAGAATCTACAGAATGTTATTCTAGGTTCTAGATAATATAACTTTCTTCCACTGATTGTTTTGTAGTAAAAAATTAATATATGGATAGTAAAGGGTTAAGAGTATATTAAATTATAGATAAAATTTTATGCAACAAATAAATCCTGCTCTCTTGCAGCGGCAAGATACTCCACTAAAAGATGGATTACTGGCATGTAAAGTGATGCTGAAGTATATCCTCTTTTTTGGATGTATGATAAATTTACTATTACTTTCCACTCCAATATATTCGATGCAGGTGTTAGATAGGGTGCTTTCAAGTGGTAACCTAGATACATTACTGATGTTAACATTGGTTATAGTACTAGCTCTAGTTTTACTTGGATTCTTACAGGGGGCTAGAGCATTTGCAATGAATAGGATGGGTAATTGGTTTGAGAAAAAATTATCAGAGACAGTATTCGCTAGTTCAGTAAATGCATCATTAATATCAAAAGGGAATGCAAACAGCCAGCAGATGAGGGACCTACAGACAATTAAAACTTATATAACCAGTCCAGGTCTAGTAGCTATGATGGACCTACCTTGGGCTATGATTTTCATTATTATACTATTTATTTTACACAAAGCTATGGGATTTCTAACAATTATAGGTGGTGTAATACTCATTATGGTTGGTCTTATAGCTGATAGAGCAACTAAACCTCTACTTGATCAAAACAATGATAACTTTATTAAAAGTATGAGATATGTTGAACAATCAGCTAGAAATGCAGAGGTTGTCAAAGTAATGGGAATGATAAATAACGTCATCTCTTCTTGGCAAAAGCTAAATAAAAAAGTACAAACAACTCAATCATTGACTGTTGAAAGGCAGGCAGTTTTCACAGAGGTAACTAAATTAGTGAGAACAGTGATTCAAATCTCAGTAACTGGAATTGGTGCCTACCTATGTATAACAGACCATGGTAACTTTACCTCAGGCGCTATTATAGCTAGTTCTTCTCTTGTAGGTAGAGCCTTATCTCCATTTGAAGTAGCAATTAACTCACTCAAGGGATATATCAATTGCAAAAAAGCTTATGATAGACTTAACGGATCATTTGTTGTATCTACAGCTGAAAACACTAATATGTCACTTCCTAAGCCAGAAGGTAGGATGGAGGTTGAGAATCTCTACTATGCCCCTTTGGGAGCTCAGAAGCATATTTTAAAAGGCATTACATTTAACTTAAATGCCGGTGAAACCTTAGTCGTAGTTGGGCCAAGTGCATCAGGTAAAACAACCTTAGCTAAGGTGCTTGTTGGATGCTATGAGCCATCAATTGGATCAGTCAGGATAGATGGTGCTAGCTTGAAAGATTGGAAACCGACAGAGTTAGGTAAATATATAGGTTACCTACCGCAAGATGTAGAGCTATTTAGTGGCTCTGTTAAAGAAAATATAGCTAGGATGGATAATGATACAGACCCAGATTCAGTTGTTATGGCTGCTCAGTTGGCTGGTATTCACGATATGATATTACAACTACCTAAAGCATATGAAACTGAAATAGGCCCGGATGGATCAGTTCTATCAGGTGGACAAAAACAAAGGTTGGGATTAGCTAGAGCGTTTTATGGCACACCTAAACTTTTAGTGCTTGATGAACCAAATGCTAGCCTCGACGCAGTAGGTGAACAGGCACTTGCATCAGCTATTGAGTTCGCTAAAGAAGAGAAGATTACAACTATATTAATATCTCATAGACCATCAATTCTAAATTTAGCAGATAAGATAATGGTTATGAAAGACGGTATGATGGTTGCATTTGGTGCTAAGAATGAACTTATAGGGCAAGTTCAAAAATTAATGACAGGAACAACAGTTTAAAGAAAAATGATTGAAAAAATATTTTTTGTTTTAGTTTGCATTTTGCTATCTTCAAGAAGATTAGCACCTGCATATAATTTTAATAGGAGAAAAAGATGACTAAAAAGAAAACAGAAATGAAAGAGGAGAGCTACGCTAAACTCCCTAGTAGACACGAAATAAAGGAGTTTTTTGGTACATTAAAAGCTTTCCTTTTTGCTACATCTATTGAGAAGTCTAAGTATTTTATTGAGATAAAAGGTGATATAAAACATGAAGTTGCTAAGCCAATCAAGTTTGCACTATGGACTATAGCTTTTACTATATTTTTCTTCGTAATTTGGGGAGGATTGGCTCCATTAGATAGTGCAATTACAGCACAAGGAAGTATGGTTTTTAGTGGTAATAGACAAATTATACAGCATGACAGTGGTGGTGTTGTGAAGAAAATTCTAGTGAAGGATGGTGATATAGTTTCTGAAGGACAGCCATTAATTGAACTAAACCAATCTCAAGCGACTTTGGGTTTAAATATAAACTTATCCATGCTCAAGACAGCGACTGCAGTAGAAAAAAGACTTTTAGCTGAGCAGAGTGGTAAAAATGAAGTTGATTTTACTAATTCATATCTTAATTTAAGTGATCCAGAGGTTCAGCGGTTAATAGATAATCAGAAACAACTATTTGAACTTAGAAGAGGCTTATTAAAAGGAAGATTAGATTCTATTAGTAAACAAATAGCCCAAGGAGAGCAGAAAAGCATAGGCGAAAAAGGACAACTCAAAGCATTGCAAGCTCAGTTAGTAAACGCAAGAGTAAATGCAAATGATGCACAGAAGTTATTTGATAAAGGTGCAGTGCCTAAAACATACCTAATACAAACTCAGAGCCATCTACAACAACTAGAGGGTGAAGAATCAAGGTTAAAAGCTTCAATAGCAATAACTGAAAATGTAATTATGGATAGTAAAATACAACTCTTAAATACAGAAAATGATTTTATGAATCGTATTGAGGAAGAATATAAGCAAAACCACATAATATTGCTTGAATCAGAGCAAAAATATCTACACGCAAGTGAGATTATTGATAGAACTATTATTAAAGCGCCAGTTAGTGGTATTGTTTCTTCAATGACAGTCCATACAATAGGAGGTTTTATAAATCCTGGGGCTAAAATAATGGAAATTAATCCACAGGATGATGATCTAATAGTTGATTCACATGTTTTACCTCAAGAGATTGGAAGCTTAAGAGTTGGTATTCCTGTAAAAATCCAATTAAATCCATATAAGCAACGTTTAGTACCTAGAATTGATGGGGAAGTTACTTATGTTTCAGCTAATACAGTTGTATATGATCTGCCACAGGGTAGACAAGAAGTGTATCTAGTTAAGGTAAAGATTAATAAGGAAGAGATTGATCAACTTAACTCAGATGTAAAACTATATCCTGGTATGCCAGTTACAGTTTTTATAATCCGCGGAACAAGAACATTCCTACAGTACTTCTTATCTCCAATAGTAGATAGCTTCCATAAAGCTTTTAAAGAGGCTTAGAATGTCTCTTATATTTTAAAAAGCATATGGCTTCTAGATTTTACACATATCTCACCAGCGATATTCATCGCTATCCAAGTGATTTTTTGAGCAGAAAGTTGTCGCGGTTAATCATCTCGTTGTAGTATAATTACTCCCAGATCCAATCGCTACTGCATCATGTTCTGGCTCACAAATCTAACACTGTAAACTTGTAAATTTTTAAAATCCTGTGCTGCAAACCCCATTCCTTATTATCATCTGCACTTATTGCGAAATATCAGAAAAAGATTATAGCGTTTTTGGATAAATTATTTTATTTTGTAATAATTATGTCCTCGATTAGGATTCAGCGCTTTATTAACATCTCAGCTTTATCTGGATTTTGATCAACCTTGGAGTTAAGATTTTATTTTTTGTTTGTTTCGAAGCTATATTTTGTGCAAAAGAATATGTTAACAACACTTAATAAAACTGGTGATGCGTCTTTAAACAGATATCTTTTTATTATTTCTCTATCCTTTAAGAAAACTACCTACTGCTTCTCCTGGCAACTTAGCTTTTTAGCTCAACACCTTCTAATTTTTTTAACCAATTAAAGCATACTTTACTGACCCCATGACAGCTATTTCTGCGATGATTTGCTACACCAAATATTAGAATTTGTACTAAAAGTAGTGTTACTTCAGTACTAATGCACTGTAAACTAGATGATGAACCTCAGATTTATTAATATACCTCTTTTAAAAAATTCAATCAGGAAGATACTTTATAACTAATTGCTGAATGATTGAGATTATATTACTCCAAGTCCAATAGATCAGTAATCCAGTTGGGAATTGAGAAAACATAAAGAGCAGGAATAGCGGCATCATCTTCATAAAAGTAGCCTGAGTGTTATCAGTAGGTTGAGGATTCATCTGCTGTTGAATAAACATTGTAAGTGACATAAGGATAGGTAAGATACCAACCATAAGGAATAAAGGTGGTTGCCAAGGAAGTAATCCAAACAAATTAAAAATAGTTGTTGAATCTGGTGCTGACAGATCAGTAATCCATCCAAAGAAAGGTGCATGTCTCATCTCTATTGTCACATATAAAACTTTATATAAAGCGAAAAAGATTGGCATTTGTAAAATTATTGGCAGACAACCAGCTGCAGGGTTAACCTTCTCTTTTTTATATAGAGTCACAAGAGCTTGCTGAAACAGCATTGAATTCCCTTCATACTGCTCCTTCAACCTATTTATTTTAGGTTGAATTTTCTTAATCTTATTCATACTTTTGACGCTCTTATAAGCTAATGGGAAGAGAAGAATTTTAGTAATGACTGTTAAGAGCATAATTGCCAAACCGAAGTTACCTATCATCTTATAGAAATAGTTGAGAACTAAGAATATTGGCTTAGTGATGAAATATAAGAAACCTAAGTCAACCGCTCTATCAAACATAGTTATATTGAGATGCTTTTCATAAGCATCTAGCATTTCAATGCTTTTAGCACCAGCAAATATCATAAATGATTCTGAGATAAACTTCTCATCTAGCTTATGAGACTTCAAAAGTATATCAATCTGGTATTTCTCCTTCCCCCAATCGTTTGAGAAACTAGAAGTAATATTACCAGCAATTCCATCTTGATCATTAGGTATAAAAGATACTAACCAATACTTATCTGAGAATCCAATCCAATTAATTTTATTATCCTTTGTAAATTTGTAATTTTCCTCATGCACTTTAGAAAATTCTATCTCTTTTAGCTTGCCATCTACAACTCCAATTGGTCCTTCATGGAGAATCATACTATCTGCAATTGATGCATTTCTAGACCTTTGCATTGATAGATAACTTCTTATTTTTTCACAACTAACTGCAGTTTGAGAAGAATCTACAGTTGTATTTATCTTGATTAAGTAGCGGTCATCGTTAGTGATTTCAATTTTAAATAGAATTTTTTGTGAATTAGTCCAGGTCAGAACAAGTTTATCATCATTAGAGTAGTATGACTGCCAAATAGTTTTATTTGTAGGCAGTTCTATTCCTTCTTTTGCTTTCCAGCCAAGTTTTATAAAGTTTGGTTCATCTGTAAACTCAGGAGCTAGTAAAACTAGATTATCTCGGTTTTTTTCTTTATATTTCTTAAGTATTAAATCATCTATTTGAGCTCCAACTAAATTAACCGATCCACTAATAAATTCATTTTCAAACTTAACTCTAGTTTTATTTTTAAAGCCATCCTCAATTGTACTTTTTAACTCAGGTTCATGTCTTTCTTTTGCTATTTTCTCCTCGACTATGTCTTCTTCCAACTGGCTACCTATCTCTTCTCGTACAAAAAAGTGCTGCCAACTAACGATTATTATCATTGAGAGAGTAGCTGCTAATAACGTTCGTAAATTTTGATTCATATTATCTTGATATAGTTTTATTAGCAAATCTTTAGCATTTGTTGTTAAATTTTTAAAGACTGTGACTTTTAAATATATATTTTATTTATCAGTTCATAAATTAATCAATAGCAATCTTGTGAAATATCATTGTCAGTGATATAATATATGATATCCTTCAAAAAAAAAGCTTTATGGATTATACAAAATTCGGCACCAAACCTTACTCTCATTCCACTACTCAATTTGATTCTGGTCTGCGAGCCTATATGATTAGCGTTTATAAGAATATGGCTATAGCTTTAATAGTTACAGCAATGATCTCAATGATGGTTACTTCGTCACCAGCTCTAATGATGACTCTCTTTGGCTCACCTCTTAGCTGGGTTGTAATGTTAGCGCCAGTAGGCATAGCAATGTATATGGGATTTAAGTTACACACTATGTCAGCTAGCTCTGCAAGAAATCTTCTCTATATTTATGCAGCAACTATTGGATTATCTTTAGCTGGTATATTTATGATCTATACGGGAGAAAGTATAGCGAGGACTTTCTTCATTACAGCTTCAACTTTTGGTGCCATGAGCATCTATGGCTATACAACCCAGAAAGATTTAACTGCTTTGGGATCATTCCTAATGATGGGGATTATTGGTATTCTCCTGGCATCAGTTGTCAATCTCTTGATGCAAAGTAGCGCCTTAGCTTTCGCAATATCAATCTTGTCTGTTGTACTCTTTACCGCTCTCACAGCTTACGATACTCAACGGATTAAAGGTATGTACTTCGAAGTCTCTAATTCGCAAGATGATACGGACAAAATTGCTATATATGGAGCCTTACAACTATATATGGACTTCATAAATCTATTTGTGGCACTACTGAGATTCTTCGGTGATAGAAGATCAGAATAAATATTATTGTTTATTTTGTTGCTTAAAAAAAATCAATAGTGACCAATAATTCAGTTCTGCACCATATATAAAAATTAAGCTACATACATAAAAATATGAGAGAGCTGTAATTATCCCTGCAATACTTCCATATACAATATTTATCTGTTCAAAGGTAGATAAGTAAAAATGAAAAAATTTGCTGGATAAAGACCAAAAAATAATTGTGTTGAAGGTACCAGGAAATGTTTCAATTAATCTATTTTGTTTATTTGGAATCAAATAATATACATATGAAAGGAAAAGAAAATTTATAATAAAACCTATAAGATAACTAAAATCATTTGCTAAATTGATAAAAATTGTGAGAAACTTTGTTATGAACCAATATTCATTGGTATCTTGAAGCAAAATTAGGAACCATTCAGAGATCAATGGAAGTAATTTTATCGAGAACATTATCAGCATTACAATGAATGTTAATAATATAAATTGAATAATGCTCATTGCTCTTCTAAAAATGTAAGATGGTGGGTTAGAAACCCTATATGCTCTATTCATAATAGTTCTTAATCCTTCAAATAGAGATGAAGCAGTCCATATAACACTAATAATAGCAAGTCCTAGAAATGATTGTGGCGGTGTACTTGTGATTTCTATTATTCGAGGTTGTAGAGCGCTAATTAAATTTGCAAAATCACTTTCTGTCATTATTGATGTAACAATATTAAGAATAGAGTTTCCTGAAAAACCTTGAAGATATTTATTACTAAATGTCGCTACTGCAGCAGTAAAAAAAACAAAAAATGGAAAAATAGATAACATGCATAAAAAGGCTATATATCCCGCATGTTCTACTCCGTCATGCTTTATCATATCTTTAAGTGCAGAACTATAACACCTCAAAATTCTTTTAAACATATTATTTTTTGATATAATTTTGTGCAGCAAAACCAATTACTGATAACATCAAAATTAAACTAAACATAGGCATTGATGAACCAAATGATAGTATAGTTAATTCAGTTATAATAACACTAACAAGAATAGTATTAAAAGTGGTTCTTAAACATATTTTCTTTAAATGCATCATTGAAATTCTATGATTTTTGAAATTTTGTGTACCATCAATAAAATCTTGAAACAGTACTTTAAATAGAAGCTTAATATAAGCAATAGGTTTACCAAAAAGAAATCTAATTATATTGTTATCTTCTGGTTTTATTGTTTCAATTTTTGTAATCAACTCATTTATTTTTCTTTGGGCTATTTCAGTGCTTATATCATCATATTTATCTAGCTCATTAACTATCTTTCTTGAAAGATTGCTGATAATTTTTGTTCTATTCATTTTTCCTATAATTTATTATATCTAAGGTTAATTTTAACAACTATAAGTTGCTTTTGCAACAATTTTTTTCAAATATTTATGATTTTATTATTTTGCTGAAAAAGCTTGACTTGAATTAATTTATATCTGTCCTGCAGTTTTAATTCTAGCTTTAGGATGAATTTCATTCTGAGACAGAACAACTAAAGATGGTTTAAATCTCTCAATAATTGATCTAACATAAGGTCTCAGCAAGGGTGAAACAAGTAATACTGGGTATTCACCAGAGGCATTTTGTTTATCAACTTCACCACCTATTGCAACTACAAACTCATGGAGCTTACTTGGCGGCATTATAAGTTGTTTGTTATCACCCTCACCGACTATATTTTCTACAAAGTTCTGCTCCCACATAGGTGACATGATAAGAATCGGAATATAGCCTTTAATGCTAGTGTTTGCTTGGCAAATCTGCTTAGCAAGCCTTACTCTTACATGTTCAACTAGCTTACTTACGTTTTTAGTACTACTACATATTTCAGATACAGCTTCGATGATGGCTGACAAGTCGCGAATTGAAATATTTTCACTTAGTAATGATTGTAGGACTCTCTGAAGAGTAACTAATGTTATCTCACTTGGGATAATTATATCTATCAATTTTTTATGCTCTGGCCCAAGGTTATCTATTAGTTTTTGAACCTCACCATAGGTGAGCAAATCAGTTATATTTTCTTTAATAAGCTCAGTCAAATGAGTTACAATAACGGTTGATGATTCAATCACTGTATAATCTTTAAATAGCGCTTCATCTCTTAGCGAAGAATCTATCCATCTAGCATTTATCCCAAAAGCTGGATCTTTCACATCTTCACCTTCAATTGTCATAGCTGTGCCTTTCGGATTCATTATTAATAGCTGCCCTGGGTGAGCAATATTTTTACCAACTTCAACATCTTTTATCCTAATGACATATTCGTTATTACCAAGAGCCATATTGTCTTGCATTCTAACTGAGGGCAGAATAAAACCCATGTCTTTTGCAATCTGATTTCTAAGCTTCTTAATCTGGTTTGGCAATCTCATATCTTCTGGTCCGCTAAGCAAAGCGATTAATTCATAACCAAGTTCAATCTTAATTACATCTATATGTAGCGACTGCATAATATTTTGCTCAGCAGATGCTTTTACTGCTTCAGGAGTTTTTTTATTATCTTCTTTAATTTCAGCTTTTTGCTTTTTTAAAAAGTAGGCACCAGCACCACAGATAGCAGCTACTATTGCAAATGGAATAAATGGAATCCCTGGCATTGCAGCCCCCATAAAAAACAATAATCCCGAACTGATTACAAGACTTTGCGGATGATTACCTAACTGCTCAAAAATAGCTTTATCCACTGATCCATACGTACCTGACTTTGTTACAAGCAAGCCAGCTGCGATTGATACGATCAGTGCTGGAATTTGAGTCACCAATCCATCACCTATAGTTAAAATTGTATAGGTGTGGATAGCCTGAGCGAATGTCATGTCTTTTTGCACTATACCGATTAGCATACCTCCTATAAAGTTTATGAATGTGATTAATAACCCTGCAATTGCATCTCCACGGACGAACTTATTAGCACCATCCATAGCACCATAGAAGCTACTCTCATCTTCCAACTCTTTTCTACGCTTTTTTGCCTCTTCTTGATTGATTATACCAGCTGATAGGTCTGCATCAATAGACATTTGTTTACCAGGCATTGCGTCTAAGCTAAAGCGAGCAGCAACCTCAGCAATCCTTCCAGATCCCTTTGTAATTACTATAAAGTTAATGATTGTAAGTATACCAAATACTATTGTACCTATAACTACTGAGTTCTGCATAACAAAGTAACCAAATGCCTCTACAACATGACCAGCAGCATCAGTGCCCATATGTCCGTTGGCTAGAATAAGCCTTGTAGTTGAGATATTCAGAGCAAGCCTCAGCATAGTTACTACTAATAATATGCTTGGGAATGAGTTAAAATCTAGTGATCTATTGATAAATAATACAGTCATTAGAATCATAACTGCAAAGCTGATTGAGATACTCAATAAAAAATCCAAGAGAATAGGTGGAATTGGAAAGATCAGCACTGATATAATTAAGAGAATACCAATTGCAAATAGGATGTCTTTATGTTGTTTGGGGTTTTGCAAGGCTGTCAAGAATCTTGGTAATAGCTGCTCTTTCATATATTTTCCGTAGTTATGACTATGATTTATAGCATAAAAACAGTTTATGAGATACTTTTTGACTAAAAGATCTTACAACTCATAAGATGTATATTGACCGGTCTGGTCTGTTATCTGACATTTTTCCCAAGACAGTCCTAAACCTAACACATCATCAGCTACTTCACCTATCACAGCTATAGCACTAGGAAGAATGGTAAAAAGCAACTCGTGAGATTCTATAAACTTCAGCATTGGTACCATAGTCATAGTTAATCCAGCTATAACTATTGATATACCTTTAGCGGTTGTGTCTATATAGCTAAACTCTTCTCTCACTACTGTACAGCCATGTAAAAGTACTCCAGTTGGTGAAAAGAAAACCTTATCGCAAGTCATTTTCTCTTTTACAGATAAACACTTATTAGCAAGCATCTCAATTAAGTTTACAGCTCCGTGAATCCAAAGTAAAGTTCCGGCATTATTTTCAGGTTCAGGATCAAATAGCATGTTAATAGTCCCATTTAGTATTGCAGCAATAAAAGTATTTTTATATATTGTAGACATAGTATTTTTTTAGAAAATTGCTTCTGCAGATCTTATAAACTGAGTTTATTACGAATTTATTACAAATTATAAATATAATCAATAGCCATTCTAGCTCTTTTTTCTATTTCTTTAATCATCTGACCACCAGCACCAATAACCATATTTTTTTGAGATGCTTTGAGAACTATTATTGATTGGTATACTGTAGCGCTTCCGTCTTCATTTTCCTCCCAAGTGTCAATATCAATTTTAACTGTGTATAGCATAGTTTCTACACTCTAAGATTATCAATCCAATCTTCACGGACTTTTATATGTAAAAATAGGTGTACTGGACGATCAAAAGCGCTTGTTATAGCCATTCTAGCTCTTTTTCCTATTTCTTTAATCATCCGACCACCAGCACCAATAACCATATTTTTTTGAGATGCTTTGAGAACTATTATTGA
>CAZGZC010000001.1:158574-190302 GCA_964529685.1 uncultured Candidatus Midichloriaceae bacterium | reverse complement strand
TTGGTATACTGTAGCGCTTCCGTCTTCATTTTCCTCCCAACTGTCAGTATCAATCTTAGTTGAGTATGGGATTTCTTCATGCATTAAAAGATATAGTTGTTCACGAGTTATCTCTTCAGCTAGCTCTCTCTCACTTGTATTAGTACAAGATTCAGGATCGAATTGCCAAGGTTTATCTTTTGTATATTGTTTAATTTCACTGATCAAAAATTCTATATTTGTAGACGCAATTGCTGATACTGGAATGATTTTTTTATCACCTGCATATGGTTCTTGATTGAGAATTACTTGATATAATATATCTGCCTCTTGGGCTGTCAATTGAGGAAACTCTGATTTCAATATATCTATCTTGTTTGCAACTATTAGTATATTTTTCAGTGATTTAAAGTTAAAAAGTACCTTTGCTGCTTGTCTATATGGCTCAAGTTTTGCTTCAGTTCTCTCATCAACTTGATTATTCAGAATGTTTGGTATGATGTATGCATCAACTAAAAGTAAAACTATGTCGCTTTGAGTAATTGTTTTTACTGCATTATTTACTATAAATTTCTCTAATTTGTGGTTCTTGCGTGGTTCAAAAATGCCTGGTGTGTCTGCAAAAACTATTTGAGTCTCCTCATGAGTTAGTATACCAAGAGTAGTGCTCCTCGTAGTTTGTGGTTTGTGAGTTGTAATGGCAATCTTCTGTCCAATAATGGCATTGATGAGGGTAGATTTTCCCACATTTGGTGGTCCAACTAGTGCAACTTTGAGAGTTTTTTCCATTTTTTGAGAGTATAGCATAGCTTGCGACTATTACTAGCATCTGAGAAGGTATAATCCTCTATCTATGAAATTTCCTACAATGCTTACCTACAGCATTTCCATCTCTATTGATATTTTGTTGAAAATAGTCATAATTTTGACTCTCTTCGTCAGCTCCATAGATTTTATTTGAACACTTATCATTATGCTGATTTTTTGTCACGTTAAATGTTACTGGGGCTGTTGTATCTATTTCATGATTGTTGATTGCCGCTGCAATTGATGCACCTGTTTTTATCACTTCATCTTCTTGGCAACGATATAGTGTCATGCTATTAACAGGCAAACCAGCTCTTATTGCTTTTTCAGCATCTAGTTGTAAACCTAAAATCTCAGTTAATCTATTGACGATTTGTCCTATCCAAGAAGATTTTGCCTTATGTCTTAATTCTTTTTCATTGTCATTGGAATAATTCAAGTAAGCACCAATAATGTCACCTAGATTTGTAAATGACCTATGATTTATATAGTGCCAAAACTCTTGACCATTTAGATGAGGTTTTACTGCATTCATAGCGATTGCTGATACTGCACCACCAAGACTATGACCAGCAATTGTAATATTGTTTATCTGGTAACCAGCATTTATGGCTCTTAATATTGCTGATTTACCTCCATCTACTAATTCTTGAGATGAAGTTGCTTTGTTTGGATATAAGACAAAGATTATGTCATTACTGATAGGTTTACCAACGGATCGAAGTATTGTTGTTAATCTGTCTGATATAAATTCAAGATTACCTCCAAAATTGATAACAAGTTTCCTTTTTGAGGCTGGTGTATCGTTATTTTTCATATTTGCACAAAGAAACATTGAGCAACGATCATTTTTTGAGATTTGATAATTTATCTCGTGAATCGAAAATGCATTCTTTGCTTTTTCTGTAAGATTTTTGCCTCCTACAAGAAATTCGTCTGAAACAGTATCATCTTCATAGGAGATAGGACAAATTATACGCATAAATAGCCATCTTAAAGGGAATGTTAATACTCTAAGTGGCAGTGTCAGAGTTCTTTTAATCCAAAAATACCATGGATTTATCTTTTGCATTTGCCAAGGTTCTCTTTTTAGGGACTCAATTATATTTTTATTTTGTGTGCTTATTATTTTTGGCATTTCTTAATTTTTAGCTTAGTTGTTGTTCAGGATCAAATAGTATATTTATAGTCTGATTATTTTTTTAGAAAATTGCTTCTGCAGATCTTAAAATAAACTGAGTTTATTACAAATTTATTACAAATTATAAATATGATCAATAGCCATTCTAGCTCTTTTCCCTATTTCTTTAATCATCTGACTATTCGTTTTGAGATACTTTGAGCGATCATCGATCGCTGTACTGTAGGGCTACCGTCTTCACTTTTTTCAACTGTCAGTATCACTAATGCTATATCTTATGATGATTTATGGTGCAAATTTCTCTCTTCTCGATCACATAGCTGATTGAACTTTCTTCTGTTATTGATATTTTTCTAATATCTATTATTAATCTGAATGATTTACAATATACCTTATAATGAGAATTTTATTGAAGTTTTATCCGACAAAACTTCTGATTCTCTTATTATTCTACCTGGTAAATATCTCACCGATGTATTCAAGTCTCGTACGCCTAATGCTATGTCTTATGATGATTTATGGTTTAAAATTCTCCCTTCTCGTGCTAGTCATATAGCTGAGTCTGTTATAATTGATAGAGCTATTAAAGGAGATTACGGAATTAAAAGTCAGCTTCGCAAAGCAATAAATGAATTTTTCTACTATGGATTAAATGTGAGTGATCTGATTTGTATGAATTCTCAGCATGACCTTCTGCAACAAACTGTGATTGATTTATACAACTTTTTAAGTGAAAATAATTTATCATTAAGAGCCAGCGCTCTGCAAGATATATTAAATTCTCAGTTGAATTTCAATTTCAATAAGCCTGTTTATGCTGTACTACCTGTGATTTTTTCACCTCTTTTACTTAGAATTTTGAAAGTATTCCGTGAGAAATTTAACTTTAATTTAGTTATGCATGGTTATGATGAATCTACTGATTACAATATTGGGCCTGATCATCCACAGTTTTTTATGAGAGAGTTTTTGAAAGTTATACAACCTGAGAATGTTTTAAATTTAAGATCAGAAACGAATAGTTTAGATAATCTAAATGATAATAATTCAGCTTATAGCAGTCCAGATAATTTAGATAGAGATATGCAATTGTATAAAATACAGTCAAAAGACTGTAGCAATTTAGGCATGTATAGTCATCAGCTCTATGCTAAACTAGAGCTTGATCAACAATCTGAAACCATACCTCAAACTATTGATGAGGAAAATTTTTTAGGTAAAATTATACCAAAAACATTTATTGATAACAACAAAGATACAATCTCTACTTATCCACAATTTCATCAAAAATTCCACTCACACGAGATAAATACAGCTTTGAGTCAGCTTATGTATCCTGCTACGCTTTTGCATAGATTACACAAAGAGAAGCTGTATAAATTTAATCATATTGAGAAATTTTCAGCTAAATCTGTAGCCGATGAGTTTAGATCAATTCTATCTGTAGTTGAAGATTCACAGGCTAAAAACATATCAATCGTGTCTAAGAATACTGAGAAGCTTAAGCTGCTGTATAACTACTTGAAAGAGAAATTAAAAATTTCTGCACGAAGTTATCGGATCAAAACTTCAACTCCAACTTATTGTTATGACTATCTTGAGTTGCGTTTATTCTTCAAAATATTAGATGTGATTGGTATTCAAGAGATAAATCTAACTGACATATTTGAACTACTTAAACAAAGCAAGTACAACCAAGAAGCAATTTTATTAGCCGAGAAAGCGTTACTTGAGATTGAAGAATTAGATCACAAGGATATAAAATATGCAGAAAAGATTCTTAAGAAACATGAGATGCATTATGTACTTGAGTTAATCAAAAAGATCGTGAGTTATAGAGATATTGCTAAAGTTGAATATGATTTACCGCTGCAAATCGAGCTATCTGATAGTAAGTTTGATAAACTCCTAAAAGGACATATAAGTGCTTATATAACAATCATAGGTTGCGCAATTGATGAGCAATTATTGCAGATACTAGTTGAAATCCGAAGCTGTATAAGTACCTGGGATATCTCACTTCAGGAGTACAAGAGCATTATGCTAGAGCTAGGCATGAGGGCTATTATTTCTCCAAACGAGAGTTTTATCACTGATGTTAGTGATAACTATATCTCACTAGAGTTGCTAACTTCCATTGAAAGACGATTCTTATCCTATGACTTGACAATAATTTGCGACTTAAAAGAGGGAATTTGGCCAGCTACAGTTGAAGATCACTTTTTTATCTCAGAACAGACACGCCACAGAAAAGGCTATACAAGACCTACAAACTATGAGGTAGGATACAGCGCCCACGACTTCATCAGTATATTAGCAAGCTCAAAAAAAGTTATAATTAGTGAACTCCATGAAGCAGAAATATTCAGCCAAGATCTTCTTAAAAGAGCAACCAGAAGCAGTCGTTTTCTGTCTATATTAGATGTTTATGGAGAAATAGCTGATACAGCAATCCCAATTTATCATATAAATCAATTGAGAAATGATAATCTAGAGTTATATTCAAAAGCAGCAATGGACATACCAATTGAACATAGACCACAGTCAATCTCAGCAACAAGCTTAGAGAAATTAATGAAAAATCCATACCTCTACTCACTGGAATACAACATACACTTGAAATATTTATCGAAATTTTTCAACAAAAAAGATAATATTCCAAGTAATCGAGATTTCGGAATCATTCTCCACAAAATTTTAAATAAAGTATCACAAGAGATCAACTATAAAAAAAATTATGACAGTTTTTGCGAGATTTTTCAGAGAATCACGCAATCTCTAGTTGTTCAAAAATATGGAGATAAGAGAGATTATATAATGACTTTCTGGCAAGAAAAGTTCAACAACATTATGAATTTTATATATAACTATAACCAAGAATTGTATAATAAACACAACTATAATGTGCATACTGAAACGGAGAAGAGTATCGCAGTCAATATCAAAATTGCAGACAGAAATATCAAACTACATGCTTACGTAGACAGGTTGGACTACACACAGGAGTTGCTTTATATATCAGATTACAAGACAGGGCAGCTACCATCTAAGCAAGATATTGCTACAGGTAAAAAGCCACAACTTAATCTAGAAGCATTACTTATCAGCTTATTAGAGAATAATATCGATCTGCTTAACGATGATTTAGACAAATTAAAGATGAAAGATACAATTTTGCGCTATATAAGATTAACAGGAATTAAAGAAACAAATGAGATAAAAGATATAGATTTCGATCTCAAAACAACTGTGCAAGGAATTTCAGAGATTCTTAGGCAGTTATATTTAGAAGGCGTCTCATATAAAGCTACAGACCAGTATGACAATTACCTACAAGCCCATATAATGAGGATTCTAAATATAGAACATAAGTTCTAAAAATTGGTGTTTATATTGATATACTAAAAAGTAGTAATACCTACAATCATAGGTATATCTTTCAGTAATTAAATATTTTATCTAATAAGACTTAAGTCAGTTATTTTTTTAATTTAAGATAGATTTCATTCTATCTCAAATAGCACCATATCACATTTATCATAGAAACATAAACAAAATTTATATATTTCTAGAATTGAATTAAACAACTAAAAATCGTGACAATTAACTTAGTATTGTGCAGTACTGATAATTATAAGCTTTGTATAAGATTAATTAGATTCATATTACTGCAAAAAGATACAATCTTAAACATCTTTTTTCTTAACAGTTTTTTTCTTAGGTTCTGATTTATCTCCTAAACCTAAAAGTGAGCGGATCTCATCACCTGATAGTGATTCTTTCTCAACAAGAGCTTCAGCAAGTTTATGAAGCTGATCTATATTCTTTGTAAGAATCTCAATAGCGGTATTATAGCCTTTCTTAACAAAGTTACTCACCTCGGTGTCAATCTCTTCCATCATCTTTTCAGACATATGTTGAGACTTACCCATGCTATGTCCAAGGAAGACCTCTTCACGTTCATCACCAACTAACATTGGACCAATTTTATCACTCAATCCCCACTGAGTAACCATTCGCTTAGCAAGATCTGTAGCCATTTTAATATCACCCTGTGCTCCAGTAGTAACATTTGCATGACCAAATATAATCTCTTCAGCAACACGTCCACCCATTGCAACAGCTATATCGGCCTCAAGCTTATCACGAGTCACAGAATATCTATCACCTTCAGGTAATCTCATAGTAACACCAAGAGCTCTGCCACGTGGTATAATTGTGGCTTTATGTAATGGATCTGATGCAGGCAAATGAAGTGCAACAAGAGCATGTCCACCTTCATGATAAGCAGTAGAATTCTTCTGTTCAGCACTTATAATCATAGACTTACGCTCAACTCCCATTAGTACTTTATCCTTTGCATCTTCAAGAGTCTGCATATTAACGTACTTCTGATTAAGGCGAGCAGCCAAAAGAGCTGCTTCATTAACTAAATTAGCTAAGTCAGCACCAGAGAAACCGGGTGTACCTCTAGCTATTATCTCAACATTTACATCATCACCAACTGGAACTTTTCTAAGATGGACACCAAGGATCTTGGTACGACCCTTAACATCAGGAATAGAAACAGTAATTTGCCTATCGAAGCGACCTGGTCTCAATAGTGCTGGGTCTAGTACATCTGGCCTATTTGTAGCAGCTATAACTATAACACCTTCATTTTCATTAAAACCATCCATTTCAACTAGAAGTTGGTTTAAAGTCTGTTCTCTTTCATCATTGCCACCGCCAAGACCAGCACCGCGATGTCTACCAACAGCATCAATCTCATCTATAAATAAAATGCAAGGAGCATTCTTCTTAGTCTGTGTAAACATATCACGTACACGACTAGCACCAACCCCTACAAACATCTCAACAAAGTCTGATCCTGAAATGGTAAAAAATGGAACTTTAGCCTCTCCAGCAATAGCTTTAGCAAGCAGTGTTTTACCTGTACCAGGAGAGCCAAATAATAGACAACCACGTGGAATTTTGCCTCCTAGTCTTTTAAATTTATTTGGTTCTTTCAAAAAATCCACTATCTCTTGTAGCTCTTCCTTAGCTTCTTCTATCCCTGCTACATCTGCAAAAGTAACTTTGGTTGCATTCTCATTTAACATTTTTGCACGTGATCTACCGAAGCCCATAGCTTTATTACCACCACCTTGCATATTTCTCATAAAGTATATCCAAACTCCTGCCAACAAGAGAGCTGGGAACCATTGTATTATTGTTCCAAAGAAATTACCAACCGATGTCTCTAAAGGCACGATATCAATTCTGACATTTTGCTTATGTAATTCATCTATAAGTTGAGGATAAAAGTGTGGAGCCAGAGTATCAAACTGCCTGCCATCATCTATTTCGCCTTCAATCATATTACCTCTAATTGATACCCTGCTAACTTTATCAGCTTCTACTTCTTTCAAAAATTCAGAGAAAGGTATTCTTCTTGAACTAAGCTTTACATCTGAAACGAAATTGTAAAGCAAAGCAATAATAAGAATAGCCAGAGCCCAAACTAACATAGTGTTTGAGTTATTTTTCATGTTTTGCATCATGTGGTTTTAAGTTTTTGACAAGTATATCATATATTTAAACAGTGCTTGTAAAGATTACATTTACAGATTTTTAATTTAAAATATTAATTTGTGTGACTTTATTTTTACATATATGAAATTTTTTTTGAGATTTAACTTGTTTTAGACTTTAATTAATGTTAAATTCAAAAACCAAATTGCGGGTGTAGCTCAATGGTAGAGTCCCAGCCTTCCAAGCTGGCTGCGTGGGTTCGATTCCCATCGCCCGCTCCATTTTACCAAGATAAAATCAAAATAATCCAAATAATAAGATTAATTCTTAAAATAATGTTTGAAAAGTAACAACAATTCATTTTTTAGTTTTATTCAAGCTTATATTAAATAAGCATAATATAATATGAATATTAAAAATTTATTAAATTAAGAATTTATATATTGCAACTAAATTTCAAAGTTTAATAGCAGCAAGGAAATATATTTAATTAACTGTAAATAACTCTCTTACCGACTCAAAATAGAGAGATTTCATCATCTGATTTTTAATTTTCTGTGCGATTGCTATTCCGAGTTGATGAGCATCATGCCTATCACCAATAATTTGTTCTTTAAATATAAAACTACCATCTGGCACAGCAAAAGCAGCTATAAGTTGTATATTATTATTAGAAATTGTAGCTAAAGATGCAATGGGTGTTTTACAATTTCCTCCCATTTCAATCATAAATCCTCTTTCAGCAGTAATCTGATCATACGTATCTCTATGATTGATACTATCAAGGATCTGCATTATCTTTTTATCATCTTGTCTACATTCAACCGCTATTACTCCTTGACCTATTGCTGGCAGAATCATCTCAATAGGGATCACTTGAGTAATATGTTGTTTGAGTTGTAATCTCTCTATTCCTGATAGAGCAATTATTATTCCATCTAATTCTCCACGGTTGAATTTATCTATTCTTGTGTCTATGTTACCGCGAAGATCGACTATATTAAATTTATTTGGAAAATTATATTGTAAAAATGCTTTTCTTCTACTAGAGCATGTACCTATAGTTGCTCCAACTGGTAAGTCTTCTAGCGTTTTATAAGAGATCAATACATCTTCTGATTGTATCCTTTTTGTAACAGCTTGGATGACTAATCCATCTAGTAAAATTGCTGGGACATCTTTTAATGAATGAACTGCAATATCAATCTTATGTGATATGAGATGCTCTTCTATTTCTTTTAAAAATAGAGCTTTACCTCCTATATCAACTAGTGGTCTATCTGTTATTAAATCACCAGTAGTTTTTATAGTTATAACCTCACAGGTAATGCCTAGAGTTTCGAGTTTTGATATGACTTGATATGTCTGTGCAAGTGCTAGCTTACTCCCACGAGTTCCAACTCGAATCATTATTGAACAATTTGAACGTATACTCTTGGTGTCTTCCCTCGTTCTTTTTTAATCATCCCTTTAACTTTAAGGGCTATTTTTTTACTATCCATATTTGTATCCTTCAGCTTAAGGTTGCCAAAATTATTATTAATAAAGCTTGAGATTTGATTTATAAATTGCTTATCTCTATCAATATCTAGTATCCCAGGAGCAAATACTTTAATATATCTAATGCCTTTCTTTCCGTCGAGTACTACTACTATAAATACAATACCATTCTTTTGCATTTCAAGTCTGTCACGAATGATTGGACTTTTACCATCGATTATATATTTACCATCCATCACTAGATAACCAGTCTGAACTTTTCCTACAACCCCAGCCTTATCTTTATCTAGTATTACTATAGATCCATTTTCTACTTCTACTGCGCTAGGTACTCCTATAGAGGTAGCAAACTTGGCATGTAAGTTGAGATGAAGTCTTTCACCATGCACAGGAATAGCAATGCTAGGTCTGATTAACTCATACATACGCCTTACTTCATCTTGTGCTGGATGTCCTGATACATGCACGAATTCATTCATGTCACTTAAGACTGTTACTCCAAGACTACAAAATTTATTAAATAAAGCAAAAATCTTCTTTTCATTCCCTGGAATTATTTTGGAAGAGAATATAATTGTATCTCCCTTAGAGACGCTTATATGAGGATGTGTAAAGTTAGCAATTCTATTTACAGCGGCCATCTCTTCTCCCTGGCAGCCAGTAGATATTACCAGTAATTCATCGCGCTTCTTATTTTTCATATCTGTCGGCTCTAGGAAGACATCTACATCCTCTAAGTACCCACTATTTATAGCTGCTTCGTACATCCTCCAAAGTGATCTTCCAACTAATACAACTTGCCTTCCAGCAGCTCTTGCAGCTGTGTAAATTGATAATAACCTTGCTATATTTGATGCGAAGGTTGTTACAATGATCATTCCTTTCGAATGTTGTTTAATAAGTTTCGTTAGACTTTCTTTTAAGTCTCCTTCTGATCCAGATGTACCATGATTGAAAATATTAGTTGAATCGCTCACCATAGCCAAAACTCCTTCATCCCCTAAGCTTTCAAGTTTCTTTTCATCTGTTGGCGGACCAACTACTGGATCAAGATCTAGCTTCCAGTCACCTGTATGAAAGACATTACCACTTTGTGTTCGAATCATTAAACCATGCATTTCTGCTATAGAGTGAGTGATGTGAATCATCTCAACTGAGAAATTTCCTATCTGCGTAGGTTTGTTGGGTGCTATAATATTTATAGGTACATCACCTTCATGTACTGCCCTAAATTTTGCTTTGAGTATTTCTGCTGTAAAAGGGGTTGCATATATTGGACATTTTATCTTATGCCATAGATAAGCTACTGCTCCTATATGGTCTTCATGTGCATGCGTTAAAACTAGCCCAGCTATTTCGCTAAGTCTCTTCTCAAGAAAAACCGTCTTAGGTAATGTAATTTCAACTCCTGGGTACTGTGGATCGCTAAAACAGATTCCCATATCTACTATCAGCCATTTTCCGGCATCATTTCCATTATGATAATAGAGATTCAAGTTCATTCCAATTTCAGATGCTCCTCCTAGTGGAATAAAAAGAAATTTATCTTTGTATTTTGCTACATCAATATAATTTGCATCTTCTTCTATAGGCAGGTTTATTAGTTCTTTTGTTTCATGTGTCATCTTCTAAAAAAATTCATATATTAAAATAAATCCAATTGCTTCTGCAAATGGCAGAAAATTAGCATCTATTCTATACTGAGAATTGAAGATTGTCTATTGGATTCCCGAAAATGAAATGTTTATTGATGTTTATTGATTTTTAAAAAAATATTACTAAGCAAGATAGAACTGATTGGGATGCAATGAATAGAAGTATTTACTGGCTTTTTGATTAAACCTGCAGAGTTTGCTATTAATATTTTGCTTCAGCAGGAGAGTTTAGATCATTTGGTGTATCAGATCCATTGAACACTTTTTCAAGTATGAGTATTGCAATTTTGATAAGTTTTTCAAAAATATTTAATGATCTTAAATAAAAAATTTATTTATGAAAAAGTTAATTTCGACGATTTTTGGAAATCAAACTAGTCCTGCCTAAAGAGAACATGTTTCATCTGTTGGAAGTTATCTAGCACTTTTCCTGTTCCCAACACTACTGAGTAGAGAGGCTCTTCTGCTATAAAGGTACTAAGACCAGTTGCATTAGTAATTACCTTATCTAGACCACGGAGTAATGCACCACCACCAGTGAGCAATATTCCACGATCTATTATGTCAGCTGATAGTTCTGGCGGAGCTGTTTCTAAGACATCCTTTACAGCAGTGACTATTTGGAAGATAGGATCTAGAATACTTTCTATTACATCTTCGCTTTTGAGGAGAATTTCCTTAGGTATCCCAGTGATCATATCTCTTCCTCTAACTTCTATATGTTGGTTACAGGTATCCTTTTCATATGCTGTACCAATTGTTTTCTTAATTCTTTCAGCTGTAGTTTCTCCTATCAATAGACTATAATTTCTTTTAACATGCGCTATTATCGAGTCATCTATTGCATCTCCACCAACTCTAATCGATTTTGCGTGGACTATTCCTCCAAGAGATATAACTCCAACCTCTGTTGTACCACCACCTATGTCAACTACCATTGAACCAGTTGGTTCAGTGACTGGTAAGTTACCACCTATAGCAGCTGCCATTGGTTCCTCAATAAGAAATACTGCTCTCGCACCAGCACTCTCTACTGCGTCTTGGATGGCGCGCCTTTCTACAGGTGTTGAGCCTGATGGTACACAAACTATTACACGTGGCTTTATAGAGAGAGTTTTCTTTTTATGCACTATGCGTATAAAGTGTTTAATCATCTCCTCAGCTCCCTTAAAATCAGCTATAACACCATCTCTCATTGGCCTAAAAGCAGTGATATCTTGTGGAGTTTTACCTAACATCATCTTAGCCTGAGCACCAAAGGCATAGGGTAATTTACTCCCTTTATGATCTACAAGTGCAACTACAGATGGTTCGTTGAGCATTATACCTTTACCTCTTACATAGACGAGAGTATTAGCTGTACCAAGATCTATTGCTATGTCGTTGGAAAGCATTCCTAGTATTGATGAAAGCATATTTACCTAACATTAACTATTTGATTTGAAATTGTTTCGTTGAAACCTATCATGAGACTTCCTATATAAGGCATCAGGAAAAATAATACAACAAAGATTGTAATTAATTTTGGAACAAAAGTTATTGTTTGATCTTGAATCTGAGTTAAAGCCTGTATAAGAGATATTACTAACCCAACTGCTAGTGCTGCAAGAAGAATTGGTAAAGCAATCTTCATTGCAATGATAAGTGCCTCGCGAGATATATCTATTGCTGACGCTATTTCCATTTAGTTAACAGATGATTTTTTTTGTTGGTATAAGCCCATGAAATCTACTGGAGATAGAAGCAGTGGGGGATAACCACCATCGCGGGTTGTATCTGATATGACGCGTCTTACATATGGAAAGAGGATATTTGCACAGTGTACAAGAAGCATCATCTCCTTTGCTTCAATTGATACATCTTCACCTATTGTAAATAGTCCACCGTAAGCTAATTCTATAACAAATATTGGTTTGCTTGCACTAGATTGCACTTTAACATTGATTATAACCTCAAACATAGAATCATGGATATGTTCAACACGAACATCTAGGTCTATATTTATATTTGGCTTTTCACTATCTATGAGTGAGTAAGGAGCATTTGGGTTTTCAAATGATAGATCTTTGATATATTGTGCATTAATTATAACAGCTCCTGAAGTTTGTTCACTAGAATTTTCTTTTTCAGACATAAATTATTTTTTAAATTGTGAAAAAATATAGACGCATCTTAACATATTTGTAATAAACTTGAAGTATAACTAGGCAAAAGAATTGTAACTAAAGTAAATTTTGATTTTTTAGAATGGTTCTGTTACAATGCATTATTACCTACTATAAACTTATGAATAAACAAACAGAGCTTGAGCAATATCTCTTTCTTACGAGGAAGAATCAAGTCAATAATGAAGATCATCATAAAGTTATGCTGGCCGGTCTAGAAGCCATGCTGAGTTGTCTAAATAATAACACAGATGTAGATGATGTATTGAATGAGCTTTACCAATATTTAGGCAAAAATGAGAGAACCTTAAATGAGTATTTAGAAGTTATAAAACAACTAGAAGAGTTAAATGCACCTGTGACTGCAAGCGAAATCCAGTATGTAATAGCTGGTATAGAGAGTATTAAGAATTCGCAGGAGTTTCTAAATGAGAGTGATGGGAAGTTTGATTTCCTAAAATTATTTAAGATTTTTTCAAAGTTTGCAGCAGAAGCTGCTCATTTATCTACTTGTAATGAAGACGAAATAGAATCTAAGTATCCTGGATTATTATCAGAAGATATGGAGTCTTCCACTCCTGAAGGTAAAAAAATCTCGAGAAAATATAAATTTTTAGCTAAGTTTTTTAAGATCTTAGCTAAAATCTTAGTAATGAGAGCTTATATTTTAAATATAGTTGCCAATACATCTAATGTTTTATGCAAAAAAATAAAAAATTTTTATAGAAGTGAGCTCGAGTCGCTTAAGTCTCTTCAAAAATCAATTGATAGAACAATAGGAAATATATCAAAGTCTATCAAGGAAATAAAAGGTAAAAGCAATGGAATACTGACTACTGAATATAATAAGTTAGTTGAAAATAGAAAAGAACTACAGACAATTTATGATCAGTTAAAATATCAAGTTAAGGTTGAAATTATCTCTCAATCATTACATTATAAACAAGAAGTTTTTGCTCCACTATTTGATCCTAAAAATAGAGAAGTTTTTGCTAAGCTTGCTGAATCAAATTTACATCATAAACAAGATCAATTTACTGGTTTAACTGGGATTATAAATACTAGACCCGATTTAAGTCCTCTCAGAAATATAATGAAAGAGTTTTGTGGCACTAGTATAAATGATGTTCTTATAATTGCAGTATTTTCTTACTGTCTTAATATTTGCAAAGAGATTGCTACCGAGAGGCAATCATTTGAAGATAGGTTGGCAGGAGGTACTCAAGAGTTTGGTATAGGAGCTGCTGCAGCTTAAAAAATATTATGAAATATATACTTGACTCTATTATATAGAGAATATCATACTAGTTATTACTAGATATAAAAGTGGTTTTTATGAAACATACCACGCAAAATCAAAAAAATATGGAGTTTTTTCTAAAGTACTTTCTAAGCTTGATGTATAGTAGTTAATATACTTTATAAACCATAGTTAGTGATAAAAAACTATTGAAGAAAACATTGGTTGTAAAGATTAAAAATTTAGCTGTTCGATATTAATAGCCGAAAAAATTTGTTGAGTTGATAATGATATTGAACAGAAAGCACTTGTTAATTAATACAAATGTAGTCGAAATCTTTGCTACAAAATTCTATTAAACCTAGATTTTTCTAAGAAAGATCTAGATTATCTAGATGCCTTAATTGGTTCAGCTTATAGTCCCAGAACGGCTGAAGAAGTTGTTAACTCAAGATGATAAATGATGAACAATATTGATCTTTAAAATCAATGTTTTGTCTCGTCAATTTCTGTAAAGACCTGCTCCCAAGATCCTTGTGTTGAAGCTCGTGAATACTCAGTAGCACGATTCTCAAAGAAATTGACTAATTCTGGCGAGTTAAGTATTTCATCCATCCATGGAAGTGGATTGACATGTATGTTATATCTTGTCTCAAGACCAAGTTGTTTTAACCTACGATTACCGATGAATCTAATGTATGCTTTGATATCAGCAGCTGTAATGCCTTGGATAGCACCTTCAAATTTAAATGCTAAATTAATAAAAGCATCTTCATGTGCAATGATTGTATCACAAGCTTCATATAGATCATTTTTAAAACTCTTAGTCCAAATTCTTGGATTTTCATTAACAAAAGTTAAAAATAATTTTATGATTGACTCAGTATGTAATGTCTCATCTCTAACAGACCAAGTAACGATCTGCCCCATACCTTTCATTTTACCGAAACGCTGAAAGTTAAGCAACATAGCAAATGATGCAAAGAGTTGTAGGCCCTCAGTAAATGCACCAAATATTGCTAATACTTTTGCTATATCTGACTTAGAATTGGTATTAAATTGCTGCATGTAATCATATTTGTCTTTCATTTCCTTATATTCCATGAAAGCTTTATATTCAACTTCAGGCATTCCAAGAGTATCAAGTAAATGAGAGTAAGCATCGACATGAATTGTTTCCATATTGGAAAAAGCAGACAGCATCATCTGTACTTCTATAGGTTTGAAGATCCTACTATAATGCTTCATATAACAGTTATTAACTTCAATATCTGCCTGTGTAAAAAAGCGAAGAATTTGAGTTAAAAGATGTTTCTCATTTTCAGTTAAGTCTGTTTTCCAATTCTTAACATCATCTGACATAGGAACTTCCTGCGCGATCCAATGTAATCGTTGCTGGGTTAGCCATGCGTCATAAGCCCAAGGATAATGAAATGGTTTATAAAAAGGCTCTGCAGTAAGTAGTGACATATTTGGGCTTTATTTATTTAAATAATTATCTATACTCAATTTTTTCTTTTTGTACAGTGTTTTATAAAAATTTATATTATTCGATCAAAATATGCTTGTTTCTTAAGAGATGTTAATTGCAAACGAAATGTTATAAATATCAATTCATTGAATTTAAGAGATAATCTATAATTGCATTACCAGTTTGCCAGCTCTTTGTATTCATATTATAGAATTGTTTAGTTGTTATAAGAGTTGTTAACTCTTCAGCTTGCTCAACGTTCGATGTCTCAATATTACCAGATAGGATTTCTCCTGTTCCTTGATCTCCAGCACTAACGATAGACATCTTTCCTGATGTTGCAGAGCCTTTAAGTGCGCTATCTCCTAAAACTTCTAAGCCATTAACATTTTTATAAGTTGCAATAGGTATTCTATATAATTTCTTGTTTGTGCCATTTGCGAAATTGCCAATCAAGTCACCATGTGTATCAATTGATATACTTGATATAGAACTTATACCCATACCATTTGCTGTAACAGAGCCAGACATATTTCTATGTACTGATTCAGAAACTTGTTCCTTGTTAAATTGAACTTTTATATTATCAATGTTTAGATCTGTGCTAAAGTTTAGTATTAATGATTGAGATGCATCAGGGAGTGCATCATATGACTCAATACCAAATAAGGTTGTTTTGATAGTTGGTGTAACTCCATTTTTAGATATAATTTTAAAATTATATAAACCTTCATTATTTTTCATAATAGTTGCTTCTACTTGGGAAGAGAGAATGGAATTATTGTTTACAGCATTGACAAGACCAACATAAGAATTGAAGTCTGTACCAAGCGTTAATGTAGTCCCATTTATTGATACTGTATCTGGTGCACCACTGGTTGAGCTTATAGTAGCAAATGGATCAATAAATAACTTAGAAGTTACTGTGGGAACAACTCCAGAAGAAGCTTTAAGGTTCCCCTTAGTATCAAAAGTGAATTTTGTTACCTGCAATAATCCATCGCTTCTCACACCGACAAGCTCATCTTGATTAGACGTATAAGCTTCTTGTATCCATCCATCTTCAACTTTTTTAATAGCTACATTAAGAATATGCTCACCACCTTTAGAATCATATAAACTAACACTTTCTATAATATCTGGAGAAGCATTTCCTGATGCGATATTTTGATTAGGATCGTAGGGGTCATAACCCTGGCCTATTATAGGCCCAGCATACATTCCTAGTGTTCCTAATACATTAGCTCCCTGTAGATTACGTAAAGTAACACAAGTATTAGGCCTTGCCATCAAAATAATACTGTCTGATGCATCATTTGAATCAACTGCTGCAAAACTACTGACAAGTTGTTCTTTTAAATCTTTCATAGATGAGAACCTAACTGCGCCACTTTGTACTGGCATTATACTTGCTGTAATACCCAATGATGTCGCTAATGTACCACTAATTATCAGAGAATCACTTGTTGTATTTGGTGGTAATATACTTAACTGAACATTTCCACCAGATGATATGAGAGTTGCATTTAAGCCAAGATTTGTAATGGCATTCTGTATATTTGTCATAGATGTAAGATCATTCCCGCTCTGAATAACGCTTCTCGGTATTGATGTAAGGACTCCATTATAATCGATATCAATGGAATCAGATGGATCTCCACTGCTAATTAAGTTTCCAGTTTGGGAAAAGCTACTTGAGGTTATTGCTCCCTGAAAGATGCATTTAATAGAGTTTGTTATTATCTCATCATTTTTCTGCTCTTGTATTTGAACCATGAAGCCATTACCTGGCTGTAGATCACCACTTGATTGCAACATTCCATCAAGCTTACCACTTGTGCTTTTATTAGCAGCAGAAGGATTCATTACGAAAGAAGCTTTGCCTCTAGCTAATAGCTCTGAGTTTAGGCTAAAATTTTCATATATCTGTGTTGAAGCAATTGCTTTAGATTCTATCGTATTGTCTATTACTATTGGCTCTATTGTATTTTGGTTAAATCCAGGTAGGTTACCTTCATCACTATACTTTACACCAAGTAAAACATATTTGCCTAAATACTCAAGTTGACCATTAACATTTGGTCTAAATGAACCTGTAGCAACGTTAACAATTTCACTATTCAGAGAATTTTTTGCAATAAAGAAAGCTTTATTACTATTTGTTGCTAGATCTGTTACTATTCCAGTATAGTTAAAAGAACCTTTGTCGTCTATAGTGTTACTTGTAAGATAACTTACGCCATTCTCTCCTTTTATGTTATAAAGCTCTGCTATACCAGATTTAAAACCAGCTGTCTCGGCATTAGCAATATTATTTGAGGTTTGTATAATGATAGAATTCGCAGCTCTCATGCCTGAGATTGCATTAAAAGTAGTAGACATACAGTTAGTTATTTTTATGTTAATATAGAATATGGATCTAACATATGCAATATATTAATTTAGATTCTTATTTCATTACTGAGAAGATAGTGATGTGATTGCTCCGCAGTTAACATATTTTTTATCTCAATTTCTTGTAGTGTTATATAGTTAAGATTATCTGTTTTCTCTGCAAAATTTTTAATAAGTGTTGCTATATTTTCGTTTCTTTGTGATTTGGCTGTCATATAACAAGTCATATTATCAGAACCTCTCGAGTTTAACAGTCTGATAAGATCTATTTTATTTAGAGAATCATTAGCAATATCCAATATTATCTTACAAACTTCAAAATTTTGTGATTGAGTTGATGTTAGGAGTAATGAGTTGTTATCAACATCTTTTTTTAAGATTAGTTCTGCAACATATTCTTTATTTTTATAGCCTATAGAATCATTTGTTAGTTCTATATATTTCATAATACTCATGATTACATTAATATTATTAGACGAGAAAACATTTTTTAAAAAGTCATTGTCAACATCGAAAATTCTTTTAAATATACTAATAATTAGGTTTTGATCAAGACTTTCCTCAACTATTTTGATAAACTCTAGATATATATCTATTTTATGTTTATTGATTGCAATAGTTATAAAGTGATTATTAGAGGCATTAAAACCAGAAAAAACCATCTGTAAAGCAATATTTTTTTGTTTTTCCTGTAATGAATCCAAAATATGGATAGATTGTTTAATAATAAACTCGTTATCGCTTATTAGAGATAGTATAAATATATCATTTTTTTCAGAATCTCTTTGAAAAAGAGGTGTGATAGCAATCCCTTTTAATCTTTCCATTATTAATTTATATGTGTCATTGAGTAATTCATCATTAGTAGCTGCAACTAGCATTAGAATATTTCTCCCTTGTAAGTCTATTTGTGAGAAAAGAGTGTTCTCAATTTTTTGCTTATTCTCATTATCTTTGATTGTTTGATCTAAGATATCGAAAATTTTTTTAACTATTTGTAAATTTCTATGTTGAAAAGCTAACATTAAACAATTATTTCCTTCTCCATTTACATCCGATAGCATTTTATATAGAGCTTCAGTTCCTAAACTCATAATGATTATGTCTGCAAAATCTTTAAATAACAGATCTGAATCTTGCTTAGAAGTTATATACATTAGATGATTAGCTTGATGAAATTTATCTTGAAGAATTATTCTTATAGAGCTGTTTTCACAATTATTCTTTAGTAATTGGAAAAAATGCTTGATTAGTTGTTGGGAAGCATATTCTATAAAGTAGTTTATAATATTTTTACCTTCACGATCTTTATGAAGTAAAATCTTTTGAGAATTGAGAAAAATTTGAGGTATAGAGATTAATTTTTCGATAGCTGCAAATTGCCTCTCTTCTAAAAGATTCATAATAATGTTTTTAGAATCATGTATAATTTCGAGTATAGCTGATATTTTATCAGGCCTTGTGTCAGGATTTAAAATAAATTCTATGATTTCATCAAGCACTCTATCATTAGATGATGATATGTTTGTTATTTGAGACTTATTATAAGGAAAGGTGCTAATCATGTTATATTTGAAATAGGTTATGACAATTATGGTAACAAAAAAAAATTAAACTTAAAGAAAAAAGTGTTGCAGGTGTTAAAATTTATTTTGTGTATTTTATTAATCATATTAAGCTTTAATTGTTCTAGTTTAAGTAAGGAAGATAATGATGATTTACCGGATGATATAGAAATAGAAGAAGATATTAAGTTGTGTGACATATATGAAAGTCTGAACAGATCTATATTTGATTTCAATGTAGGATTTGAAAAATTATTTATTAAACCTACAACAAAAGTTTATGCAACAGTAACTTTTACTAGTTGGGGAAGAAAAAGAATAACCAATCTACTGCAAAATCTATATGAACCCAATCATATGATTAATAGTATCTTTTACGGAAAACCAGCTGATTTTTTCACAAGTGCATTACGCTTCCTTCTTAATTCAACTATTGGAATAGGTGGTTTATTTGATGTATCTACTAAGCTTGGCATAAAAAAAGTTGATTTGTCTTTTAGAGATGTGATGGCAGAAAAAATGTGTATTGAGAATGGTACTTATGTAGTATTACCTATACTAGGCTCTTCTAACGCTAGGAATTCAGTTGCTTTAGGGATAGACAAAATAATCCTAGATCCATTTAGTTATATATTACCTATATATGGATCAGTTATAAGATTCGGCTTAGAAGTAACTGCCTTGAGTTATGAAAATAGAGATCTTATTAACCAAGTTATGCATGATTCTATAGATAGCTATGCTACAGTTAGAAGTCTTTATTACCAATCAAATTATTCAAAAGAGTTTAATGATTGTTGTGGTAAGAAATGAGAATATGTTTTATAAACACCAAAATGGATAATAAGATAACTTTTGATCTAAGACTTTTTGAGATTGCCTTCAATAAAGCAATAGAGATTATAAACTCCGAATCAAATTTATTGAGCAAAAAAGTAAACATTAAACCAGATGAGCTTGAAAAACTTTCTAGTGAAAAAGAGGATATAATGAACTTTATCGACTGGCATATACCATTGATAGTACGATATATTAAAATGCATAAGGGCGATCTAGATGATATTCAAGACCTAGCAGACCTAGCAATAAGAGCAAAAGTCATTAATAGTACTGCACAAGCTGAATTACAGAAGAAGACTAAGTTAACTCATAATGAAAGTTTAGCTAGACAAAAAGTATCAACTATCACTGTGATGATCGAGAAAGAAGCACAGGAATCTATACCTATACTTGAAGCCATATTTGAAAATGACAGTGATGAGATGCCTAAAAAAATCACAAAACTTTTGAAAGATATGTTTGCAGCACTAGAAAATAATTTTAATAAGCTAATGGCTAGAAAAAACATTAATGATCAGATCTTTCAAGTTATAAGCAAAGCAATGAAAGAAGAAAATCAAATCAATTATAGCCCTAAGAAAAGAAAAAAAAACATACAGGGTAATTTACTTTATAATGAAGACTGCTAATGAAAAAAAATTAGATAAAAGTAAGATAGGAGATTTTTGAGCTCCCAATTAGTAATTCATTATATAATAACTATGATTTAATAATCGATCTCACATCTAATCTTATTTCTTGTCTGTTTTCTATTCATTTAAATAATATAGTTGTATTTAACAATCCTATCCCTGCAAGAGTGTTGATATTCATGCAATCGTTGACTCAACACTGCAATTTGATTCAGCTCGTGATGCTCTCAACTCTCTTTCAAATCATAAAGTATCTGCAAAATTTTATCCCATTACATTTATCTATCGATGCATTACTTTATTGTTTTTCAGTTTGGCCGCATTTTAATAAAAAAATTATTGCTAAACATTTTTTTAGCATCCTCTATACAATAGTTATATTTTATGATAAAATCAACTTCAGGCCGAATTAGCTCAGTGGTAGAGCAACCGCCTTGTAAGCGGTAGGTCATCTGTTCAAATCAGATATTCGGCACCATCACTAGAAACTATATTTAATCTCGGAAGTCGAATCCCTTATTGTTTTCTGTTTCCTAGTTGATTTCATCCAATAGAGAATTTCTTTGTAATCAGCATTAACTATCTCATGCTTTGCTATAAGGACTGTTGAGCTTCTATCATAATTATATGTTTCCGAAAATGCTGCTCGTAATAATCTTTTAGCTCTATTTCTTATAACTGCATTACCAACTCTCTTACTTGCGATAATGCCTAATTGAAACTCTTTGCTTGGAATAAAGAAACATATGAATAGTGGCGTATTGATTTTTTTTGCTGAATAAGTAATTTTTTTAAACTGAGATGAAACTTTTATACTACACCAAAGTAGTTTCCTCATGCTGAAAGTTTTTTTCTTCCCTTCGCTCTTCTGTTATTTATAATTCTTCTTCCACCTACTGTTTCCATTCTTAATCTGAAACCATGACGGCGTTTTCTCACTATCTTACTTGGCTGATATGTGCGCTTTGTTGACATTTTAAATATGTATTTTAACTGATCGAAAATAATCTTATCATATGATTTGTTCGAGATCAATCAATTATGAATATGAGATATATCATTCTACTATTAGTTAGTAGTGGAAGATAACCTGTAATTTTGTGAGAAATAGTGTTGTGGCAACCCCTACGGGGTTCGAACCCGTGTTACCACCGTGAAAGGGTGGTGTCCTAACCACTAGACGAAGGGGTCTAATTAGCAATTAATATATCATATCTTTGCGCAATTGCAAATACAATTTAGTAAAACACTTCAAAATAAAAAAATTTAATAAAATTTAAATATTTTTAGTATAAAATACTTATTAGTTTTTTTTAATTTTATTTTTACAGAAAATGCAAGAAGTTTTACGAATCAATGTTCTGAAATATAATCCTAATCCTATTCTTACTATAGGATCTTATGTGTTTAGTTATGTTACAACTCAGCCTTGGATTCCTATACTTCTTCACGTTTTGCACTTAGCGAATGCTCTACATGATAGAGCTAATTTTATTTCAACTTGTCAATATCTTAGTAAATTTACTAGTTCAGAACTTGAACAAGGTGATGAATTTCTCATAAAGTCTCAAGAAAATTATAGTTATGGCATGCCTTTAACAGAAATTTTTTCCGCAACTGGCATGATTTATAATGCTATGCAGTATTTATCAAAAGAACAAATAAGCTCATTTAATAGCCTCATAGATTCTATTATAAATAAGTGCGGGATTGATAATCAAGTTCGATTTGATTATATAAATAAGTTTCAATATGCTGTTATGGGTATACTCTGTACATTAGGTGTACTTTCTACTTTTTTTGGTAATGATACTGCTGCGATGGTTATAGAATATAATAAAGTACCTAAAGATCTATCACTCGTTGAAAAACAACCACCAATAGTTGTTGAAATTCATAATTATTATCCATCTAATGAAGAAGAGATATTTAATACATCAGAATTTAATACATCAGAAATTCAACCGATAGATAATATAAATCTAGAGCTTTAATTAAAAAAAATAACAAAAAAAATTTTATTCTTAGGCTCTCTATACTAGAGCATTTTAGTTAATTTCCTTTGAAAATTACTACTAAAAATTGCCTATATTTCTATTGCATCTTCACGCAATCGTGTGCTACAATTAAGAAAAATATACAAATATAAATGCAGGATAAATCAGCAGCACTACAGGTAGTATTTCAACAAATTGAAAAAGCTTATGGAAAAGGCTCGATCATGAAGCTTGGGAGTAGACCTACTCCAGATTTCAACTCAATTTCAACTGGCTCTATAGGTTTAGATATGGCTCTTGGTGTAGGCGGTTTTCCACGCGGTAGAGTGATTGAAATATATGGACCAGAAAGCTCTGGAAAAACTACATTGGCACTACATGCAATAGCTGAGGCTCAGAAACAAGGAGGTAATGCTGCTTTCATTGATGCTGAGCATGCTTTAGATTCAGTATATGCTCAAAAATTAGGCGTTAATATAGACAATTTACTTCTTTCTCAACCAGATAATGGTGAGCAGGCACTTGAGATTACTGATAGTTTAGTTAGATCTGGTGCAATAGATATAATTGTAGTTGATAGTGTAGCAGCGCTTGTACCGAAGGCAGAGATAGAGGGGGATATGGGTGATAGTCATATGGGATTGCAAGCAAGACTGATGAGTCAAGCTCTAAGGAAGTTAACATCTAATATTGCTAGGTCGAATTGTGTACTAGTTTTCATAAACCAAATAAGGATGAAAATAGGTGTTATGTTTGGTAGTCCAGAGACTACTACAGGTGGTAATGCTCTTAAATTTTATGCTTCAATAAGGCTTGATATAAGGCGTACTGGTGCCATAAAAGATAAAGATAATACAATTGGAAATGAGACAAGGATTAAAGTTATTAAGAACAAAGTTGCTCCTCCTTTTAAGGTAGTTGATTTTGATATAATGTATGGTGAAGGTATATCTAGAGTTGGTGAAATTGTAGATATAGGCGTAGCTAATAATATTCTTGAAAAGGCTGGAGCTTGGTTTTCATATAATGATCAAAGAATAGGACAGGGTAGAGAAAATGCTAAAAAATTCTTAAAAGAAAATTCACAGATTGCAGATGAAATCATTAGCAAAATTAGAGCGATAACTAATCCATCTAGAGAGTCTGATGATGTATCAAGAGAAGATGTTGAGAATGAATAATATATATGATATTAAGTTGAATAACCGAAAAAATTCACATTGTGAAAAAAAATATATTTCTCTTTTCAAGAGATCAAATTGATTCTAGAGATCTGCCTTTAGATAGAAGAAAAAAACTACTTGGTAACAAAGGGGCTAATTTAGTGGAAATGTGTATTCTAGGACTACCTGTTCCACCCGGTTTTATACTGAGCACAGAGCTTTGTAGAGATAAAAATGTTGATTCAGATTTGATTAAAAAAAAATTAGGATATTTAGAACATATCACAGATAGAGTTTTCGGTTCATTAGATAATCCACTTTTACTTTCAGTTAGATCTGGTGCTGTAGTTTCTATGCCTGGAATGATGGATACAGTGTTGAATATTGGATTAAATGATGAGATAGTTGAGAGCTTAGCTAAGAAAACTGAAAATAGGATATTTGCCTATGATAGCTACAGGAGGCTTATCCAAATGTATAGCTCTGTTGTATTAGGGATTGAAGATAGCTACTTTGAAGAGATCAGTGCTAGGAACAACAGTTTATCGAAAGTTAGTGAAATAGAAGATGTTATTAGACGGTTTAAAAAATTAGTTTTAGAAGAGACTGGCAAACCATTTCCACAAGATATATATGAACAATTAATTACAAGTATTAGAGCAGTTTTTGACTCATGGAACTCAAATCGTGCAAAGGTGTACCGTGAGAGAAATGGAATAGATCATAATCTAGCCACAGCAGCAACAGTTCAAACAATGGTCTTTGGCAATATGGGTCAAAATAGTTCTACGGGTGTTCTATTTACGAGGAATCCTATTACTGGTGATCAAACCCTGTTTGGAGAATTTTTAACTAATGCACAGGGTGAGGATGTTGTTGCTGGAACAACTAAGACACAATCTTTAACAGTTTTAGATGGAGAAAGAGATAGTTTTGGTGGTGATGTATCTATGGAGGTGTTGTATCCTGAAATCTTCCATCAGTTAAATGATGTTGCTAAAAAGCTAGAGATGCACTTTAGAGATATGCAAGACATAGAATTTACAGTTGAAGAAGGAGATTTATGGATCTTACAAACAAGGAGCGGCAAGAGGAGCTCTGCCGCAGCTATGAAGATTGCAATTGATATGGTTAATGAAGGTATTAAGAGTGAAGAAGAAGCGCTTAAAGATATACCATCAAGTGCTATAGAGCAAAGTATACATAAGCAACTGATACTGAAAGAGACAGACAAGCCAATAGCTAAAGGATTGGCAGCATCTCCTGGAGCAGCATCTGGTATAATAGCTCTTACATCTAAAAGAGCTGAGATTTTATCTAAAAACAATCAAGTAATATTGATTAGAAATGAGACTAGCCCAGAAGACATAGCTGGTATGTATTCATCAGAGGGAATTATAACTGCAAGGGGTGGTGTGACATCTCATGCAGCAGTAGTTGCTAGGGGAATAGGTAAGCCTTGTATTTGCAGTGTTGAGAATTTAGTTATTATCAATGATGTATCTGTATCAATAAATGGAATATTGTTCAATGAGTGTGATAATATTACAATTAATGGCTCTACAGGTGAAGTTTTTGCTGATCATATTGAAATGACTCCTACAAGCATCTCAAATGATTTTATTGAAATTCTTTCGTGGATGGATAAAAACAAAAAGATTGATGTAATGGCAAATGCTGAGACGTTAGAAGATGTTAGAACTGCTATGATGTTTGGCGCAGGAGGTATTGGACTTTGCAGAACTGAACATATGTTTTTTGATAAAAACAGGATCAATGATGTGAGACGGATGATCTTAGCTGATTCTGAGAAGGCTAGAAAGGACATATTAGTGAAGCTTGGTCAATATCAGAAGGATGATTTCCTGCGACTGCTTGAGATATTAAATGGTAAGCCACTTTGTGTTAGATTACTTGATCCACCTCTTCATGAGTTTCTTCCTCAAACGGAAGATGATATAAAAAATTATTGTCAGTTAAATGATGAAATCTTTGAGGATGTGAAGAATGTTGTGAAAAGCTTACATGAGCACAACCCAATGTTAGGTCATAGAGGAGTTAGACTTGGTATAACTCATCCTGATATATATCAATGTCAGATCAAAGCTCTCTTCGAAGCAGCATATCAGTATCAAAAGAAATTTAATAAAAAAGCTGAGATTGAGATTATGATTCCATTGATCTTCTCAGAAAATGAGCTAATCTTTATGAAAGATATGATAGAAGAAATAAAAAATGATGTTGTGTTATCTCAAGCTTTAAGTTACAAGTTCGGAGCTATGATAGAATTACCTAGAATTGCATTACTCGCAGATAGAATTGCAGAAAATGTGGATTTTGTTAGTTTTGGCACAAATGACTTAACACAGACGACTTTTGGTGTATCTCGTGATGATAGTAGTAAGTTTTTACATAGTTATATGGATAAAGCAATAATTCCTCATGATCCATTTGTTTCAATAGATCAAGATGGAGTTGGGCAGCTTATAAAAATTGCCATTGAAAAAATAAAAAATAAAAATCCATTAGCCAAGATAGGTATTTGTGGTGAACATGGTGGTGATGAAGAATCGATCAAGTTTTTCTATGAAGTAGGTTGTGATTATGTGTCTTGTTCTCCGTATAGAGTTCCTGTTGCCAAGTTGACTATAAATAAAATTAACTAAAAAATTAAATTTAATACAAAATGTCTTTATCCTTTGATTTAAATTATGAATTAAAACCTAAAATTGTTGTTTTTGGTGTTGGTGGTGCAGGTGGGAATGCAGTAAATAATATGATTAATTCTGGGTTAGATGGAGTGGATTTCTGGGTTGCAAATACTGATGCACAGGCTCTTAGTAAATCACTTGCACCAAATAAAATCCAACTTGGAACTAACTCAACTATGGGACTAGGAGCTGGTTCGAATCCAGATATTGGTTGTAAAGCAGCTCAAGAATCATTAGAACAAATAGATACTGCGCTTGATGGGTCTCATATAGTATTTATTACAGCTGGAATGGGTGGTGGCACTGGAACTGGTGCTGCACCAATTATAGCTGGTATTGCAAGGCAAAAAGGTGTTTTAACAGTTGCGGTAGTTACTAAACCATTCCACTTTGAGGGAGCAAGAAGAATGAAGATAAGTGAGATGGGGCTTGATGCGCTGGCAAAGTGTGTAGATACAATAATAGTTATACCTAATCAAAATTTATTTCATGTAGCAAATGAAAAGACAACTTTTGCTGATGCCTTTATTATGGCTGATAAAATTTTAGATCAGGGAGTAAGGAGTATAACGGAACTAATTACAACACCAGGGGCTATAAACCTTGATTTTGCAGATATTAGAACTGTAATGAGTGAAATGGGTCGCGCAATGATGTCGACTGGTGAGGCAGAAGGTGAAAATAGGGCAATTAAGGCTGCTGAAGCTGCTATATCTAATCCATTGCTTGACAGTGCTTCTATGAAAGGTGCACAAGGAGTTTTAATTAATATTACTGGTTCTGTTAATATGACACTTTATGAAGTGGATGAGGCTGCAAATAGAATCAAAGAGGAAGCAGATCCTAATGCACAGATAATATTTGGCACAGCATTTGATCAAGATTTAGGTGATAAGATTCGTGTTTCAGTTGTAGCAACTGGTATAGATCATGACCGTCATATCCAAGGTTTTAATCATGTTTCTCATACAACTCAAGTAAATCAACAGACACCTGAACCAAAGAGAGTAGATAAGCCACTTTTAAATAGAGATACACTTGATGAAGTGAGTAAGTCATCAACTTTTATACCTCCACAACCACAGAGAGTTGAAGGGCATAGAGATGTATTTTCAAGGTCACATCAACAATCTGATGTTCAATCTACAGAAGATGATACACAAAGTTTCTTTAGTAAAATGAGTTCTAATTTTTCACGTATATCTACTAGCAGTACTATAGATATTCCTGCTATCCTCAGAAAAAATAATTCAGAAGAAAATAAATAATTGTCATATTTCCGAAACATTTCCGTTGTACACTAGATTTTACAAGATTAAATCAATATTTTCAAAATGAAAAAGACAACCCTTTACAGTACAAGAGAAGCAATACGTCCTGAGATCGTTGATTTTTTAAGCAAAGCTCCTGAGGGTCAAGACAGAGAACAGTGTGAAAAAGATATATATAGGACACAGTTGTATATTGGGAGCTATAAATTTACAAACAATACAGAAATCCGGTTTGAACTTGCTCAAAATCAAATTGCTGAAGTTATAAAAGAGAAATTTCCTGAGATATCACCAGAGAATAAAGAGTATTTTTCCAATTTGATGCCTCATCTGTGCCATCAGAGCTTGCCTGCTTTACCACTGCAATGCTTAAAGGAACTTGATCTCCATGGAGGTGAATTGAGTATGCCAATCGCTGAAAGTTTATCTCAAATGCTATATGATACTGAAGAAAGAACAAATATGAAGGTGCAACACTCCATAAAATGTGAAGAAGACAAAGTAGTTTTCAGTTACAGAACACCTTTATTTTATGGTACAACAGAGGATCCAAAGTATGCCACTAGAACTATCAAGTATACTTTTTATCCTGATAAAACCATGCAAATGTCTATGGAGAATCCTCGTGATGATATGGAAGTACAAGGTGAAAAATATTTCGTTTTTCTCACTTCTATGACTCCAGATCAATTTGTAGCAATCCAAGATAAAGCGCTTGAGGATTATAAAAAAACAACAAATAGATCAGTGGCCGAAATCAAAGAAGCAAAAGATAAATTAGAAAAATTGTGGAATTGCGAGAGTCCATACAACCTTTTAGCTATGAATTGTGATCAGGAACAGTGTAGGAGAGTTACTGCTATAGAAAAGCTCAGAAAAGCAAATCCTGAGACTATGGCTAGACTTGTCTCTCAGTACATAAAAAATAGCAATGTTAAGGACCTAGATATTCCTCAGGATATATACGAGAAACTCTCTCCAGAGACTCAGAACAATATAAAAAATATTGCAACGAAGCTGCAAGAAAGAGTAAAGAAAAATGAGATAATTCTAGTTATAGAAGATCTGATTAATATAGTTATAAACTACTTCCTCAGTATTATGCAGTTTAAATCTGTCGTAACACCTCAGGAGTTTGATGAATTTTGTAGTGGAAACCAGAAGAATGAAGAATCAAATGAAGAATCAACTTTCGCTAATGCATATCTTGCACTAAAAGACAGCATTACAAACAAACATACAGTATAAAAACTGTTGCAAATACACTTGAAGCAAGCAAAGAACAAAAGTATATAGTTGAATTAGAGAGGCAAGTTACCATGCTTTCTCCAAGGTCTAGTATTTTGCTGTTTAGTTTCAAGCAGAGCAAGTGAATTACATATGATATTCCTTGTATTGTATGGTCTTACAATACCGTCTAAGAAACCATAAGATGCAGCATTGAATGGTGAACCAAAAAGGCCCTTGTACTCATCAATTTTACTATTCAACTCCTTCTCAGACATTCCCTTGCCTTTATATAAAATAGCAGCAGCTCCCTTAGCTCCCATTACAGCTATCTCTGAGTCAGCCCAAGCAAAATTCATATCTGAGTTAAGGTGTTTTGATCCCATTACAATGTAAGCTCCACCATAGGCTTTTCTAGTTATAAGAGTGATTTTAGGAACAGTGGCTTCTGCATAAGCGTAGAGCAGCTTAGCACCATGTCTAATGACGCCTGAATGCTCTTGATCAGTACCAGGCAGGAAACCAGGTACATCTACAAGAGTCACAATGGGTATTGCGAATGCATCACAAAATCTCACAAACCGTGCAGCCTTCACAGAAGCATTTATATCAAGACAACCAGCAAGATTCATTGGTTGGTTGGCAACAATACCAACAGTGCGACCATCAAATCTAGTGAGACAAGTTATAATATTTTTTGCAAAATCTGGTTTTATTTCAAGAAATTCCCCCTCATCAACAATCTTTTCAATGAGAGTATACATATTATATGGCTTATTAGGATCCTCGGGGAGCAAGTTATTCAGTGACATTTCAATCCTATCATTGGGGTCCATAGTCTGGCGAGTAGGAATGCCACTAGTATTACATAGCGGTAGGAAATCAAATAATTTCCGAGCAACAAGCAAACAGTCTATATCATTATCCAGAGCCATATCAGCTACACCACTCTTAGTTGTATGCATATAAGCACCACCAAGCTCTTCGTGAGTTACATCTTCGTAGTTGACTGACTTCACTACATCTGGACCAGTTAAATACATATAAGATGTATTGCAAGCCATTAAAATAAAATCCATCAAGGCAGGTGAGTAAACAGCACCGCCAGCACAAGGTCCTAAAATCAGTGATATCTGCGGGATTACACCAGATGAGTCGACGTTTCTTTGAAATATCTCACCATAGCCAGCAAGAGAGTTAACCCCCTCCTGAATCCTCGCACCACCAGAATCATTTATAAAGATAATAGGAGTACGGAGCTTTAAAGCTAAATCTTGGATTTTATTAATCTTTTTAGCATGCATCTCACCTAGTGATCCACCAAGTACAGTAAAATCTTGGCTACAGACAAATACAGGTCTACCGTTAATGGTACCATGTCCAGTTACAACACCATCTCCTAGGAATTTTTTAGACTCCATGTCAAAGTCATAGCATCTATGCTGAATAAATGAATCTAGTTCATCAAATGATTCTGGATCAAGTAAAACATCTAATCTCTCACGAGCCGTTAGCTTACCCTTTCCATGTTGAGCATCAATTTTATCTTGCCCACCACCAAGCCTTGCATCTTTTTTTTTATCTTCTAGGTAATCGTTGTTTCTATTTACCATATTTTAGTGTATATCTATAATCTCTATTGACCAATATCACAGCTATAATGATTAGCAAAGGATTTAGTCATTGATAAGCTAACTAAAAAAAAATTATGACCTTATTAGCAGTCGGAAATGTTTGCAGAACACAAATTGAGCATAAAGTATATGGAGAAGTTGCTAAAACTCTCGATTCGCTCGGATATTTAATAGTAAAATTAAGAATATTTAGATCAGGAGATAAGAGTATTTTACAAATCATATTAGAGAAAAATGATAGAGAATCAGTCAGTGTAAATGATTGTGAAAAAGCTAGTAAATGTATCTCAGCAATTCTCGACACAAAAGAGGAATTTGTAGATGGTGTATACAATCTTGAAGTAATGTCAACAGGCATAAATAGGCCTCTAACTCGTCCAGAAGACTTTGAGAGATTCACTGGACAACGTGCCAGAATTAAGTTAGTTCAGAAAATTTCTGAAATAGGAGTATTTTACGGAGTAATATCTAAATTTGATGGTAAAGTTGTAATTCTCAATCAAGAATTGTCATCAATTGCAATTGAGTTCACAAATATATCTGATGCAGTACTAGATTTAGTTGAGAAAGAAGAGAGATTTAAGGAAGATAAAAAATCCACTGAATATCAAAAAAGATTTGAAGATAAAAGAGTCTCTGACCGAAAGTTTAGTTATAATAGAAGATTCAATGATGATTCTAGAGGCAACAGAAGTGCAGAAGGCGGAGATAATAGAGGACCTAGAGGGGAAAACAGAGGACCTAGAGAGTTCGGTAGCGGAGATAACAGAAGACCTAGAGGGGAAAACAGAGGACCTAGAGAGTTCGGTAGCGGAGATAATA
>CAZGZC010000001.1:0-158474 GCA_964529685.1 uncultured Candidatus Midichloriaceae bacterium | reverse complement strand
GACCTAGAGGGGAAAACAGAGGACCTAGAGAGTTCGGTAGCGGAGATAATAGAGGACCTAGAGGGGAAAACAGAGGACCTAGAGAGTTCGGTAGCGGAGATAACAGAAGACCTAGAGGGGAAAACAGAGGACCTAGAGATGGGCATAAAACCTATTCTCGGAGGAGATCTACATAAATTTTATAGAAAAAAATGTTGATCCTTGTGGCTTATCTAAACATACTGAATTTCAAGCAATTGTTCTTGCTGATTTCTGTTATATAACAGGACAGCTTAGAACTAGTAAAAATAGCTAACATCAGACACAGAGTTTCGGAGAAAGATATTTATCAAAAGCTCAGGGGACACAAGAAAAAGGATTATCAAACTAACCCGTCTTCCGCATAGTCATTAAATGGAATTTGGTATATAATTACGAGAAAAAATGAAGTTTTCTCTTAATTGGCTGAAAAAACATATAGATCTCAATTGTACTGACGAAGAAGTTCTAGCAAAAATTAATGAAATAGGACTTGAAGTTGAATCATATGAAAATCAAAAGGATAAGTATAAGAACTTTGTAGTTGCAGAAGTAATATCTGCAGAGCAACACCCAAATGCCTACTCACTAAGAATTTGTAAAGTCAATAATGGTTTAGAAATACTCAATATTGTCTGTGGTGCACCAAATGCTTGCGCTGGAATCAAAGTAGTATTAGCAATGGTTGGAGCAATAGTGCCAAAGGGATCATTTATCATAAAAAAATCTAAAATCCGTGGAGTTGAAAGTGAAGGAATGCTTTGCTCGACAGAAGAATTACTACTAAGTAAAGAATCAGATGGCATAATGGAGCTAGATGGTACTGCAACGGTTGGTATATCATTTTCAGACTATATGAATCTAAATGATGTAATAGTAGCAGTAGCTCTAACGCCTAATAGGCGGAGGGATTGCGCCAGCGTATACGGGATAGCTAGAGACTTAGCTGCTGCTGGCTGCGGTACAATAAAAAATATAGATATATCTAGTCATGGTGGAGCAAATCCCACAATAAGTGTAAAAATTGAGGCGGAAGATTACTGTAGCCAATTTAATTTCTTCACTTGCAAGGATGTAAAACCATTAGAAGTAGATGATTACAAGTTAATGGGAAAAGTTAAAGATCTACATGAGAACTCGTTGGTGAATCTATCAAATTTTATAATGATGAATTTCGGTAATCCTAATCATATATATGATCTAGATAAAATTATAGGCAATACTATCTATGTGAGACTGTCTGAGGGAGGTGAAGAATTTATCGCACTTGGATGTAAGCCATATACTTTACCAAAAGGTATATTGGTGATTTGTGATGCTAAAAAGATTTTGTGTGTAGCAGGTGTTATCGGTGGTGAACTATCTAAGGTTGATGAAAATACTAAAAATATTCTAGTGGAAGTAGCTAATTTCAATCCACAATCTATAGCTCTCTCTAGTCAACTACTTTCTATTACAAGTGATAGTAAGTATAGATTTGAAGGTGGGATAGATGTTGCATCAGTTGATAGAACTGCTGAATGGATGAGGCAATTTTTTCCTGGAGCTAGTGCAGTTATTAAGAGCTATGGCAAGGCATATCAATATGTAACACAATTGGAGATTGATCTTATTAAGATTGAAAAATTCCTAGGTATATCACTAGATGACTCTGAGATTACTATTATATTAAATAATCTATCATTTAACCCTCAACAAGTTGGAGATAGAAAATTTCAACTAAATATACCTAGTTGGAAGCAAGGAAATGTCGAGTCATATTACGAAGTGATAGAGGATCTTTTAAGAATGGGTCTAATGGCAAAGATTAACTCTTTTATCGGTAATAAGCCATTTATTAATAGTGTTCAACTTACTAGTAATATGATTGATACTATCTCAACTAACTCACATGAGAATATTTTTAATCCTAGATTAATTGAAGCTTCGACCGGATCACAGCTAAGGCAAGAGCTAATTAGTCGTGGAATGAATGAAGTATTAACTTGGTCATTTTACAACGAAGACGAGATTTTTGCAATCACAGATTGCCATATTAGTAAGTATTACTTAAACACAAAGCCTGACCAAAAAGAGATAATTTCCATTAAAAATCCGATTAATAACAATTTCCAGTTAATGAGAAGAAGTCTAGTACCAAATTTAGTCAATAACTTTGCAATCTATCCAAACAATCAGGAGAAGAGTTTTTCAATATTTGAGATAGGTAATATTTACGGGAAAATATTAGATAGCTTTCAATCAATAGTTGTTTCTGGACTGCGTTCAGGTGAAATATCCTCTAGTAAAAAAGGATGGGGTTTCTATGATGTTAGAGAAGATCTTCTTGCTCTCCTCAAAATCTTTGGAATGAGTGATAATATAGTAGATTATAGTTATGATTCAGATCTTCCTAATTATTATCACCCAACAAAATCAATTAGAATCAAGCTTGGTAATAATGTACTTGGCCTATGCGGTGAGTTGCATCCTACAATTATAAGTAAGCTTGAATTGCCACATAAAACTGTAGCTATCTTTGAGCTATTAACAAATAATATTCCATCTAAACTATACAAAATACAATCTAAGAAACATTTATTTCTGTCGACTCACCAAAAAATTGAAAGAGATCTATCATTTATAGTTGCAAATACTCTATATGTGAGAGATATTATAAAATCTGCTTTAAGCATTAAAGAGAAACTTATCGATAGCGTTGAAGTTTTTGACATATACTATGGAGTTGAGGATGGGAAAAAGTCAGTTGCGATTAAGGTATTTATCCAGCCAATAGATAATATAACTGATGAGCAAATAAATTCAATTATGAACAGAGTTATTAAATCTATAGCTGATAAAGTTGATGGAAAGTTGAGAGATAAATAGTTGTTATATAGTTTTTTTTAATGTAAACTGTGTACATATGCGAAAAAAATAATAACATGTATAGAACTTTTACTATTGGATGAAGCACTTGCAGGTAAAGATCAAGAATGCCTAAAATTGTACAGTCTGAACAAGACAAAGTATTAAACCAACAGGCGAAAAGAATCTTCAACAGATTAGCAGAGCTAGAATACAGTATATAGAAGATAAAAAAACAGAGCAAGAACAAGAAATCTTATCACTAGAAAGATGTGCAGCTAATAATAGCTCTAACAGAAGACATAATCTCAGTATACACTGCAGAAGATATAAGCAAGCAAAATTAACCGATGACGAATTAGTGGAATTCTGTTGCAAGGAGATCACACATAATTTACTCTTAAACAAAGACTTTGTGTTGTGTTTAAGTTTTATTGTTCATGGTTTACATTCGATAAAAATACTTGAAGAATATAATGAAATTAGAAATTCTTTATTTATTGATAATCTCAGAAAAGAATATGTTGAGCACGATAAACATAAACCTCCTCAACTTAAACAGAATATTGATCTCAGCAAAATCACAAAAGATCTTTTTACAATGGAGGTTAATGACATAATTGGATTTATAGATCACATCAAGCATTTCCTTGAGACTATTAAAAAATATTTTATGCAAGTTTTAGGCATGGGGTACACAATGCCGAAGAGGGAAGAAAGATACCGAATAAATCAAAGTCAAAATTCTTGGAAAAATTTTTCGGAAAGAGCTAAACTAGCATTGCAAATTTGTGAAAGGTAAATCTTATTTATTATTAGTTGCATCCTCAGAATTTTGTAGTGCCGTTAGGTTCACCTACGTTAATGCTTCTCGGAACAAAGGTAGGAAAAATTTTTGTTACATTAGGAGATGGATTTTTTATGAGAAATAATTTCGAGGAGTTTTTGATATTTCTGTGCGCAGATGAGCACTTTTGTGCTTATCTGCATCCTTTGCTACTTGTTTTGAAACAAGTGTTTATACATTATCCCAATCTATCTTTGCCGAGAATTCACTAGTTAGATGCTTGCTTTCTTCGACTATAAGACTGTTTCTTTTGCAAATCACTTTTCAAATTAAGTACCTTATAATAAATCATAAACTTGTCCAGGTCGTAAACCATGTTATTATCTATGAAATTTAAAGGTTGATATATGGAAAGCAGACATAATATGGTTAGGAACCAAGTTCGTATTGTAGGAATGGAAGATGAAAAAATCCTTTCTGCAATGATGGAAATTCATAGAGAAGAATTTGTTCATAAAAAACATAAATTAGTTGCTTATAGCGATTCAGAGTTGTTGATTGACCAAGAGAGACTTATAGCGCGCCCAGAAATGATTGCGAGATTTCTTGAGTCTGCAAAGATAACAGATTTCGATATTGTACTAGAAGTTGGATGTGGTACTGGCTATGCCTCACATATAATATCTAGGATTGCAAAAGAAGTTGTTGCTATTGATAACTGCAAAAATATTATCAGTAGAGCTAAAAATCTAAGTAATATAGATAATTTGCATTTTCAATATAGTAGCTTCAAAAAGATAAAAATTCCAGAAAATACTTCACTAATTTTAGTCAATGGTGCTATATTTGATAAGAGAGCTGATATGTCAGTTATCTACGATCAAGCTGATCTTTTCAATTTTCATTCAGCAATGTTGATCGACGAATTACTGATTCAAATGCCAGGTAATTGCAGGCTATTTTGCGTCGAAGGGTATTATAAATACCATCCGATGAGTATTGTAAGATATTTCAAAGGAGAAAGAACAGTTCTGGAGCAAGTATACTTCCCTGAGATTAACTTATAGAGACAATCTTTGTTGTCTACCTTGATTTCTTCTTCCTTCAAACTGTGATTCTTTCTTTTCTGTATTCATTTTGCTTCCAATCAATGAGTTCCTTATAGAGCTAAGTTCTCCTGGATGTGGCTCTCTGACCATTGATTGTGATTCTCTTTCCGCTTGAACTTCTGGCACAGCAGCTTTTGGTTGTTGTTTATTAGCAAGATTTCTTCTCTCTAAATCTTTTTCTTTTATTATGCCAAGTTTTACAAGTGCTGCATCTTTTTCTTGATCGGTTTTAGCGTTACTTAACTCACGAAAATCTTTAGCTTTCTTTGAGTTATTTCGTGATTTTTTGAATATTAATCCTGCTATTGCGATACCAACCAAACCTATTGGTCCTAAAAACATAAAAGCAGCGATGCCACCAATACCAGCTGCGATTGCCATCTTTTTCTTTTTACTAGCGCTCTTTTCAAGTTCTGTGGCTTTATTGTTTGCTTGACCTGGTTCTTTTTTTAATTTCTCAGCTTCCTTTAGTCTATCATCTGATCTCTGACTACTGTTCTTACCTATGCTTTTCATCTGCTGTGCACCAAACATACCAGCAGCCGCTAAAGCAATGATCAGTATAGGTGCTAAACCAAGCATTACACCAACTACTACACCAAGAGCAGCTCCTATACCCAGAACACCTAGTTTACCAATACCTTTTGCTCTAGATTTAGTTTTTTGATTACCTTCTTTACCTTCTGCTTTGAGATTTTCTAATGTACCTGGGCCAATGATCTTTTCTCCTAGAGTGCCTACCAATGATTTAATCTTTTGTCCAAATGATTGCTGACTCTTCGGAGGTTGTTTATTTGCTTCTTTCATAATTTTTTCAATATTTTATTTGTAATATATTAAATTCTATCGCAAGGAAAATTTGATTACAAGAAAAATTTTTTAATTATTATGAGAATTAAGGAAGATAGTAGTCTCTATGTTATAATGATCAGTAAAAAGATGTTAACTATAAATGGACTTACAAAAGCTTTTGGTTCACGAAAGATTCTCAATGACATCAATTACAACTTTCCGCAAAGCGGCATTGTAGCTCTTGTTGGTGTTAATGGTGCTGGGAAAAGTACTTTTTTAAATATCTTATGTGAACTAGAAGATTACGATTACGGTACTATAACTAAATCTAAATCACTTGTTATAGGCTATCTACCGCAAGATCCTAATCCCAATCCTCAAGATACAATTTTAGTTGAATGCATGGCTGGGAATGAAATTTTATTCAAAATAAAGAACAATTTTGAGGAAATAAGCAAGAAGTTAGAGAATGAGTATACTGAAGAGATTTATGCTAAATTCGAGAGACTTGAAGAAGAATTCCGAGATAAAGATGGTTATGCTTTTCAGTATAATGCTACCAAGATATTGTTTGGGCTTGGGTTTTCTGAAGAGAGTCTAAATGAGCATCCTAAAGCGCTTTCTGGTGGCTGGAGAATGAGATTAGAATTAGCTAGACTTCTGATGAAAGAGCCTGATTTTCTTATACTTGATGAGCCTACAAACCATTTAGATTTGCCGACTATTATATGGTTAGAATCGTACCTTAAGAAATTCCGTGGAGTTGTACTCTTCGTATCTCACGACGAAGAACTTTTGAACAGACTACCAAATATAATTATACATTTGAAGAATGGGAAACTTAATACATACTATGGAAACTATGATCAATTTCTTGAGCAATATGAAATGAGAGAGATTGGAAAGCTAGCTGAAAGAAAAAATATAGAGTCAAAGATTAAGGATGCTCAGCAGTTTGTAGATAGATTCGGTGCTAAAGCATCAAAGGCAACCCAAGCTAGAAGTCGCATGAAGATGATTGGTAGACTTCAGTCAGAATTTAACCAGATTGAAATTGAGAAAGATGATATGGAGATTAGAATTAAGATCCCTCTCATTGAAAAGAGCGGAAAAGATGTTTTAGAAATGAAAGATTGCTCTATTGGCTATGATAAACCTCTTTTAAAGAACCTATCACTATATATACAGAGTAAGCAAAAAATTGCTATTGTAGGTGCTAATGGGTTAGGAAAATCTACTTTAATGAAGACAATTGCAGGTAGTATCAAACTCATTGATGGTAATATGAAGCTTGGCCATAATGTAAAAATCGCACACTATGCACAAGACCAAGTTGAATATCTAAATTTAGATAAAACTGTTTTAGAAAACATGAAGTTGGTTAACGATAAACTTGAGCATGTAGAAATTAGACGTCTGTTAGGATCATTTTTATTTAAAGGAGATGATGTGCATAAGCCTGTTAGAGCTTTATCTGGAGGTGAGAAGAGTCGTTTAGGTCTTGCCTGTCTTATGATACAACATGCTAACTTCCTCTTGTTAGATGAACCTACAAACCATTTAGATATGCTGAGTTCTGAGATTTTAAGTCAAGCCCTAAAGAATTACGATGGAACTGTGATATTTATAAGTCACAACAGAAGCTTCATAAATTCAACTGCCAGCCATATACTTGCAATTTCTAGTAGTAGAAATGTTTATTTATCAAAAGGTAACTTAGATGATCTCAAATCTGGTTGGTTGTAGAGTGAAAGCTCTAAGATAATAAATTGCAGATCACAGCGATAGGATATTTATTATCTTTATCTGTTTATAGCATGTTTACTACTGTTACTTGTGCTGCTTTTCAATTTTAAATTGTTATCTTTTAAATAGAGTTTTTAGTAAATGCTTTATAAAAAACACTTACAAAACAAAAAAAATGTATGAAACATCTCCCTAATAAAGATATTAACTTTTAGTTGGCAGCTCTAACTCTATCAACGATTTTGTTGAAATCCTGTGGCTGATGTATTGCTATTTCAGATAGCATTTTTCTATTTATTGTTATACCCTCTTTAGCAAGACCGGCCATAAAGGTTGAGTAAACCATACCTTGTTCTCTGACCGCCGCGTTAATTCTTTGGATCCAGATTGAGCGGAAGTCACGCTTTCTATTTCTTCTATCTCTATATGAGTACTGCAGTGCTTTTTCTACCTTCTCAATAGCAACTCTAATACAACTTTTAGCGCGGCCACGGTAGCCTTTCGCCATATCCAAGACTTTTTTATGTCTTGCTCTCGAAGTTAAGCCTCTTTTAATTCTCGCCATATTGTTTCTTCATTTATTCAATTTATTTATGCAGCTGCTTCAGAATTAACAGCTTTACTCTTTCTCTTTATGCTGTAAGGCATATATGAAAGAGCTCTTTTTGTCTCTATCTCATTGAGAGTTACTGTCCCTTGTTGATTTCTTAACTGCCTTAAACTTCTCTTACGCATGTTGTGGCGCTTGTTTGCCTGAGAAGCTAAGACTTTACCAGTGCCAGTCACTTTGAAGCGACCCTTCTTAGCGCTACTGTTGGTTTTTAATTTTGGCATATACTTTTTTAAAAAAGATTTCGCACAAGTTTATATCTTTATTTAAAAAATTGCAAGTATGTTTATACTTGAGATAAATAATATTAAGACAAATCTTTAATCCACTGCGGAGAAAAAAGAAAATACCCCAAATTTATTCCATCTGTTGTTATGTCTATAAGTAAAGATTTTTAGATATTTCTGAGATATCAATAGAAGATTTAGTTGATGATATTGAGATTATAGTGGCTGGAAAAAACTCTCTCAGTAACAGCAATTGATGATAGATCAGTAGTTAGACATGTTATACTAATCAATCTTGATGACAGAGTTAGTTTTGTAGCCAGATCAGCCGGAATTAATAGTACTCCTACACTGAGAGTTTTTGAATTATAACTTTTGAGCTATTGAGTTCTTTATGGTAGACTATCGCCAAAAATGACTTATAAAATTCTCCTAATAGGTAGGCCAAATGTAGGCAAATCTACTCTTTTCAATAGGCTTTGCGGTAAGAAATTAGCTATAGTAGATGATATGCCTGGTGTCACTAGAGACATAAAGATGCATCCTGCAGAGCTAGATGATCTAAACTTTATCGCAATTGATACAGCCGGCTGGACATCAGATGATGAATTAGGTGCAAATCCAAAATTACAATCCCTTATGAGTTGCACCACTGAGAAGGCAATAGATGATGCAAAAGTAATTTTATTTGTAGTTGATGGAATAGCTGGTGTAACTTCAGAAGATGCTAGTTTTGCAGATAAAGTTAGAAAGACTCATAAAGATGTAATTTTATTGGTTAATAAAAGTGAAGCAGGTGACAAAAGAACAAATGCAAATAAAAATGATCTATATCAGCTTGGTTTTGGTGATCCTATTTATATATCAGCTATGCATAGTACAGGAATGTATGAGTTATATGAAAGACTATATCAGTTATTACCTAAAATTGAAGAAGAAGTAGTTGATATTGAGGCGCTAGATGACACTATTAAAATTGCTATAGTTGGCCGTCCAAATGTAGGAAAATCAACTATGTTTAACTGTTTGCTTAATAAAGAGAGATCAATTGTAAGTGAGGTTTCTGGTACTACTAGAGACGCAATTACAGATGATATTGAAATTGAATTTGAGGAGAGTCAGAAGAGGCTATTATTGATTGATACAGCAGGAATGAGGAGGAGAAGTAAGATAGATGAAGATATTGAAAGTAGATCTCTTGGACAAAGCATTACAGCCATAAGAAGAAGTAATGTAGTTGTCGTTGTAATGGATGCAACTATGCCATTTGAGAGGCAAGATCTAAATATAGCAAAAATAGTAGTAAATGAGGGAAAAGGGCTGATATTTGCGGTAAATAAAATAGATCTGCTTGGACAAGATATTAGAGCTCAGATTGCTCAGAAGTTAGAAGAGGTTGCATATGACTACTTAGAATCGATAGAAAAGATACCAATTATTTATATATCTGCTCTGCAAGGGAAATATTTAAATATTTTACTTAAAAATGTCGTAACAATTTTTGATAGATGGCAAAGGAAAATTAGCACTGGACAGCTAAACAAATGGTTGAAAGATGTCACTACCAGTAGAGTACCTCCTCTGTTAAAATCTAGAAAAGTACCGATAAATATTAAGTATATGACGCAGAAGTCTACTCAGCCGCCAACTTTTATGCTGTTTGCTAATACTACCAAGATCCCTACTAGCTATATCCGCTATATGAAGAGATCTCTAGCTAAAAGATTTGATATTGAAGGAATTCCTCTGAGATTTTTAATTAAAACTACTAATAACCCTTATGTGAAGTAGATTTCAATTTTATGTTAAGTTTATTAAACTTGATGAATCATATTCTTTTGGTTCTATATACTAAATCACTCCTTGCTAAATTATACTAAGCAATCTTTAATTTATATTCTCTTGATAAAAAGAGCGCAGATTTGTATATTTCAATATGAAGATTGCTCAACAAAATTGTTCTTCTATATATTTTCATAAATTTCTATTACAAGAATCTGATTCTGTATATTTAAATTAATTAATCAAAATTTCTGAGATTGCTCTAGTAATTACTATAAAATATAGTAATCTAAAAATTTTATGAAAAAGGTAAAGCAAGAGTATCTTTGTAGTAACTGTGGGCAGAACTATAAACAATGGGTTGGCAAATGTAAATCATGTGGTGAATGGAACTGCATTAAGGAATTTACTGTAAGCAGCTCTACTGGTAAAGCTATCTCTCCTAAAGCACAAATCTCATTTGATCAGCTGGAAGATCTTAATTCAGAATTGGTGATTGAAAAGACTATTAGAAGCAAAACAAATATATCTGAGCTGGATAGAGTACTTGGTGGTGGACTCGTTGTTGGAACTGCTGTCCTGCTTTCTGGTGAGCCAGGAATTGGTAAATCAACTCTATTACTACAGCTATGTAATTCTATGGCTAAGCAAGGAATTTTTACCTGCTATATAACTGGCGAGGAATCAATTGATCAGATAAGAGTTAGGGCTGATAGGATGTCTATTAAAGAGAAGATCAAGGTGATATCTACAACTGATATGAGTCAGATACTCAGTGTGATGAACTCGATGGCATCTTCAGGAATAGTTGTTATTGACTCAATTCAAACTCTTAGCTCTGAGGAAGTAGATAGTTCTCCAGGTAGTATCAGCCAAGTAAAAGCATGTACATTAGAGCTGATAAATGCTGCTAAGAAGCTAGGGATCTGTATAGTCATTGTTGGCCACATAAATAAAGAAGGACAGATAGCTGGACCAAAATTACTTGAGCATATGGTTGACGTTGTTTTATCATTTGAAAGTGATAACACTAGTCAATATAGAATAATTAGGGGGCTTAAAAATAGATATGGTTCCACAAATGAAATTGGTATATTTGAAATGTCAAGTTCCGGATTGATAGAAGTACTGAATCCATCTAAAATATTTATGCCAACTACTAGAACTAATATTAGTGGTTCCTGTGTATTTGCTGGAATTGAAGGCACCAGAGGTATATTAATTGAGGTCCAAGCATTGGTTGCTCCATCTTATATACCAACTCCTAGACGCGCTGCTATTGGTTGGGATCATAATAGGCTTGCTATGATAATTGCGATTTTAAATGCTAGAATTGGAGTCAATATAATGGATAAGGAAATTTATTTAAATGTTGCAGGGGGTACAAAAGTATCTGATACAGGGTTAGATTTAGCAGTTGCTGTAGCACTCCTTTCTGCTCATAAAAATATAACTATACAACAAGATATGGCTTTTGTAGGAGAAATTGGTCTCCTTGGTGAGCTAAGAACTGCCTCTCATCTTGAAATAAGAATAAAAGAAGCTGCAAAGCTTGGATTCAAAACAGTCGTTACATCATTACCTGAGAAGTTACAGATATCTGATGTGAATGTGATTAATATAAGACATATAAGAGAAATTATTGCCTTGCTTATGAAATGATTATCATTGTTTGCTTTGTGAATTGTTGAGTCTCACTATAATTTAAAGCTTCATTACTTTTAAATTCTTGATAATAATCAGTCATATTTTCATACCTTTCTTCTAATTCTACTACTATTTCCTTGAAAAGATCATAAAATTTTCTTTTTTAAAAGATTCGATAAATTTCATCTCAGTACTAATCTTATAAATCTAAAATAATCTCTGGATCGTTAAAAGTATTTTTGTCTTCTGCATTCAAAATATTTTTTAGTTAATTTTAAGCAAAATTTTATCTGTTATTTAATTCATTATGTTAAAAGAGTTTTTTGAAAATTAGAATAAATTACTTCACCATATCATTCATACTGTAGATTCTATTCTCTTCCTGGTTGTGTAAAAACTTAGCTGCCGCTACTGCTCCTGTTGCAAAGAGTTGTCTGTCTATTGCTTGGTGTTTGAGAACAATCGTCTCCATATCAGTTGAAATAATGATTTCATGCTCTCCCACATTCGCTCCGTACCGTAAAGATACTATATTTGGAGTCGTATTCAATCTATGATTAATAATATTAGCTAATGTTATGGCAGTGCCCGATGGTTTATCAGCCTTATGCTTATGATGTCGTTCTAAGATTGAAATCTCTGGTGTAATGCCATTTTTAATAAATCCATCAACTACTGACTGTACTATATTTGATAAAATAGCTATACCTAATGACATGTTTGTTGCATAGAAAATCTTTCCTTTTTTAGAGAGTTTGCTTATTTTATCTATTTCATCATGAGTAAAACCAGTTGTTCCACATACAACTCCCACGCGATTTTTAATACATAGTTTTATTACCTCAAGTGAAGTTTCTGGGCGAGAGAAGTCAATTATTATGTCACAGTGTGCTACTAACTCCTTTAGTGAGTCAGTAACTGGTATTGCTGTGTAGTTCTGAAGGTGTCTTGAGTGTAGCATTGTGATTGATATGTCTGCCTCAGTCTTTGCCTTAGCTAGTATTGCTTGTCCCATTTTGCCTCTATATCCGACAATTCCAACTTTCATAACTTGACAGTAACACTAATTAACTTTAAATAGAATACACTTCTTGATGTAATTTTGTCAACCATTCTTTATGTATAAACATACCAAAGCAATTATAAATGCCTGTGAAAAGGCAGCTGTTAATATTTCTCGTGATCTGATTGAAATAAACCATTTACATGGGTCTAAAAATCTTAGTAAATTTGTCAAAAGTTCACAGGCAAGGTTTGAGAGTAATATCGCCAAAGAACTGAGTAGTGAAACTAGCGAAATAGTTTTATTTTCTCCTGATGGTACTAGTAAAAGTATAAATAATTCATATAGAGTAGCAGGAAACAACAGTAACTTCCATGCTTCTGTTATTGGGATTGATAATATGATTAATCTTGGCCATGGTATTGAAAATATCGCATTTGGATTGTCTCTTGAAGCTACGGATTGGCATAAAATAACTGCAGTTTATCTTCCTGCAACCAATACGGCAATTTATTCAGAGAATTCTGAGGAGTTTTTTTCTCTATCGCAGGACGGTTTGACGAGAAAGATCAAGGTTAATCAGTCTGTTAATATAAACTTTCCTACTATTGTCTGTGCTACAGATCATCACAATCACCAGTTGAACATTAAGCGTGAAATTCACTTTGTTTCGTCTGGCAGTATTTTGTGTGATCTGGTGAGAGTGTTACAGAATAAGATTGACATAGCTTTTTACACTCGTCCATCTGAAGAATTTTTGAAGTTTATCAGTTATTTTGTTAATGGTTCTGGCGGTGCAGATGGTTTCATTAATGGTTCATATGTTTTTGGTAAGAAATTATTGGTAAGAAGTTCTATGCAGAAGTCTGCAGAAGGTGCTTCTCAGGAATAAGTGTATTACCACTACCTTACACCTTGTACTTTTACACTATGTCAAGATGACATTCGTATGTTACGAGTTATACGAAAGAGATAGTTATTCTTTCTTAATGAGTTTCTCTAATAGGGAATTATTAACTAATATATGCGAAAAAGATACCTGCTTTTGCACAATATCAATCTATTTTGATACAAAATTTGAAATTACCATATATATGTATATGGATTGAATAAGAATTTTATATACTCTACTTATGATTGACTTATAAAAAAGAATATAGTTATCAAAAGATATTTTCTTCGAGTTTATAGAAAAATTTCTCAGGGTATCCATATTCTTTATGAAGTGATGTGAGGAGACCTGGGGACGTGATATTAACCTCTGTTATAAATTCTCCAATCATATCGATGCCTGCAAAAAATATCCCTAGCTGCTTAAGTTGTTTAGCTATAAAATCACAAGTTCTATATTCTTCATCAGTTAGATCTGAAGGTATGATTTTTCCTCCCATGCAAGTGTTTGTTAAAAAATTTTCTTGATCTGGAATTCGCCCTAAACTTCCTAATACTTCCCCATCACATATAATAATTCTCTTATCACCCTTATATATCTCAGGTAGAAATTTTTGTATTATTACTTGTATTTTAGGATGTTTATCTAAATATTCTGAGACAAATTTTTCTTCACCTACTGCGATTGTAATTATCTCATGACCTCCATAATCGTATATTGGTTTCATTATTATTTTTTGATATTTACTGAGAAATAATTTTATTTCTCCTAAATCATTAGAGATTAAAGTTGGCGGAGTGTTGGTATATGAAGTGATGATTGGTAGAAACTTCTCTACATAGTTTCTCACAGCATCTGGATTATTTATAAAAAAGATGTTTGGAAAATTTTGAGATAAAAGAGATAAAATATGTGTAGATGCTATATATTCCATATTTACAGGAGGATCCTGTCTAATCATTATGCAACTGACAGTTGATAAATCTATAATCCCTTCCTCTAGCTTTATATATTCCAATTTATTGCTCTCAAAATGAGATTTAATATAAACTCCTGTAGCTATAAATTGCCCATTACAATAACTAAGTTTGTGTGGCTCATACCAAAAAATTTTGTAGTTCTGAAGCTGGCTTGCTATATATAGACTAGTATCTACATTTAAGTTCAATTTTTCAAGCTTATCTCCCTGAATTGCTATTGTTTTCATAAGTCTTTTTTATCCATTTTCCTGTTATATCCTGCTCAATTAGATTTACATGAGAGATTTCTGGGCATTTATCCAAATGGTAGTTGAATAATAATATTTTCTCATATTTTTTTATAAAAAAAAGTAATTTTTCATGAACTATAGATGATAAGGAGATTATAACTGTTGCTTTAGATTCATAGTCTATTTCTGTGCCTATCACAACCATTTGATGATCTTTATATAAATCTGAGATTGTAGCATGTGGAATAAATGATAATTGACTATATGACCAGAGGAGGTAATCGATTTCTTCTACCTCTTTATTATCATTACATAAAAGATATATTCTTTTATTTTGAGATACAATCGATTCAACAAGCTTAGGTAAGATTTTTATTACATTATCTGTTGTGTAGATATTTATTTCAGACATTGTTAGTCTTTTTTTGTTATTTTATACGAAAAAGCTTTTTCAACAATGTTATTAATAAATAAAGAAATACATTCTATATCTAATCTTGTAGAGATATCTCATATATTATGTGATTTTATCAACTGTAAGTCAGTTTTGATGCTTGAAGGAGAATTAGGAGTAGGTAAAACTACTTTATCTTCTTATATATTAAAAAAGTTGGTTGATCAGGGGAAAGATTACACTAGCCCTACATTTAACTTAGTGCATCAGTACTATTCTCAATTAAAAAAATGTGAAGTCTATCATTTAGATCTGTATAGGTTGAAAGATCAGGAGGAGATAAAAGAGATTGGCTTCTCTGATATGTTGAATAATGGGATAGTTATTATTGAATGGCCAGAAATAGCTTTTCCTATCCTAAAGAGACTATCTCCTGATAGATTAATTATGACAAGATTGTCATTTTGTAATGAAAATGCTAGACATGCAGTGGTAATGAGCCCTTGTAAGATGGAATAGAAAAAGATAAAATATTCAAAAAAGTATGTGTTTAAAAACTTTTTTGTATACAAAAGTATTTGGGAATTTTGTAGGGAGTGATCAATTGGGTAACAGCTATTATGAAAGTCAACATAAGAGGTGGTTTGGTAAGAAGAATAGATGGGTTATATATCAGAAAGACAATAGAATTATATCAAATATCGATACTATATGGTATAAGTGGCTCCACTATATGATAGATATACCGCCTATGAAGTTAAAAAAAAGCTATCATTGGATGATTGATAGTGGTGTGACTCAATATGATAAAGTTAATATAAAAGAATCAAAAGCTATGTATGATGGAAAGTATCTCGCATGGAATCATAAAAATACTAAATAGATGAGAGATAATAGAAATTTTGAAACATTTGTAGGCGCTTGTGTAATTGTATTTTGCATAATATTAGTCATTATTGTACACAATAATGGTTTTTTCAGAAGTAATAGAGGAGATTTTTATACATTACATGCATCTTTTGAGAGAGTAGATGGGATAAATATTGGTAGTGAAGTAGCAATAAGTGGTGTTAAAATTGGCGAAGTTAAAAGCAAAAAAGTTGATAATGCAAACTATAATGCAGTAATAGAGATTACTATACAGAATGATTTAAAGTTGCCAATCGATACATCTGCTGAAATCGTTAGCGCTAGCTTAATAGGTGATAAGTATATTTCGCTAGTACCAGGTGCTGAGACTGATTTCTTGAAAGATGGGGATACAATAGATTTTACTCAATCATCTATAAGCATTGAAGGATTGATTACAAAGTTTGTGTTTGGAATGGATAATTCTAAAGATTCTGGAGAAGCTTCTCATTAATATCATACTGTACATTAATAATAGAAAAATTTGATTTAAAAAATTTATGTACTCGAAAAGATTCGTTATCTGGCTGCTTTTATCGTTTTTTTATTCATATCAATATGCACTAAGAGTTATTCCAGCTATCTCCGCTAATGAGATTATGATGAGATTAGGGCTTGATGCGGCACAATTTGGAACATTCTGTGGTGTATATTATATAGGCTATACAGCTGCAAGTATACCACTCAGTATAGCGATTGATAGATATAATGCAAGAATAGTGATAGTTTTTACGATTGCTTTGGTCTGTTTTGGAATGATATCTCTCATGACTAATAATTGGTATTTAGCAATTATAGGTAGAATTCTGACTGGAATTGGGTCTGCTGGTGCTATTTTATCGCTCTTTAAAGTTATTTCTGTCTATTTTGAGTCAAAACAGTCAAGTAAAATGCTTGGTATTGCCGTGACTATTGGATTATTAGGCGCTATCTATGGTGGCAAGCCTCTTGCTATACTTATGAGTAATATTGGTTTTGACTCTACCATACAGTTACTGATTGCTATCGGTGGCTGTATAGCTATTGCTGCTTATTTATTACTTCCAAAGAAGTTTGCAAGTAATAATAATGAGAATATTAGTATATCTGCAGTTGTATCTGATATGAAGAAAATATTTCAAAATAAAGCATTAATTTTACTTGCAGTTGTAGGTGGTTTGATGGTTGGGCCTATGGAAGGCTTTGTTGATGGTTGGAGTGTTATGACTTTTAAGATTATACATTGTTGGTCTGATAGTGATGCGATCCTTGCACCATCGATGATTTTCCTTGGTATGTGTATTGGCTGTTCTGTTATTGGGATTATTACTGAGAAGACTCAGAAGTATTATTCAATTATAGGCGGATCATCTCTAGTTATGATCGTATCTTTTTGTTGGATTATTTGGGGTAATAGTGAGGAGGTTCAACTTATGCTTGCAGTGCTATTTATTATTGGGGTTGTATGTGCATACCAAATAGTTGTAATGTCTAAGGCTGCTTTGTTAGCTGGAAAGAAACTTGTTACAACTGGAACTGCAGTTGCTAATATGATTGTGATGATTTTTGGTAGTATTTACCATAGCATTATTGGTAATCTTATCATGAGAAATAATACTTTAGATGGTAGTGTTTATTCAGCTGGAGCAATTCAAAGTGGTATTATACCACTGCTAATTGGTCTAGTGATGGCAATAATGTTACTGCCTCTTGTTGTAAAATTTGACAAGAATATTGCATTAGACTTGAATTAGTTGTTTATCTCCATCTAAATCCTGAAATAAATTCTCATTTTGTAGGTTAGTTCTGTCATGCTTTGTCCATTTATTCACCTGCCACGGTACACAATTACTTATATATATCCAGCACTTCACCATTTTTAGAATTAAGTCTTTAAAATTGCACGGATAATTTCCCATTCTAGCGCAGTATACATCTTATGATTATATTTTTCTGAAAGTTTTGATTTATCGCCACCATCTTTTATATTATCTGCAACCATTCGCCCCAGTATCGAAGCTCTTTCCATTCCTCCATTTAGCGCTCTAAAGTATGGTACGGCACCAGCGGCATCGCCGCAGATGCCTATAAATTTGCATCATATTTCATCTCTACAACGTATTGTAGAGTTTTTCTATCTGCATCATTATCCTCGGAGTTACATACTATTTTCCGAACTTTGCTATGTGCTCCATCTGCACCTATTATATAATCAATATCTTGTGGTAAATCATCAAGTGATCTAAATTCTTGATTTTTAATCTTAATCAAGGTTCTTAGCAGTGTTTTTTAATTCTGTTTCAAGATTAAATTAAAACAACTATGTGTTTAATCCATATGATGGTTTAACTTCTATTTCACATGATGTTCCTGATTCTAGCTCCGTTGCGCTCACAACGAGTATGCCATCTGCATCAACTTTAAATACAATCTCTAATTTGACTTCTCCTGCTGACTTTTGTGGAAGTCCGCTCAGTTCAAATTTAGCGAGAGATCTGCAAGTTGCAGTTGTACTACCATCCCCCTGGACTACATGGATTTTGAAACCTGTTTGATTATCTTTGTAAGTTGTATAATATTTCTTAATTATAGTTGGGATAGGTGTGTTTCGCGCTACGATTGTCTCGACTATCCCTCCCAGTAGTTCTATACCTAGCGATAGGGGTACTACATCAACTAAAAGTTGTCCACCTTGTGTCAAAGCCTTCGCTTGTAATGTAGCGCCAATAACTACTACTTGATCTGGATTTATGTTGTTTAGAGGTTTTTTCCCAAACAATTTTTCAATTGTAGATTGAATTATTGGCATTCTGGTTGCTCCGCCTGCTAATATGACTTGTGAGACTTCTTTTAACTTTGCAGCGAATAAAACATCCATTGTAATTCTAATTGTTCTATCTATAAGTACCTGGCAAGCTTTGACTATTTCTGTCCTAGCGACTGTTATTTGTTTACCTAAGAAATCTCCATTCCAAGTTGTGTTTTCTGTTAAGTATTTTTTTATATCAATTGCAAATTGTATATTTTTTAAATCATAACTAGAATGATTCGCTTTTTGGTAGAGTAATTTAAGTATTTCTAAATCAAAATCATCGCCACCAAGTTTATTATCACCACCTGTAGCAACTACAACCATTATTCCATTATTTCGCTTTAAGATTGAAATATCGAATGTACCGCCGCCAAGATCATAGACTAAAATTATTTCATCGTGTTCGGTATTCAAGCCATAAGCGATCGCAGCTGCTGTTGGCTCATTTAATATCCTTAAAACGTGTAGACCTACCATTTTTGCTGCATCTTTAGTTGCATTTCTGGCTGCATCATCAAAATGAGCTGGAACAGTTATAACTGCTTTTGTTACTTTTTTTTCAGTAAATTCTTCTGCATTTCTTTTGAGATATTTAAGTATTTCAGCCGATATTTCAATCGGAGATAGAGATTTTTCTCCTAATTTTAACTTTAGTAACTCATTTGAAGATTCTTCATGATCTATATTATATATACTATCAATTGTATCCTGTAATCCTTTACCAATAAGTCGTTTAACTGATCTAATTATTTCACCATTCTCGAATGCTTCATGCCCAACAAATATTCTTTTTCCATCATATGATATAACTGATGGAACAATCCCGCTTAAGTTGTATTGATCTGGAATAATTTTTATAATATCGCCATCAAAGCAGCCTATGAGTGAATTTGTTGTTCCTAAATCTATTCCAACTGTTATCTCATTTACTACTGATGATGGTTCTGATATTTGATATAATGTCATTTTTTATGAACTTTTTCATCAATTTCTAACATAGAATGAGAATTTTTTTCTAAATCTTGAAATAATTTTATAATAAATTTTAATTTTTGTAAGTCCTTATTAGCGTGCTCCCAATTCTGTTTAGCAATATTATTTCTTAAATCAGCCACTCTATTTACATATATTGTATCTAATTTATTTTTTAAAGTCATATATCCAGTAGTTGAATCAATACTTCCTAATTCTTCATATAATGCAATTTTCTCAGTTAAGAAGTCATTCTCGTCTTCAATTACTTCATATGTTTTTCCCTCATTTATATTATTCAATATATATTCACAAATTCCAATTTCAGAAGAAAGAATACTGTAGGCTTCATTTATCATTGCTGCATTCGCTTCAGCTATTAATTTTGCATCTTCAGAGAAATTTATAAACCTATCAGGATGAGTCATACTCATTAACTCAGCATACTTCTTATCAAGGATCTTCTTATCAAGATCAACAGCAGGTTCTAAACTGAAGATCGAAAAAAATGCTAATTTACCTAAAAGTTTTATTTTACACACCTTGCCACAATCATCACAAAAGAGTTTTTGACTACTATTTTTATCGCTACAACTAGTGCATATTTTAACCATATTTTTTTTTATTTGATGTTATCAATAATATAAATTGCAGAAATATCTTCCATAAAAAGTACTTATAATATATAAAATATATTTTAGCTCATTACTTTGAACTATGTGCAATGATTAATACAGATTTTCAATATAGTGTATCACAGCTTTACGCAGAAACTAATAAAACAAAAACTATTAAAGAACTTAATGGATTTTATATATCTCATTTCCTTAAGTTGATGTATAATACAGTTGATGTTCTAAAGGTAAATGATGGCTCTTTTGGTGCTGGAGAAAGTGAAAAGATTTTCAGAGATTTCTTACTAAATGAATATGGCAAAGCAATGAGCGATAGATTTCAATTGACAAATTCAACGTTTGACAGGTACTGCAAAGATGAAAATTTAAATCGGATTTTAGATGTCAACGCTTAAATTTAAATTTGATAAATTGGTGCGTGATAAAGTGCCGAATGAACTTGAGCAAAAAGGTGTTAAGCTATATTATAAGATTCTCGATAGCAGCAATCGAATCTTTGCTCTTAAAAGTAAGTTACTTGAAGAGGTACAAGAGTTGTTATTAGCACAATCTAGCTATGAAATCTTGTCAGAATTATGTGATGTGCATGATGTGTTGGAGTTCATGCATCGATTGCTGAAATATGAAAAGGTCAATATTGATAGGTTTAGAATTTGTTTTAACAATTCAGCATTTAAAAATTTACTAAAAGCTGTACAAAGAGATGATTTTTTAGAAAATTATCAGCAAGATTTTTCTGATATAGAGCAAATTCTTTATAATATTAGTCGTCATTTTTATATCGCAACAGCAAAAATTACTGATGCCAGGATTACTAAAAACGAAAAATTTGGTGGTTTTTTACTTGGTATTTTTGCTAAGTATGTTGAGATCAACTCAAGAAATCATAATGCTATACAATATTTTAGAAATCAACCTGAGAAATATCCATTAATTCAATGATTGCAATATATCCTGGCACCTTCGATCCCGTAACAAAAAGTCATATTGAAATAATTCGTCGAGCTTCAACTTTATGTAGTAAACTTATTGTTGGAGTTGCAGGCGATACGTTAAAAAATACTTTATTTCCACTTGGAGATAGACTGAATATGATGGAAGAAGCAATTATAACTGGTTTATCTAACAAAGAAAATATATCTGTAATGCCATTTTCGGGATTATTAGTGAATTTTGCAGAAACAAATGACGTAAAAGTCATCATTAGGGGTATGCGTGCTTTATCTGATTTCGAATATGAATTTAAGATGGCCTATATGAATAAAAAACTTAATGAATCGATAGAAACAATCTTTTTACCAGCCACTGAAAAAGAAAACTTTATTTCATCATCTTTTGTCAGAGAAATTGCAAGATTGGGTGGTTGTGTGAGTGAACTTGTACAACAACATGTTGAGAGAAGACTCAAAAAACTCTATTCCTATAAAGGTTTATAGTAGTTATTGATATAATGTTCCAGAAGTCGTACTCCATATCCAGTTGCACCCTTCAATCCATAAGTTAATTCTCCATTATCACTCCAAGTTGTTCCGGCAATATCTAAATGAGCCCAATGATTGTTTTTATCAACTAGAAAGCGCTGTAAAAAGTGTGCTGCTGTTATTGAACTTGCACATCCGGCAACACGACCTGTGTTACGAACATCAGCGATCTCAGAATTTATTCGTCTATCATAATGCTCTGTGAGAGGCAACCTCCAAAGAAGCTCATTCACATCATTTCCAGCATTTATGAGATTTTTTGACAGCTCATCACTATTAGAAAATAGACCAGCAAACTCGTCACCCAAGGCTACAACTACAGCTCCAGTTAAAGTTGCTAAATCTATGATTATATTACATTTGTACTCAATCTGCGCGAACCATATCACATCAGCCAAAACTAGTCGCCCTTCAGCATCTGTATTATCAACTTCAATTGTTTGTCCTGCCATAGATTTTACAACATCGCTTGGTCTCTGTGCTGTACCAGATGGCATATTTTCAACTAGACCTAGAAATCCAATAACATTTTTCGGTGATTTTGATTCAGCGAGAGCCTTCATTAGCCCAGCCACAACTCCAGCACCAGCCATATCATACTTCATGTCAGCAATATGACTTGATCCCTTTAAATTTATTCCACCAGTATCAAAAGTAACGCCTTTTCCTACAACTGCAAGTGGAACTATATCTTTACCTTTTGGATCCCCCCACCATTCGAGAGCAACTAGTTTTGGTCTATTCACGCTACCTTGTGCAACCCCAAGTAGTGATCCCATACCTAAATTTTTCATTTCCTTCTCATCTAGCACACGAACTTTTAAACCTAAGCTAGATAATTCTAAACATTTATTAGCAAAACTCTCAGGATAGATAACATTTCCTGGCTCTGTAACTAGATCTCTTGTATAATTAACTCCATTAAGAATAATATCGATTTTTTCGAAAGTTCTAGCTGCAACTTCTGGCTGATTGACTAATATATTTACTCTGTTCAAATACAACCTATGATCATCTTTTTTATCTATAAAATACTTATTAAACTTGTAATTTCTTAATTTTATACCTTCTGCAATATAGCTTGCGCAAACGTCTTCAGTAATATTATTTGCATTAAAGCCATCGATAAAAACATCGCATTCTTCGCTTCTTCGCTTATTAACTTTATTAGTTATTGCAGCACCAATACCATTGAGAGTTTTCCTATCGATTTTATTTAAATCACCAAGTCCAACTAATATAATAGTGTCACCATTTCTACCTAAAATTACACTTGATATATTCCTAACTTTACCTTTGAAAGCGCTATCCGAGTCAAGAAATTTCTTTATCATGCCATTATTCTCGGAATCAATTTTTTCTAATGTATTACCAATCCTCAGTTCGCTTGATACTAGAAAAACACTTATTCTAGATTGTAATACTTTTGGTATTGACTTAAAATTTATTTCCATTGTAATTTTATTTGTTGGTTATTGTGCACAGATTGATTATCTATAAAAAACTCAATTGTCAAGGTTCTTTTTTGGTAATTTCAAGTTATATAACTTTAGCTTTTCTTCGACATATAAGCTAATTTTTTCAAATTCTTCTTCATTATTACCTTCCATACATATTATTAAAGCCTTTTCAGTATTAGATTGTCTAACTAACCACCAACCAGTCTCATTTTCATACTTTACACCATCAATATCAATAAAATGCGACTGTTTATCTTGTAATTCTTTTTTTAATTGTGCAATCAAAAGTTGTTGTATATCCCTATTGCAGTAAACTTTCACATCGTATTCAGTCAAGCTTTCTGGTATTTTATTAATTACATTTTGGAAAAAATGCTTTTCATTCAGCAGGATTTTTATAAGATAGCAAGCTGCAAGTAACGCATCATCATAAGCTATATAAGTCCCATCAAATTCGATAAACTTGAAAAATATATGACCGCTAACTTCTCCGCCAATTATAGCCTGTTTATCACACATCATCCTCTTGATAAATGAATGGCCGGTTTTCTGAATAATAACCTCAAATCCAAGCTTTTTTAACTGATTGACTACACTACTGCTTGTTTTAATATCAACAACAGCTTTATGATTACCAACATTTCTAGCGAAATATGCTGCAATTATCAGTAAGATTTTATCACCTCTCAAAACTCTTCCATCACTCATTATAACTAATAAGCGATCTCCATCTCCATCAAAGCAAAAGGCTATATCGTATCCATTAATAAGGCTTTTTACGCGATTTATATTGGACAAATCTGTTGGATCAGGTGCAGTACTTATATATTGATCACAACCAATGATTGTATTATTAGTTGGAAGTTTTGTGACTAATTCCCTTATAAGTTGTTGAATAGCTCCATTATTGCAATCCCAAAGAATATTAAGATCTTGCACATCTCCGAAATTATCGAGACCACTCCTATTTAAAAGATATTCAAAATACCCACTATTTGCCGATTTCTCATTATCGATATCGTATTGATCAATGATTTTTAAGATAGCTTCTCCATCAATAATTTTTGAATTGAAGACGATTTTAAAACCGTTGTATGAATGAGGATTATGAGATGCAGTCACCATTATTCCAAGTGTATTTACATCAAAATTACTTATGAAAGTCTCATAATAAAAATTTGATGTAGACATAATCCCAAGTTGCTTCACGATAATATCTAAACTATTTAAACCAGCAATTACAGCATTTGCAATATTAAAAGAAGTCACTCTATTATCCATTCCAACAACTGTAAGTAAATCTGGAACTAAATTTCTGAAATATCTCCCCAACACCAGGCCCATAACAAAAGCATCTTTTTCATCTAGTTCATCTGGTATGGTGCCACGCATATCATAGGCTCTAACGATACTTCTTAATCTCAATATTGAAGATCTAAAATCAATTATATTAAACATATTTCCCTCAAGTTATGATATATAATCAGCGCATATATAAATAATAACAATGTGTTGACTTAATGTCAACAAGTTTTTACATCATACTAATAAGAAATTTAATATTCCACGCAACTGTAAATAGGTATAAAAAGCTCAAAAGTCGCTGATATCGATAGAAAAAAATACTTCCAGCATAAGATACAATAAATAGCCCGGGGAAAGTTGTAAGACCAAATAAAAATGCAATAAACCCAGCTGTTATTGTGCTTTTAGTACCTCCAACTATTATACCAATCGCTGAATATACAAGCCCACATGGAATCAGTCCTAAGCACATACCAATCACAATCCTAGATAGAATTTTATTGTTAAATAAAACAAATGAGAAATTAAAATTTTGGTAAAAAGATTTAAATAATACAATCTCAGGTAAAAATATACCTGAGATTTTATAAATCACTTTTATTCCAGAAAAAATAAGATAGATCACTACAACTAGAAGCAATGTAAATCTTACAACCTCAAATATACTATTGGACTCAAAGAAAGTGCCAATCTTCATGATAAAAAGAGTTAACAGAGTATAAGTCATTGCTTTCCCTATATAATACTCCCACGATATGCAAGACAAAACCTTTTGTAGAAATGAAACATTCCTCTCAATCATCCTTGTAGCTGATTGCCCAATAGCGATTCCGCTACACATACCGATACAGTGCGTAAAACTGCTTGTTAGACCAAAAATTATAATGTTAAAAATCAACTCTAGCGTGCTTATATCACTTGATATAACCTGTGATACGCTACTTCCACAGTCACACATTTTAAAGTTTAATTATCTGCCTACCATTATTAGTCATAACATAGACATTTCCATCATGTACAAATGGCTGTCCGAAGATATTTTGACCATAACTTTTTACTTCTATAATCTTGCCATTTTTAGGTGAAATCGTCAGCAATTTATTATTACTTGAAATTACAACAATCTTGCCATCTATAACGATAGGTGCAGTTAAAGATATCTCATTATATGGCTTAGGCTTACCAAAAATATCCTTCTTATTACTCTCTTTTATAATGTTCTTCAAGATATTATTTGACCAAATAATTTTCCCATCAGCCTTAGATAAGGCAATTATAGATCCTAAATCATCAACTGCAAGTATAATATTACTGAGCAACCAGACTGGTTTTGAAACAACAACAGATACTACCCAATCAGGCTTATTAGAGCCAACCTTCAGCTTTACAATAGCTCCGCTACTATTATTTATATAGAGAGTTTTATCAACTCCATCATAAGCTATATTGCCGTAATGGTTGAGAAATTCTTTTCCCTTAACATTTTGGTACTTATGACTCACATTTGCAATCCACTCAATTTGGCCATTTACAGCATTTATTGCTCTCAGTTCATCATCATAAGTCTGCTGAATGATATATCCATCAACTAGAAGTGGTGTTACAGAAAAAAGAGATCTATTATTTTCATTAAAAACATTTGGTAGATACCATTGCAACTGACCTGATTTATAATTCACAGCATAAGCACTATCATTTTTTGCGAAGAAAATTGCTGCATCCCTTGTAAACAGCGGTTTTGATGCTATTAGGCTATCGACCTCAAGTTTCCACAACTCTTCACCATTTTTATAGCTAAATCCCCTAATAATATTACTACCGCATGTTGTCACAACTATATCCTCGATCAGACCAACTGAAAGGTCATTACAGAAGTTTGAATCTACAGTTTTTTGCCATATTATCGATGTTTTTCCATTATCAGACAAGGTAGCTTTTGTAAGTTTACCACTGCTACTTAAAGTAGCAATACTATTATTGATCAAGAAAGGATTTGAAAAAACCTTAATGTCATCATTCACATAACGATCGATCCTACTAGAAATTATATTTTGTGATAACTTCGCATTGATAGAACCATATCTATAATTGTAATTACTGTCAGTACTTTGGATGACTATAGATTGCTCTAAATCTTTTTTATCAACATTTTCACCTAGAGATTCAACGAAATATTTACCATTCTCAGTTGCAATTTCACTTTTTTTATCACTACAAGCAGCAAGAATAAGAGTGCTCAAGAAAATTCCGTATCGAAAAATACAACTCATATTAGATCTTTTTAAAAACATATACCTCAAAACCATCACCTATATCATAGCTCTCTCTCAATTGAAACCCACATGATACAGCCGTTTCTATAATATAAGAATGAGAGTATCTAAACTCCTCAATTGGATAAATAAATTCAATATTTTTGCATATCTGATTTTTAATCACTCTTGCACCAACAACTGCTGTTCCAGGATTATCCAATATAATAAAAAGTTTAAGAAAAAGATGCGGTAAATCGCTATAAACAGTCAAAATATCAGTCATTAATACCATCGAATAAGTGTTATTACTTTCGGCTATGCATGAAACATCCTTGATAAAGGTTGTTTTATCATAAAGAGCTTTAGTACCTATATGCATCATAGATGCTACTTCTAATGCCTTTAGAGCTATTTCTGTACCTTCAAAATACTGAATTTTGCTATCAAAAGTATCTCTAATAATTCTACCTAAAATACCTATATTACAGCCAATCTCTAAAATTTTTTCATTATGATTTATTACTACTTTGAGAAGATTAATAACTGCATAATACCTGTTAAGAATTGCTGTATCTAGATTTGATCTTTCTAAGTTTAGAGCAATTCTATTCCGCTTATTAACAATAATGCTACTAGGAATTGTATTGATCTCAGCATTATGCAAAATAGAAACACAGTACTCGGCTTCAGCTTGATATTGTTTATTTTGTGAAGATAAATAAGCATCCAGACACTCTTTTGCCATAGGTTTATTATTTTTTTCGAGATAGATTCTTCCAAGAAAATAGTAAGTTTCTAATAACCTATAGTTGCTCTTTTGTAGTATTTTAAATCTCATTATGGCATCATTATGATTACCTGCTACAAAATGATATTGTGCAAGATCCCAATTCGTACCCTTTAAGTCTGATAACTTGAGTCTTATATCAGAATATTCGCTTTTTAGTAAGTTTTTCAGATTATTAAGAGTTAATTGATTTAACACGTACTTTATAGCGTCAACTGAATCGATCAAAAACTGTCTAAATCGAGAAAAAGTATCTTTTATATAACTCATACTAGAATTTTACTCACATCTAGTTTCCTAGAATAGATGAATTTGCCGGCAATTCAACTGAAAAAACCATCATATCCGATATTTCATTAATATTTTGTTTTTTACTTTTTATATGTCCATCTAAGACAGTAGTATCTTTATTTCGAATTATAGATTTCTTTATGAGATTTTTAGCAGAATATAATATGTTATGATTTTTAGATATATTCGAAGTTGCATTTTTCATATACTCACTATATCTCATACCATCTTTGCCTTTCATATTTTCTAAAATATTGTGAACTTTTTTTAGATATCGATCACTAAATTGTGGTGTACTAGAGTGATAATGAGCTACAGCTTTACTCCAGTTTTTAGAAGCATTGAATTTTTCAACTAAGAAGTGTGCAGCATAGGCAGCATTGATTTTTGGATGTAATAGATCTTCTGGTTTATTAAAGTTGTGTCCGTGATACTTCCAGTTAATTTGATGACATCCTATATCGACATTTGCACCCCGCGCTATCGCTTTTCTAAGAAAGACTGCAGCCTCATTATATGATTTAAAATACTCACCTTTACCATCTATGCCTACAACCCATGGCCAAGCAAAAGTCATCTTATATTCACTATTCCACTTACCAGATTCAACAATCGAAATTGATCTTAGGAGATGTTTTGGAATATTATATTTTCTCTCGTAATAGGATGATGATACAAGGCATAGCAACTCTGGATCTACATTTCTCGTATCGCAATCGAATGTATAAGCAGTATCGATCTGTATCGAAACAAGAATAAAAATTATGGTAAAGATATTTTGCAATATTTTTTTCATCATAAAATTAAAATGAATTCTATGTCACAAATAGCTTCGTCGCTCCTTGGAAAAAAGACTATTTACAGCGATATTTATAATTCAAATTTACTCTATCCCATAAATAGGATAGCACAAAATAGAAAAATTGCAATGTTTGGATATGATTTATGGCATGCATATGAGCTTTCGTGGCTTGATTTAAATTGTATGCCACAAGTTGCAGTCGGTAATATTCTATATTTAAGCGAATCATCTAAATTAATTGAATCAAAATCCCTTAAATTATACCTCAATTCTTTTAATAACTCTAAGTTTGTATCAAAACAATCTGTAATTAATACAATTACACAAGATTTATCTAATGCGCTTGAGACTGATATTTTTGTAGAGCTTTTCGATCTCAATTCACGATTTAATATTACTACTCCAAATGGTATTTGTCTCGACAATATACAACTCAAGATTGATAATTTTGATTTTAATTCTCGTCAAAAGTATCTTTGTGTTACAGGAAATGAAATTCTCTCTGAGAAGTTGTACTCAAATCTACTGAGATCTAATTGCCCTATAACGAATCAGCCGGATTGGGGTACACTTATAATTGAATATAGAGGCAGGCAACTATCGCACGAACAATTCTTAAGATATATTCTATCTTTTCGTAATCATAATGATTTTCATGAAAATTGCATTGAAAATATCTATTATGAGTTGATGAACTATTGTAGTCCAATACAACTTAAGGTTTATGCAAATTATACTAGGCGTGGTGGTATTGATATAAATCCTTATAGGTCTAGCGAATTAGACTTTGATCTCTCGAAAGTTTTATCAAGCAAAAATAGATTTTGTCGTCAATAAGTTTAATCTTTATTGATGCCTCTTTGAGTGGGGTAGGATTGTTAAATACAACTTTTGATCTGTTAACGAAGTTTCAAGTTATTTCTGACTAAAGCCATATTTTTCTCAACAATTGATGTATTTATTTTTGTATCTTTTATAGAATTTCATCAACTGAGACTTATATTTTTCCTTTTCTGATTGAGCTTCAATAAGCTTATCTCTAAGTTATTAAAATTCTCTGTTATTGATTCACTCACAGATTACTAAAATACAACTTTTGATCCACAAAAAAATCAATCTCACAACTAATTGAACAGAAGTTATCTCAAATCTAAATTATACTATCAAAAGTAGCTTATTGCTAATAAGCTTCATTCTTATTTATTGAAACTTCTTTTAGTGTGTATTGAAGATTGTTAGATACAATCTTGAGTTCATCAGGGTTTATTTTGCTATTACTATTATAGAATATTTTAATATCTTTCACCACTCTAACTGGAATTTCAGCAGGACTTTTGCCATCAAAAACCTCCTTAAATACCTGAGCACCTATAACTCCTATATCGAATTCATCAATTCCAAGTCCTATATCAGCACCGCCTATGGTTGAACCTTCATCAGATGCAACTACAGGTATATTTTTGTCATGAGCAATACTGCTAATAATATTTATCATACTGACGACAAAGTGATCTTTAAGTAGTAAAATACAATCTATGTTAGAAAGGGCTGCACTCATAGCATAGATATCGGTTGCATTACTTACGTTAAACTTGTGTATTTTGATATTATATTTATCTTGCAGTGATTCTAACTCTTGTACATCATCTATAATTCGTTCATCATTACTAAATACTAGTAGAATATTTCTTTTATTAATTGCTGCAATCAACCTTAAAATGTCTTCGTTTATCACTTCATCGTATACATTTGTAATATTTTTATGATCATTTCTGATTAATTCCTGGCGCTTTTCTTCGTTCAGAGTACTTGCTAAGCTTGCGATATACTTGTCCTTAGTTGCACCGATTGCCATATATGTAGCGTTAGTTCCAATTGGCATAATGACGCTATATTCTGCATTTTGAGTAACTTGATTGATTATCGCGTTTAGGTTGTTTGTATCCCCCATACCATTGAAAACTACTATTTTATCGTCATTAATTATCTCTTTTAGATTGTCTTTAACACCTCTGACTATATCATCCATAGCTCTATGCTCCACTGGGACCACTATCGCTACCTTATCAATTTTATCCTTTGCAAATGAATTACTTACTATCGTAAATAGTAAAACACAAATTTGAAATAAGTTTTTCATAATGTATCTAGTAATTTTAATTCAATTTTTGATGTTAAATCACACAACTTAGAAGTGATTTTATCGACTAAGTCAACTTTATTGTTAACTCTAATTTCCATACCGATAGAATTTAGGTTTGATCTATCATTTTTGTTTTGATTAAATCGCACTAACTTGCCTATTAACGCATTATTGACACTATATAACACATTTTCCATTGGCACACCTGCTGTTTGTAGATATGTTGGGATGCCTTCTTGAATCACAACTTCTAGATTACTAATACCATTTTTTAGGATGCTCATGCTATGTCGATTTCGCTTATTAATTGATAAAATCTCTTCAAAAGACTCAATAACCATAATGCCCATACCAAATGTTCCATTATTTGCTTTAACAAAAAGATGTGGTTTACAATCAGTAATTGAATGTTGTTTATATTTTTCTTCAACCATTAATAGAACTTCATCTACTTTTTGAGCTAGTTTTTCTAGTCCATTTTTATGTCTAAAATCTACATCTTCACACTTACTAATAATTGTTTTCAACAACCATGGATCAATATCTAACTTCAGATCATAACACATTTCATCTATAAGTTGATTATATAACTCAAGGTGTACATTTTTTCTGCGTCTATACCAACCAAGTTTTGGGTCAGGGAGAGTCTTATGCCTAACATGTAAAAGCTCATCTGGACAGCCTGAATTTAGATCATTATTTAAAATTATCATATCAAAATCATCTAGTTCAGCAGTTTCTATTTTCCCTTCTAAAGAGAATTTTACAATTCTGAATAATTCAGGATCAATTGTTAGCAACTCGATAGCGCCAAAAGATTCTTTTAAAACTTCAACGTTAGCTAGATAATTTCTATTTCTAGTAAAATTTTCCACCAATAGAGCTATCTTTGACTTACCTTTAATCAGATTACTCAATTTATCACGCAATAGATTAATTTTATTTGAAAAATTATTAAATCCACTTGGAAAAAGATTTATGTCAACTGGAGCTATTTTAAACTTAGATTCTCGTACATCAACAGAAGAATATAAAACAGTGCCGCTAATACTAATATCTCTGTTATTTATCCAATCTAACACATCACTACTGCGATCAAGTAAAACATCTCTAACTAACATCACTAATTATTTAATAAACTCATCAAATTGTAAGACTATGCGCATGACACAAATCCATAAAAACAAAGTAAAACACAGCGGTTTTATTTAAAAATTTTTATTATAATATGGTAAAGTTAAAAATGGAAGGATAAAATAATTTAAATCTCATACAAGCTATAAATTTGATTGTATAAGCAAACAACTTCATCTTATATTAATCTCTACCATAAGATTCTAAAAGTCTTATGAGAGTTGTTTTACCACTGCCAGACTATTTTTTTAAAATGGAATTGAATTAGTCGCTCCAATAGATGTATAGCTGACATTATCTGTACATATTTTCAAGAGTATCTATTACGAAAAAACGTTTTTTATCAATTTGATCTTGAGTCAATTGATCTAGATCTGCTTTTTTGTAATTTTCTGCAAGATTTCAGTCTTTGTTATTTTAAGATTCTTTTCTTATTCAACACCATATTCAACTAATTCTAAAATTCAAGTTTCTTGAATCTGTTGTTAACGAATCATTCCTTATTTAGCTCTTTCAACATACTCCAGAAGCTCTACTTTTACTACTATTCTATCACCACTTTCAATAAATGGTGGAACCTGAATCTTCACTCCATTTGAGAGAACTGCAGGTTTATATGAAGAGGCAGCTGTTTGATTCTTAATTGCCACATCGCACTCCACAACTTCAAATTCCATTTTATCGGGTAATTTAATAGAAAGAACATTACCGTCATGCATCTCAACAGTTACCTGACCTCCCTCTTGTAGAAATTTTACTTGAATATCATCCATCAGATCCTTTTTAACTTCAATCTGTTCATAAGATGTATTATCCATAAAGTGAAGAATATCATCATCCTGATACATAAACTGTGCTGGATGCTCCTCAAGAGACACTCTTTCAAGAGTTTCATCACTTCTAAAACGAACGTTTTTCTTTGTACCTGCTTGAATATCCTTCATTTCTACCTGCATATATGCTCCCCCTTTACCTGGTTGTGTATGCATTGTTTTCGTTACAGCCCATAATTTCCCTTCATAATTAATGATATTACCAACTCTAATACTAACTCCGTCTATTTTCATTTTTAATTTTTTATTTTATACATTCATAAACTACTGACTTATCTTGAATATCTGGCTGTTTGTCCTTATCAAAAGCTTTAAAAATTTTAATCTTTTTGAATCCAATATCTTGCAGCATTTTTTTTAGATAATCTATATTATAAACTTTAATTTTTAGCTCTTCAACTTCAGTTTGAACTATTTTGTTATCTTTAACAAGCTCATATTTTGCAACAGATGTCAGTATATCATTTTCAAAAGTATTAAAACTACTCAAAATTATTTTTTCATCGTATGATTTTTTCCATATTGATCCATTCCAAACTCCAAGCGGTGGTATTGAAGATAATGTTTCAACTTCGAAGACAAAAACACCACTAACTTTTAAAGAAGTATAAATTTTCTTCAGAGCAAGTTTTGCATCTTCAAAATCTTTGATTAAACAAAATGATCCAGAAGGAATAAAAATGACATTGTACTGATCTTTCACATCAAGATTCCTAAAATCACTATTCCAAAATTTTGGCTTGAGGTTATGAATTTTAGCTTTAGATGCAAGATATTCTAACATATAATTGCTTGAATCAAATCCATGTACAATCAAATTTTCTTGTAGCATTGGTATTAAGAAACGACCTGTACCACACATTGGCTCTAAAGCTAAACCTCCAAAAGTTTCTAAGTAACTTTTATAGAAGTTGTATGCATCATGTGGAGGTTGAGGTTTACTTAGCTCATACACTTCTGTGCATAAATTAAGATAAGTTGACATTATTTCCCTAAAACCTTTGCAACGGTTTTACCTAACACAGCTGGTGAGTCAGCAACGACTAATCCATTACGCTCCATAATCTCCATCTTAGCTGCAGCAGTATCATCTCCGCCAGACACAATGGCACCAGCATGTCCCATTCTCTTACCGTGTGGTGCAGTCTTACCAGCAATAAAGCCAATAACAGGCTTCTTATTACCTGTGCTTTTTACAAACTCAGCAGCATCAATTTCAGCTCTACCACCAATCTCACCGATCATGATAATTGCGTCAGTTTCATCATCTTCCATAAACATTGAAATCACATCCACGAAATTCATACCACCAAGTGGATCTCCACCAATCCCAACGCAAGTAGACTGTCCCATACCTATCTTAGTGATCTGATTTGCAGCCTCATAGGTTAGTGTACCTGAGCGAGAAACGATCCCAATTCTTCCCTTTCTATGGATGAAACCAGGCATAATACCAATTTTACATTCCTCAGGGGTAATAACTCCAGGGCAGTTAGGTCCAACTAACCTTGTATTACTATTTCTCACTGCCTTCTTCACCTTCAGCATTTCTAGCACAGGTATACCCTCAGTAATACAAACTACCAACTCTAGCTTCGCATCAATTGCTTCTAGAATTGCATCAGCAGCAAATGCAGGCGGGACATATATAACTGATGCGGTAGCACTAGTCTTCTTAACAGCTTCACCAACAGTATTAAAAACTGGCAGTCCCAGGTGAGTAGTACCACCTTTTCCAGGTGTAACACCACCAACCATCTTTGTCCCATAAGCCATCGATTGCTCTGAATGAAAAGTACCTTGCTGCCCAGTGAATCCTTGGCAGATAACCTTTGTATCTTTATTTACTAATATTGACATAAAATACTCTTATTTAAACTTTATAATTTGCGTTACATCTTCTTCTAAAGCTTTTATCCAGAAAAATCCTGGTACAAGCCCTCTTTATATTAATTAATAGAAATTAATATTGATCTATGCAACTCACAAGGCTCATCTATAATTTCTGACGTAATCAAGTTACATCTAATGATACCACTCCTGATAAAATTCTTACAGCTTTTTTGTCCAGGAGATAATCAGCCTACCAGTAAAATATGGGAAGTAGACTTTCTGACTCTTCTAGTATCAAATCAGACTTTTCAGAATTGGTATCCTCTATGCGGAGCATAACCAGTAGTCTCATATGCAATTTACCAGAGATATCATATATGTCACTCCTCGTGTGATCAAATCACTGATACCATTTCATGATATCTATAAAAATAAAACCTAATCTATTGCTTTTATACTTCTTCTATAATGAGAACTTTATAACTTGTTTTACAGCCTCTTCTAGGTCATTTGTTGCAAAGAAAGTTATCCCTGATTCTTTCAGCATAGCATCAGCTTTTTCAGCATTGGTACCATCCATACGAAGTACAACAGGTAGTTGTCTTGTCAGTTCTTTAGAAGCATCTATAACACCTTGCGCTATTAAATCACATCTAACGATACCGCCCATAATATTGATAAAAATTCCCTTGACATCACTATCTGATGCAATTATATGCATAGCTTTTCTTACCCTCTCAGCATCAGCAGTACCACCAACGTCTAGGAAATTAGCAGGAGTACCACCATGGAGATTAATGAGATCCATAGTAGCCATAGCAAGTCCAGCACCGTTAACCATACAAGCTATGTTACCAGTCATTTTGATATAGTTCAGCCCAGCCTTCGCAGCTTCAATTTCTAGTGGAGAGCTCTCATTTTCATCTTCCATCTCCTTCACATCCTGATGCTTAAAAAGGGCGTTATCGTCAAAATCACATTTAGCATCTAGCACAAATAGATCATTTTCATCTGTAATTATCAGTGGATTAATCTCGATCTGGTTTGCATTCTTCTCGATGAACATATTATATACTCCACGAACTACAACAGCAAATTTATCAATCAACTCTTTCTTAAGGTCAATACCATAGGCTAAATTCCTCATATGGAAGTCAAATAGGCCAATTGTAGGATCAACTGATACTGAGATAATCATCTCTGGATGATTTGCAGCTACCTCTTCTATATCCATACCGCCCTCAGCTGAAGCCATGATTGATACAGCTGCATTTGTTCTATCTAACACCAAAGACAGATATAGCTCACCCTCGATGTGCTTAGTCTCCTCAACATAGAGCTTTCGAACCAATCTTCCTTCTTCTGCAGTCTGTTTAGTCCTTAAGATCATCCCCAACATCTCACTAGCTACTTTGGCGATTTCTACTTTCTCACGAACTAGTTTTATGCCACCAGCCTTACCGCGACCACCAGCATGGACTTGAGCTTTAAGCGCCCAAGCATTACCACCTAATTTTTCAGCAGCAGCTACCGTTTCCTCAACAGAATTAGCTAAGAAACCTCTTGGTATATTTAAACCATATCGTGCTAGAAGACTCTTTGCCTGATATTCATGTATATTCATTGACTTTTTATTTGAGTTAGATAACTCTTATATTGTAACAAAACACTTCTGGTTGTGCAATAAATGTCTCTTAATAAAGGAATAAACTTCTATAAAATGGAAGGAACAGGTAACGATTTTGTAATTCTTAATAAGAAAATAAGCCTTAGTACTGAACAGATCAAACTCATCTGTAATAGACATTATGGAATAGGTTGTGATCAACTTATAGTTTTAGAATCGCTAGGTTTTAATAAACAGAGTAATACAACTCATACTTGTATCAATAAAGATCAATTTCACAACTCACAAGAGAGTAATACAACTAAAATAAAAATTTTTAACAATGATGGTAGTGATGCTTTTAGTTGCGGGAATGGCATTAGATGTGTTGCTCTCTTAATGAAAATTTTATATGCAAAAGATGAGTTAAAAGTCCAAGTTATAGGTGGTAATCTAACTTTCACTAGAGTAAAAAAAATGTATAATAAAATCAGTGGTTTAGTCTATGTAGAGCTTGGTGATTACAAGGTAATTGATACAGATGATGGAAGTATAGTAGAAATAGGTAATAAGCACCTTATAATTGAGCTTGACAAAATTGCACATTGTGATATGGCTTATGCTAGACATTTAAGTAAAAAATTAGATTTAAACGTATCATTTATTGAACTATACACCTCTAAAGTGATTGCATTGACATATGAAAGAGGTGCTAGTTTGACAAATGCTTGCGGAAGTGCTGCTGCTGCAATTCATATTGCAATAAAGAATAAAAAAGAGACAGAAATTTTATTCAAAAATAGTGGTGAAAAAGTGTTAGCAGGTGGTAAAGATAAGGCATATATAGTCGCTGATGCAAAGTTAGTTTTCAGTGGCAAATTTTTTTATAGAAAAAGATGAGATTTTTAGATTGCGATAACTCATTAAAATACCAAATTAAGGGTGGCCAACCTATGACAGGAACAATAAGATGTATGGGAGCTAAAAACTTAGCAACTAAAGCAATGGTTGCATCAATACTTGGCAATAGTAGTTCTGTTTTGTATAATATACCTAATATAGGGGATGTAGAAATTACACAACTTTTATTAGAATCTCTTGGTGTTGAAATCATTCGAGATAATGAATCTCTTATGATTAATCCTACAAACTTGCAGTTGAGCGATGCATCACTGCCTGACTCTCGCACAAATAGAATTCCAATCCTTCTTCTTAGTGTCCTCCTCCATAAATTCGACAGAGTTAGCGTTCCAGTTGTAGGTGGAGATGATATAGGTAAGAGAAAAGTTGATTTTCACATATATGCTCTTGAGGCATTTGGGGCTAAAATTGATCATCAGCCTGATAAATATATAGCAACTAGAAATGAACCTCTGCATGGCTGTGAAATTACACTTCCTTATCCATCTGTTGGTGCTACTGAAACATGTATCTTTCTAGGGGTTTTAGCCCGTGGTCTTAGTATAATAAAAAACATAGCGATAGAACCGGAGATTAATGAGCTAATTACTATGCTCCGTTGCATGGGTGCTGTCATACTATTCACTGGCAACCGCGAAATTACAATCCATGGTGTAGAGCGTCTCTCGGGTACAGATGTACATCTCATTGGTGACAGAATTGAAGCTGCATCCTGGGCATCGCTGGCTTGCGCATCAGATGGTCTGATTAAAGTTGAAGGCATAAAACCAGCTCTCCTAGGAAACTTCCTCTCTTACTATAAGATGAGTGGTGGTGGCTATAGAATCGTTGATGAAAATGCAATTGAATTCTTTCGTGAAACTAAACTGAGACCTGTTAGCATTGAGACTGACGTATTTCCGGGTTTTTCCACTGATTGGCAACAACCATTTGCAACTGTTTTAACTCAAACTGATGGCACATCTACTGTCCATGAAACAGTTTATGAGTACAGGTTTGGTTATCTAGATGTATTAAATAAGCTTGGAGCAAAAACTCAAGTGACTGATCAATGCATTGGTTCTGGTGTTTGTAGATACCACGGCATGGGTCATAACCATAGTGCAATAATTGATGGTAAAACCAAACTTGTTGCAATTGATGAGCCGATAAAAGTTCCTGATTTAAGAGCTGGTTTAGCATATCTAATTGTTGCGGTTATAGCTGATGGCACAACACTCTTAACTGATGCAGACCAGATAGAAAGAGGATATGGCAACCTCACCACTAAACTACAAGATACAAATCTCAACTTGATACGTGTTTAATTCAGATAATCCTATTAAGAAATTTTCTCTTAGTATTTTAGCCGATGTTTGCAATGATATAACGCAATTAGTCGATCTCTTTATATCAGCAAGTCAAATCTCATCTATAGGATGTCACCCATATAACTTTATAGTTGATGATCTCAACTTACACGATAGTATTTTAAATATCATAAATTCATATTATAATCAGTTACGTAATGAAGGAATACTAGTGATGAACGTTCTGGGAGGTGCAAGCCTTAATCAGTTGACTAACGCTATGATGCATGCAGATCTCAAAGAGAATCGTCTTGTAACTAGAATGCTTCCCCAAATATCACCTGCAGGATTATTATCAATTGCTAATCAATCAAGTTTCAAATACAAAACCATCATGAGTAATAGTACGAACGTAAATTATTCATCAGTTCAAGCAGTCATCCAGTCATTGCGAGAGATAAGACTCACCAAAAAATTGTCTAATAATCAACCAACCTCTAGAAAATACTGGGCATCTGTACAAGAAATTTTCTCAGGACTATATGGAACATCACTTACAATAGAAGTTATTACTCTTTTTGCAGTAAAATAGCCATTCGCTACACTATAAATTGTATCACATATCAACATATATTTTAATATGTGTTTATAAAAATTCCTAACTTTATAACTCACTGAGTTTGCACATAAATAGTGTATTTTCTTCCTATGTAGCCAATAAAAAATATAATAGCCATTAGAATTACCAGTGATAAAGCAATTGAATTGTTTACATAAGTACTAATCTTATGGAAAGAAGCAGCTACTCCATATGCAAGGAATGTATAAAAAATACTACTCGAAACTGCAATTTTAGTGCTTGTTTCCTTTTTCATAACACTAAATACAGTAATACATGGGAAATAAATCAAAACAAATAAAATATAAGAAAATGCATTTGCATCATTTTCAAAGTATTTCCGAACTAGCACCCGAGGTGAGATTTTCTCAGATTCTTGTATATCATACAAAGTTATAAGTGTTGATGCCACAACTTCTTTTGCAATCACACCTGTTATCAAACTGACTGTTGCTGGCCAATTTTCATCTGAAATGCCTATAGGATGAAAAATATAGGTTAATTTTTTACTTATTTCAACTAATATTGAGTTTTTATCTATACTATCTTCTAAAGTGTCAAGCTTGGTATTAAAAAAGTTTGCAGGAACTGCTGATAGCAGGTATAAAATAACTGAAATCATAATAATTGTTTGACCAGCTTCAGAAATAAAATGCTTAATTTTTGATAGTGTATGCTTAAATATAAGTTGAAAATTTGGGATACGATACTTAGGCAAAATCTGTATATCTTGGTCTTTTTCGCGCGATATAAAATATGGTTGTAGCACCCAAGCTATTGTCCCTGCTAAAAATATACTAAAAAAGTACAAGCAACATATAATCAATACGCCATTTTCTTGGAAGAATGCTGATGCGAATAATACGAAAATAGTTAATCTAGCACCACATGACATAAATGGTATCATTATGATTGTAAATAGTCTTTGTCGCTCGTTTTCTATTATTCTTGTCCCCATTATTGCTGGTACATTACATCCTAATCCTATTATTAGCGGTATAATTGAACGTCCTGAAAAGCCTATCTTAGAGGCAATTTTACCAATTACAACTGATGCACGAGTCATATAACCGCTTTCATCTATAATCCCCAGTAAAATATAAAGTATTGATAATAAAGGTACGAATGAGGCTATAATTTTTATCCCTGCACCAACTCCATATTTGAAAGTTTGTGTTATAAAGCTTGGCATTTCAATCTTATCTAGAGCCAGAGTAAGTGGTTCTATAATTAGTAAACTAGCACTTTCTTCAAAGTATGTTTTAAAAAACTCCCCGCCAACAATCGTCATAAACAATAGGCAGCAGATTATCAAAATAAATGTAGGAATTGCTAGAAATTTATTCATTACAAACCTATCTAGTGTATCTGTAAAATCTTTATGATTTGAGCTTTTTATGTCACTAATAGATTTATTAACAAACTCTTCTCTTGCTCTTTGTACTTGAGCATATTTATCATTATCTAAACTACTTATAGTGTTGATTAAGTTATTCTCTAATACCAATTCATATCCAATATTTTTACAGTGGTCCTTCATGGATCTATCATCTCTTGCACTATTTACAATATCTTTTATTCTCTTTATAAGATGACCTATTATACCTTTCTTTTTAAGATCTAACTGTATAACTTCTAAATGTAAAAATTCTAGTTCAATTCCACTAGTATTACCAGATAAAAGTACTATCATTGGTCTTCCCAACTCGTATAATTCGACTGACAATTGTAAATCTCTTATCAATGAATCAACATTTACAATATTTACTATTAAATCTATATTCTCTTTTATAAGAAAATTACGACTTGCAATCTGATCTTTTGCCTTTAGTTCTCTCGATATAGTATTAAGACCTGGCAAATCAAAAATTAATACATCTTTTGCGAAAAGCATTTGCGCACTCTCTATATCAATAGTGACTCCTTCCCAGTTACCAGTCTTACTTTTTTTTCCAGTTAATAGATTAAACGCACTTGTTTTACCTACATTAGCACAACCAGCAATAGCTACTCTGAACAAAATATTACATTCAAGATTGATCTTGAAGATTATCTCATATCAAGTAGTAATGCAACGTATCTTACATCAAATAATTCAGAGATGTTTTGAAATATTAGAACATCTGACATTAATTTTATACAGTTTTGATGTAGTACTTTGAGTTTTTTGTTCCACATATACGATAACTTTTTTATCAAAAAAAGACAATCTTAGATAAAAAAATGCCTATCTAAGATCTACTATATCTATCGATCATTCTATTGTTCAGGCTTAAGTTGATCAATTAACTCATCAAGACTATCATTATTTCAATCTTAGATTGTATAATTATAATTAATCTCATCGTTTTTTGCGTACCTAAACTAATAAATTGTAAATATCTACTTCTGAGCTATTTGCAATTTTAATGAATTTGTTTTAGTTTTAAACTAAAACTCATTAACATGCAATCTAATATGAAGTACAACGTTGTAGCTGGCAGAAATATGTTCAATGAAATATATGGAATTGTAGAGCAACAATATAATAAAACTATCCCTAAAGAATTAAGAGAACAATTAAAAGATAATAATTATACTGAACGCATCATAGAATATTTGCAATATAAACCTATTCCCTATGATGAACTGGATAGTATTGCCAAAGCAGCAGCAGGAAATGATGACGACAAAAAAGAAAAATTTCTTCTAATACTAATGTGTTTATATAGTAAAGGTAGCGATATAGGTACACTAAGACAAGCAAAACTCGAAAACTATCCTGCAGTGACTCTGGAAGAACACAATGCTGCAGTGAGCTGGTTTCAGGAGAACACTGCAGCCATGGGAGCATCTCATGCTGCTGCTTTAGAGAAACAAATTGCACATTGGAGGGATATTGCTTGTGCTCATTACATATGCGTAGGTTTACAAATCGCTAATCCACAAATTATGGAGTTATTTGGCATTGCTTACCATAAAGCGAAAGGTAATCAAGAAAAACTTTTCAAGTTTTGGACAACTCAGATGGCATCATACAACTCAGGAATTCCAATAGATTCTCTCGAGCAAAGTTTACCACAAACAATTGAAAATACATACAACTTTCATCAAGAACAGCTTAATACACCTACATTCAGAGAAATGTTTGGATCAATCTTTGATGAGCTCCGAAAAGTATGTGAGAGATTGGATATAAATATAGAAATAGCATTGCAACCTGGTATAAATTTAGGGATAGAAATATTCGAAGAATACAAAAGATTATTTTGTCAAGATACCTCTAAACAAACAGAAGCAACTAGCATATATTCATCCTTGATTCAAGTCTTTAATGCAGAATCAACATTAAGAATAACACAATTATATGGTTTGGCTTTAAAAATAGATCCTCTACATCCTGAAGAAGTTTGTGCGATTTTTTGTTATTTGCTGAACCGCAGTCCTGATCAAGCTCAATTTCTTCGAGAAATACTAAAAGTGAATCAAGAGCAGATAAGAGATATTAAGATACCAGAAGAAAATTTAAAGCATCAGATCCAGCAAAATACACATATAATCAGATCAATTAACGGTGCTATAGAGTTTCTTCAAAAGCAAGAAATAATAAAATTTGCATTTGATATAAAACATCCTATACAACAAGAGGTTAAAGAAGAGATAGTATCAAATAATACGCAGCAAATATCAGCTGAAAAACCAAGCACATGGGCAAATTTCACAAGATCGCCATCTAAAGAAGAAGAGAAAAGACAAGGACTGTAAATAGATCTTTGTCTTTAATCCTTGATCTCGGCTAGTTTAGCAGACTGATCTTCCATTATAAGTTGATCAATTATCTCATCAACAGCACCATCATTTACAACCTCAGATAGATTATGCACTGTAAAATTAATTCTATGATCAGTTATACGGCTCTGAGAATAGTTATAAGTTCTAATTCTTTCAGACCTATCTCCGCTCCCAATTTGGAGCTTTCTTGTCTCAGAACGCTCAGATATTTTCTTCTCCATTTCTGCCTCATATAGCCTAGAACGCAACACTTGCATAGCCTTATCCTTGTTTTTATGCTGCGAACGCCCATCCTGACACTGAACAACTATTCCAGTCGGTATATGAGTGATCCGCACTGCACTATCAGTGGTATTTACGTGCTGTCCACCTGCACCACTAGATCTATAAACATCTATCCGTAAATCCTTTTCATCTATATAGAGCTCGATATCTTCAACTGCAGGTAGAATTGCAACAGTAGCAGCAGATGTATGAATCCGTCCCTTTGTTTCAGTCTCAGGCACCCTCTGAACTCTATGACCGCCAGACTCAAACTTCATTCTAGCAAAAACACCATTACCAGTAATAGAAGCTAGTACCTCCTTGTAACCATCTAATCCAGTTTCAGTTGCAGATAGTAACTCAAAAGTCCACCCTTTTCTCTCAGCATATCTCCTATACATCTTTAGCAAAACAGCAGCAAATAGCGCTGCTTCATCACCACCAGTACCTGCACGGATCTCTAAAATAACGTTTTTATTATCATTTACATCTTTAGGTAACAGCATTATCCGCAGTTCATGGAGAATATTCTCAATCTCTTCTTTAGTTCTCATATAATCGTTAGATGCCATCTTTTTAATTTCAAGGTCTCCATCTTCCATCATAATTTCTAAATCAATCTTTTCAGCTAACTTTTCATGGTACTGCTGAATAGCTATCGCTATTGGTTCAATCTCAGCTTGTTCCCTAGATAGGATTGCAAATTCCTCACGAGATAACTTAGATGTATCAATGAATTTCTCATTCAGTAACTTGTATTTTTCAATTATCTTCTCAAGCTTTTGTTCAAATGACATATCTTTTCTCTAAAAACAATATTACACTAATCTTATAACATTCTTTGGTTTGATTGACTATAGAAGGTCTCTAAACATACTTGAGAAAAAAGTGACTGCTGCACTTGCATATAGACAGTAGATAGTGTTCGCCAGACATATGATTGAGACTAGTATAACTTCAAATCTACACTGCAGTGATGTTGTAGGGATAACAGATTTAAAATCGATACTTATAAAGTAGATACTTTTTATTATTTTGATGCAGTAAACACTGCTCAAGATGGCACCAATTACAAAGAAGATCAACAAGATCTCCATCTCCTGAGCGATAATACTCATTAAGATAAAAAATTTCCCAAAGAAACCAGCAAATGGCGGAAGACCAGCAGTAGAGAACATTATCAAAGCCAAAGCACCAGTCTTATAAGGATTAGAAATACTTAACTCTCGCAAATCACTTAACAAAATACTCGGATCATCCCTATGTTTAGCACTAGCAAGTAGCGTTATCAGAACAAAAGCAGGTATAAACATCAAAAGTGAATAAAGAACTATATAAACAAAACCACTGGCAATACCATTAGAGCTACCAGTAGCAATAGCAGCTACAGCAAACCCCATATTACCAATAGAACTATAAGCCAAAATCCTTCTAAGATCCTCCTGCATCATAGCTACAATTGAACCAACAAACATAGATAATACCGCAACAACAATCAGTATAGTCTGTAGTTCAATATTCAAATTATCAAATAAACTATAGACAAACCGCACAAATAAACCACAAATAGCTATCTTAGAAGTACTACCAATGAAAAGAGATCCATAAACAGGCGCTCCATGATAGACATCAGCTAGCCATCCATGAAAAGGTACAACAGACATTTTAAATAAAAATACAATTAGAACTAGAAATACACTAAATATAAATAGTATAGGTAATGAATTTTTAACCATACAACTACTAATATAGTCAAAGGAAAAAGATCCAGAGAAACCAGAGAGAATACTTACCCCAAATAGAAAAATACCACTAGAAACACTTCCTAATATAAAATATTTAAGACCTGCTTCAGTTGAAATATAACTATTTTTATTAGAAGCAACGCAGATATACATTGTAAGAGCAGATAGCTCCATAGTAAGGTACATAGTCATAAGATCATTGCTAGCAACCATAAGCATTAAACTCATAGTGGAAATAGTTATTAAAATTGGAATCTCAAATTTCATCTCACTCCTGTAGATAAATAGAACAGATAGTAAGCTAGAAAAAAGAATGATGAATCTAAAAGATTTTGTAATATTATCCATCAGAATAGATCCATTGAATATTTCAATTGGACGATAATCTATATGAAATAACTCCATTATAGCAAATAACATACCACATAGCACTATAAACTTTACATGACTTTCCCTTGCAAAGAGACCATATAAGAGAGCGAGAATAGATGTAGCGAAGAGAATGACTTCAGCTCCAACATAGTGAAGATGAGTCAGAATCACATTCATTTCCATATTATCTATTGATTATTTTGATAAAATTGCCCGAAGAACTCAAGAGACCTCTCAAAGTTAACTGTTGCAATAGATGGATATAGCCCCAGGAGCAGCACTAATCCTGATAAAATAGCTAAGATGCACCACTCCCTACACGATAGATCAACCAAAGACTTACAGCTAGCTTTAGTCCTATAAAACATTATTCTTTCATATAATTTCAGCATATAGACAGCTCCCAACACAACTCCTCCAGACATAAACAACCCATAGTAAAAGTTTTTTTCAATTCCAGAGGTAATAGTTGCAAACTCTCCAATAAAACCAGATGTACCAGGGAGACCAATAGACCCAAGCATTTGAATCATAAAGAAGATAGCCATCTGAGGCATAACTTTAGCAACTCCGCCATAGTAGGAAATTTTCTTAGTGTGAGTCCTTTCATATAAAACACCAACTATAAAGAATAGAGCAGGTGATATTATCCCGTGACTGATCATTTGAATGACTGCACCACTAATACCACCTGGAGTACCAGAGAAGATACCAACTGTAACATAACCCATATGAGCGACGGATGAATAAGCAATTAGCTTCTTCATATCTTTCTGAGCCAGTGCCACAAGAGATGTATAGATAATTCCAATTATACTAATAATAATCACTACATTTGAAAACTCAGTAGAAAGCCTAGGGAATGGATCTATCAATAACCTCAACATACCATACCCACCCATCTTTAATAAGACACCAGCTAATATCATAGAACCACCAGTAGGTGCCTGCACATGAGCATAAGGGAGCCAAGTATGTAATGGCCACATTGGAACCTTAACAGCTAAGCCTATAAAGATAAACCACCAAAGCCAAGTCTGACCTTGCCAAAACTGTTCTTGAATAAATCCACCTAAGACAATCATATTTGAAAGACCTCCAGCACAAGATAAACCAGCTGTATTTTCCATAGGATTATAATCCTGGATAGATATATATATTATTGCAATCAGCATTAGAAATGAGCCAGAAAAAGTATATAAAAAGAACTTATAGGCTGCATATATTTTATCTTTGCCGCCCCATATACCAATGATTAACAAAAGAGGGATTAGCACGGCCTCAAAGAATATATAGAATAAAACTGTATTTAATGATGAGAAGAAACCAATCAAAATTGATTCTGTAAAGAGTAATAAACTGCAGTATAATGGGATTTTTTCCTGAATATAATCCCAGCTGGCAACTATACAGATAGGTATCAGAACAGCTGTCAGAACTATAAAGCTTAGAGCAATACCATCAATCCCAAATATTATATCTATAACTAATCTATCTAATTTTATTAGACTATAGTTTTCAATAAATTGCATCCATTGTGAGTTGTCAAATATAATAGTAAGAATAGCTACACCTAGAAGCTCAACTAATGATACGACAACTGTAAAGTACTTAGCAATAGATGCAAAACAAGAGAGATTTGTTCTTTTAGTCATGGCGCCAATAGCAAACAAAAAGATAGCTGATAAGGCTGGAAATAAAATAAGAATAGATAGAACTGGAAGATCACTCATAATTAATTTAAATTAATTTGCTTCGCTTTATTTATAGTAGCAATTACAACTGTATATATACCTATACCAACTAGTGATATAATCCAGAACTCACCACTAGGAATATCTGATATTGCTTCATAAAATGCCAAAGAAATAAAGGTCACAAACATCACTATATAAGTCTGTACATTCCCTGTGTGAAAAGATTTCAGACCACAACCAACAATATTTATAAGGTGAGTTAGTCCGCGCGGTATTGAGTCAATAACTTTATTATCCAAAATTCTATAAGATAGAGTACTTAACAACTTAATCGTCTTAACAAAGAGAAGATTATAGATACAGTCAAAATAATATCCATTAGATAGCAGCTGTATAATTATCTTAAATTGCAACCTATGTGAGATTTTGAAACCATATATAATATAGGCAAGAGCTATACCAAATAGACCTATAATCATAGGTAAGAACTGCTCAAGTATAGATACTTTACTATGATACTGCTTTAAAACTATAATTGCACCACGCCAGAAATCCTTCTCAAGCATCTCTTTGCCTACAAAACCACTTAGAATAGCACCGAGTGATAGTAGTATCAGTGGTATCAACATAGCTTTCCCGGACTTATGTGGCTTGTGTTTTTTATTATACTGCCCATCAAAGACTAATATTATCAATCTCCAAGAGTAAAATGCTGTGAAGAAAGCAGCTACCAATCCACTATAATAAGCAAATTTACCTACCAATAAATGAGAGAAAGCAGCACTTTCGATAATTGCATCTTTTGAGTAGAAGCCAGCAAATGGGAAAATACCAGCAAGCGCTAGCGATCCAATCATCATCGTTATATAAATCACTGGCATATAGCGACGCAACCCACCCATTTTGTTAATGTCCTGTTCACCATACATACCATGTATCACACTCCCTGCGCTTAAAAATAAGAGAGCTTTGAAAAATGCATGAGTATAGAGATGGAAGATACCAGCTGAATATTGAGATAACCCACAGGCGAAAAACATATAACCTAGCTGACTACAGGTTGAGTAAGCTATAATCCTTTTTATATCATTTTGAACTAATGCAATTGTAGCTGCAAAGATAGCCGTAACTGCACCAATAACTGTAATTAAATTTAAAATAACCCGTGATTGCTCAAATATAGGTGAACACCTTGCAATTAGAAATACACCAGCAGTAACCATCGTAGCTGCATGTATTAGAGCTGAGACTGGTGTTGGTCCTTCCATAGCATCTGGTAGCCAGACATGTAGTAATATTTGTGCTGATTTTCCCATACAACCTATAAAGAGGCAGAGGCAGATCATATCTATCATAGTCCAGTAACACATTTTTTGTCCCATTACCTGAGCGATTTTCTCTTGATTCAAAATATGTGAAAACTCTATACTTTTGAAAGTAATTAACATTAAACCCATAGCTAAGATCAATCCTACGTCACCTATACGATTCACTATAAATGCTTTCATAGCTGCCTTATTTGCTGATTTTTTGTGATACCAGAAACCTATTAGAAGGTAGGAACAGAGGCCCACCCCCTCCCATCCAATAAATAGCTGCAATAGATTATCTGAAAAAATTAAAGTCAGCATAAAAAAGGTAAAAAGAGATAAATATGACATAAATTTCTCTTGCTGATTGTCGTGTGACATATATCCTAGTGAGTAAAGATGAACTAATGCTGATATATTGAAAACTACAACCCCCATTATACCAGATAGCATATCTAAATTAATAGCTATATTTGCTTTTAAATTGTAAGATATATCTATCCAGTTCCAAAGTAGATAGCTCATTCTCTCTTGTCTGCTTGAGTATAAGTTGTAAAATACTAAGTCGAATAGAAGTGCCGCACCTATCATCATTGTTACACAGCAACTAAGGATTGTATTTCTAGGAATTTTAGTTTTAAATATATTTGCAAAGAGGAAGCTAATGAGAGGTAAAAAGAATGATATGTGCAATGTGATTTTCTCCATTATTATCCATGTAATTTTGTTGCTGATCTCAGCTCTATATTAGGTGATTTTCTAAAGTACAGCACAAGTATCGCCAGTCCTATTGCTATCTCTGCTGCTGCGACAGTCAGGATAAAAATACTGAATATCTGGTTATTTATGTTATTTGTATATACGCCGATACTTACCATATTTATATTAACTGCCAACAACATCAACTCTATAGACATGAGTAATCCAATAATGTTCTGCCTGTTTAAAAACATCCCAGAAATGCCTATTAGAAACACAATTGTGGCTAAAGATATATAATGCATTAAACCTATACTTTCCATGTTAGCAAATTTTTAGAATTGATAAATTTATTATAAGATAGAAACTTGAGAATGCCGTAGATGACTTTCATTTTATAGATACTTTCATTCCCAACATTTCGCTTTTTTACACTATGCTCCATCACCACTATTTTTACTTACAAGTTTAATTCTATCTGATGGATTTGTTGTAAGCTGTTTCCAAACATTTTGTTTCTTAACATCATTTCTTCTTACTCTATTTGATAAAACTATAGCACCAACTAGAGCTATCAATAATATTATCCCAGATAACTGGAACTGAAGAAATGAATCTGTATATAATCTAGCAGCAATAGCTTTAGTATTATCAAGAGTCACAACTTTATTCCTTGCAAAATATTCTTCATTAAATGATGTTAATGCAAGGATAAATGATATAATTATACCGACTAAAAATGGCAGGTAATGAGCTTTAAATATCCTTTTGTAATTAAATTCTTCCGTGCTGAGAGTCATAACGACAAATAGGAGCAGTACAATTACAGCACCAACATATACAACTATAAGTATTACTGAAACAAATTCAGCGCCAGTCAGTAGAAGTAGCGCTGCAGAATTTAAGAAGCACAAAACTAGTGATAAAACTGATTTTACTGGGTTTTGTGCAAATATTACTGAAAGAGCCCCAATTATTAGCAGTGCAGAAAAACCATAAAAAATTAGTTCCACCATATTATTTTTTGTTTAAATTACATACTACTACTTCTAGTAAATTTCTACTCCATTTAAACTTCAATCCGCTCATATCTTACTTAAAGAGCCTTTAATTTGAGAGAAGAGACTTGCTACATCCTGCGCTCCATTAAATGATCTTATATTACTATTGTTTTCCTCATAATAGTTAATTAAAGGACGAGTCTGCTCTTCGTATACAGCCATTCTCTTACGAATTATTTCTTCTTCATCATCACTTCTATATACAAAGCTATGACCACCACATTCATCACAAATGCCATCAATATTAGGTTTAAGAAAAAATCTATTATAGATAGAACCGCAGTCTTTACATGAGAAGCGACCGACAAGCCTCTTTACAAGTATCTCAGTATCAATAGAAATATTTATTATCACTGGGACATAGTTAAATATCTCATCCATAAGTTTAGCCTGTTCTAGACTTCTGGGAAAACCATCTAAGATAAAACCACCATTACAATCCTTTTTATTTAGTCTATTTTGCAGTACTTTGATCATCAATTCATTACTGACTAGCATACCTTTGCTGATTATATCAACTATCTTCACAGCATCATTTTGGTTAGCTGAGGCGCTTCTAAGTAGATCACCTGTAGATATAGCTGGTATTTTATATTCTTCACTTATTAATTTAGATTGAGTTCCTTTACCAGCACCAGGGGCGCCTAAAATAACTATATACATTCAAAAATTTGACTTAAACTTGTACTTTAACTTTGAGTTTTACAATAAACTTCAGCAAAAACAAGGCTACATACCTAAAATCTCTTATGTTTTATATATATGTTTGTTTTATGATACAGCTATTTTATACAGTTTGATCCTGTTTCAAGTATTGCACTTTCTATAGATAAATAATAGTTGAATATTCAATCTATGAAATTGATAAATTTAATTATCAAAGATGAATTTAATCTTCAAGCTTTAAATGAAAACGCATATTAGCTTGGTTAAATGTTCGTGAAATTTTCTGTAAAATTTGGACTTTTTGCTCTGATAGCTCGTTATTTAAAATATATTTATGAAAATAAATTTTTACTTTAAATTTAACTTCCATCTCATCTGCCTCAAGTATTTCATAAGTCATCTTAGGATTGTGTGTAGAGTTGTCAAGCTCAACTTCAATATTTCTTATATCTTTTACAATTTTATCTAAAAAGTTGTTAATAAGATTAAAATCACAAGAAGAAACACTCAAAAATAGCGTTACTCGTTTCTCGAGAGCATAACTTATATTTTCAATTGTTACATTTAGAAACTGGATATTGGGTATATATGTAAGGTTTTTATTATCTAGTCTAATACGAGTTGACAACCAAGTTATATTCTCTACTACTCCTTCCAAATGATTGATTTTAATTCTATCACCTATTACAAAAGGACCGTTAGTATAGATGAACATAGTGCCGAAGAAGCTTGCAACTAGATCTCTTGATGAGATACCGATTGCCACACCACTAAGACTTATAACAGTAATTACAGCTTGCATCCGTACCCCAAGAGTATGTAGTAATATAAGGATTCCTATCACTAGAGATGTCACAAAACAGAGTTTCATAAGAAGAATTATAGTTGATCTATGTAGCTCTTTTTCGTGATGTTTAGACAGACTATTAGATTTCAAAAAATATCTCTCTAGTCGCTTTATAAAAGATAAAGTTCCACACATTAGAGCGCTTACAAAGACTATTAGCTTCGCTGTCTGGAAGTCCTCATCTGTGAAAAAACTGTCCTTTGTTAGGTAGAAGAATTCAATTAAATATATAACACTTATCAAGATTATGATAATCTTTAATGGATGATTAAAAGCCTTAATTAAGAAGAATTGCCAGTATTGCCATTGCTTTTTTGATAAGAGTTTTTTGAAAGCATAGCTTTCAACTATAAGTAGTATAATAGCACTTAAAACAATAATAAATGCACCGATCAGTTCGCTTAGCATTAATTTTTAAAATTGCATCTTTAAAACTATGAATCATGAAAATGATTGTAACATATTTATGTTATAAATAAAGAAAAAATCGCAGATGAAATCATTCTTTAGTATAATATATACTATCTGGATTCTTACTTGGGAGATGATCTTTACCTCATTTTGTGCAGTTTTTTATTATAAAAAGAGGCATTTGATCAGATATAATGCGAGTCTTGAGAAGTTAGGTAAAAATCTTTGTAGTGGATTACCGAGACTTGGACCAGCTTTCATTAAATTAGGACAGTTTTTATCTACTAGGTATGATCTCATAAATCCTATTATATGTAAAGAATTAAAAAAATTACAAGAAGATGCACCTACAGTAGATTTTAAGAAGATTGAGAAAATTCTAGCTATTGAGTTAGGAGAGAAATATCAACAACTTAAGATTGATCAAATACCTATTGCTGCAGCATCGGTAGCTCAAGTACATAGGGGGTATACAATTTGTGGTAGTGATATTGCTATAAAAGTTTTAAGACCAAATATTAGGAAGAGATTTAAGCAAAATATCGATCTTATGATGTTGATTGCAGAATTTTTAAATAGATTTATTGGCCCTGCCAGGAGATTACGACTACTTGAAGTTGTTAATTTAATAGCAGAAACAGCTAACTCTGAGTTAAATATGCAGATGGAAGCTGCTGCAGCTGATAAATTGAGATATAACTGTCGTGAGCAAGATGATGTATATATACCGAAGGTTTTTTGGGAGTATACAACTAGTAGTATACTTGTAACTGAGTGGATTGATGGTGGAAAGATTGAAGATTGTGATTTGAAAGAAAGGAAAAATTTGGCACAAAAGTTAGCATTTCTCTTTTTCAAGCAGGCTTATATTGATGGTTTTTTTCATGCAGATATTCATCCGGGTAATATTATGATTGATAGAGCAAAAAGACTTGTTCTAGTTGATTTTGGCATGTTCAGTTATCTCCCTGAAATGGATAGATTGTTCCTCGCTGAGATTATCCATGCTTTTGTAAAAAAAGATTATGAAAAGGTTTCAAAATTACATTTTAAAGCTGGTTATGTCCAGGCAGATAGTAAGAATTTGGAAAAGTTGCAAAACAGATTTTCCCTCGCTTGTCGTACTATTGCTGAACCGATTTTTGGTAAACCTAAGGCTGAGATTTCTATTAGCAAACTCTTGTGTAGGTTGTTTGAAATTACCTCAGAGTTTAATATGGAGACACAACCACAGCTTGTATTACTTCAGAAAAATATTATGTCTCTTGAGAGTGTTTTAGCTATGCTAGATCCTAACGTTAATATGTGGCTTTTGGTTGAATCTTGGTTCACAGAGTGGGCAAAAAATAACTTTGGATTCGCTTCTGAAGTTAAACATAAGTACTACAGATTGAATAAGATTCTATCTAAAATTGAATATATTATCGAGTCAATAAAGATTTAATACAGCTATAAGCTGTACTATTATGGCTATAGTATCGATGATTTTTCCATTATATATATAAGTCTATGTCACAAATAAAAAACTTTTTATGGTAAACCTTTTTTTTATTTTATTTCTAAGCTTCTTATTTGCAATTTTAAGTGGTAAAAAATTCATACAAATAATGCGAAGATGGCAAAGTAAAGGACAACCTATACGCAATGATGGGCCAGAATCTCATCTGAAAAAAGTAGGCACTCCTACAATGGGGGGGCTATTAATAATAGCCTCTGTTATTATACTTGCAGCTATTTTTAGCACAAGCACAATAGTGGTGCCTCTTCTTTTTATTATGATAACCTATGGCTGTATCGGTTTTATGGATGATTATATGAAAATTAAGAAGCAAACAGTCAAAGGTATTAAAGCAAAACTACGACTTGTAGTTGAATTTATTATAGCCGGAGTTGCTCTCTTCTACATTAATCCTACAACCACAATTAGAATTCCATTAATCGATAATCATCTTGATATTGGTTATCTCTACTATCTTTTAGCGAGTTTTGCTATTGTTGGTTGTGCAAATGCGACTAATCTGACAGATGGTCTCGATGGTTTGCTAACAGGTACATCGATAATAGTTCTCGCTACGTTTGTATTTATAATATTTATGATTGAAAATAATATATATCCTCCTGAGAGATTAGATATAGAAATCAATTCTAAAAATATGAATAATCTCATGGCTTTCTTGACTATTTTTATTGGTGTATTACTAGGTTTTTTATGGTATAATTCTAATCCTGCACGAATTTTTATGGGTGATGTTGGTAGTCTTGCAATCGGAGGTGTAATTGGTACGACTGTAGTAATACTAAAGCAAGAGTTACTCCTAGTTGTAATTGGAGGTATTTTTGTGGCTGAAGCTTTATCAGTAATGATTCAAGTATTTTCTTATAAGTTGTGGAAAAAGCGGGTGTTTCTCATGGCACCAATCCATCACCACTTTGAAAAGATGAATACTGCAGAAAATACTGTTGTAATACGCTTCTGGATTGTAAATTGCTTACTATGTGCCTTTGCTATCTGGTTGATTTTTGCGTGATTGAAGCAACTCTGCAAACAATAAAACACCGCATCCAAGACAGATTGCAATGTCAGCAATGTTGAAAATCGGAAAATGATAGTTTTTATAGTGTAAATTGATAAAATCAATCACCGCACTAACTCTTAACCTATCAATTATATTACCAATAGCACCGCCAATTATCAAAGAATACGGTATAAAAATGCTGCGATTTATAGTGAGACTTAAACCAAGTACTATAGATAATGCAACTATAACTAGAATAACTTGATCTGTTTGACTACTATTAAATAATCCAAAGCTGATACCTTTATTAAAACTGAGGGTAAATGATAAAAAAAATGTAACAGGAATAGACATGTTTAGGCTGTACATCGCCCAATTTTTTGTCATTTGATCAAATAGCACTGTAAAGATTATTATAATAATAGCAAAAATGATGTATTTTATCTGAAATTTTCTCATAAAAAATAAAAATGGTACCGCAATATGTAATTGATTATATCCTCAAAACAAAATTAATCACAAGACACCATACACAAGTTACTGAGAAAGCGGTATATGTTCTGGTTTCACTTGAACAAAACATCTCTTACTTGTATAATGCAATAGCTAATGGTGCAAAATATGCAATCGTTAGTAGAGAAATATACCTAAAAATTGTACAAAAAGGATATAATTGTGAAGTAATTCCAGTTGACAACCCAGCAAAGTTTTGGGCATATGCCGCAAGCCTCTTATATCCTCAAATACCGAAAATAATTACAACTTTAACTGGTACTAGCGGCAAAACATCAGTCGCATATATGTACATACAAGCTGTATCGCTCATCACATGTGAAAAAGCTCTATATATAGGCACCTTAGGAGCAATTGAAATAGGTGAAAAAGATACAAAAATTACAGATACTTTAACAACACCTGACGCAATGGATCTCAGGAAAATTTTGTCACAGGTTGAATGTAAATATGCTTGTATTGAGTCATCAAGTCACGGAATAGAACAATCTAGGATAGATTATATTCCATTTAAAGTTGCTGCATTCACCAACCTTTCACCAGAGCATCTCGATTACTACAAGGATATAGAAAGCTATTTTGACGCGAAAAAACGACTCTTCACAGATCATAATATAGATAACCTAGTGTTGAATTATGATGACCAGTACTCGCAAAAGCTGATAGAGATTTGTCAAGAAAAAAATATCATTACATATGGCAAAAATGGCAATCTACAGGTGATTGATCACATACCAGGGCACAATTTCAGTTTGAAGATAAATGATATTATTCAGATAATTAACTGGCAAATTCCTGGCATCCATAACCTATATAACATTATCTGCGTGATAGGTATGTTAATGCAAACTGGTTTTAAGATCAATGAGATTTTACCAATTATAGATAGAATTTCTCTACCACAAGGACGTATGGAAAAAATTATGAAAGATAACCTAGAAATATTTATTGACTATGCACATAAGCCAAACGCCCTTGAAGCGGTGCTACAATCTCTAATGCAGTATAGAAATGCTACTAAAAAAGGACAGTTATGGATTGTATTTGGTTGTGGCGGTAATAGAGATGCTGAAAAGCGATCAATTATGGGGGGAATTGCGGGTCGACTTGCAGATAAAATTATTGTGACAGATGATAATCCACGTTATGAAGATCCACAATCTATACGAGATGCAATCATAAGTGGTATTAAAAGTGATTATATTGAAATTGGAGATAGACAATCAGCGATTGAATTTACAATAAAAAACTCAGACAAAAACGATATCATTCTAATTGCTGGAAAAGGACATGAGAACTATCAAATTATTGGTGATAAAAAAATTGATTTTTCAGACTTAGAAGTTGTCAAAAACATCAATAAAGATTAAAAAAATTTATTTAAATAAAGCTACCTAGAATTAAAAAAAATCAAATTTTTAGTTGTATTGTATTTATTGATACAATCTGGAATTAGAGTATTTTATGCTTTAGAAGCATAAAAAACTCTTATGACAATTCAACAAACAAATAGTTCTAACAGTATTTTAAAGATTATTAAAAACCAGCCTCAAGACACACTTTTAGTGTTTGATGTAAACAATGTTTTAAGTATCCTGGATGATATTGCAATCCAGCAAAATTGGAGAATCTTAGATAAAATTGAAAGCTATTGCAAAAAAATAAACAGAGTACCTGATGGTGAACGATACTCGGATTCAATATGTTTACAAGCAAAAAGAAAGCTAGTTGAAAAAGAAATGTATTCTGTGATTGAATATATCAAGAACAACAGCTTATCTGCGATTGCATTAACTCACTCCCCTTATGGCGAAATAGAGAGTATTTGAATTGGGCAAATTGGAGATACAAGTGCCTAGAAGAATTCAATATAGATTTTAAGACTTTATCTAGATTAGATAACAAATATCTTAACAAGCAAATTGATCTGTTTGACTCGCTTGAGTCACCTACTCAAGTTGGTCAATTATACAACGGCATCATTTTGCGCAATCTAATAAAGGTGAGTGTTTAGAAGCAATGTAGGAAAAAACTTATCTTAAACCAACAAAGATTGTATTTATTGATGATCATGTATGGAATCTAGAATCAGTCAAAAAGATATGTGAGAAAAATAATGTTGAATTTATAGGTATTCATTACACTAAAGGCAAGGAGTTAGAACAAGCATATACACCTAATGAGGTCCGTGAAGCCATTCAGGCACAGTTCCTTGTTGAAAGAGATACTTGGTTTAGTGATGCAAAGGCTGATATTTACATTGCAAAACATGGTATGGATCCTGAAATAAACTACTTAGTAGTATACAATAAAAACAATCCGCAATAATGAATTTTCCTATAAAAAAGCAAAAATTTTTTCTCGTAATCTAATCTTTCTTATTGCCTAATCCTAAAATCTTAGCTGAAGTAGATTTTATTTTTTCGAAGATCTCAGAGGCTGAGAATTCATTATTATTTTTTTGTGAGAAATTTGCCATTTCATAGATGATTTTCTCATTAAACCCTTCCCTAGCTAAATTTACTGCTACATCTATAGCATTAGCAAAAGCTATCTCATCTGAACTACCATGACTTTTCACAACTATACCATTTATTCCTACTAACATCGCTCCATTATTGTGACGTGGATCTAGAAATGCTAACTTCTTTTTTAAGCATGGTTTGAGAATTAGCCCGACCACTTTTGTCAGAATATTTGTAGCAATTGCATGTTTAAGTTGCTTTAAACATATTTTAGCTGCTCCTTCAGAAGCTTTCAGAAAAATATTTCCTGAAAACCCGTCAGTCACGACTACATCTGCTTTGCCATTTATAACATCATGCCCTTCGACATATCCAACAAAATTATCAACTGTAGATTGTAGAATTGCATAGGTTTTTTGTTCAACTTCACGACCTTTTGATTTTTCACTACCTATATTCAAGATACCCACTGTTGGTTTATCTTTACCTAAAACAACTTTCGCAAAGCATATACCCATTATAGCAAATTGACTCAATACTATCTCATCGCATGTGATATTTGCTCCCATATCAAGAAAAACAGATCTACTTTCAGTTGCACCAATAGTTGGTATGATACCAGCTATTGCTGGTCTTTTTATATTTTCAATGCTTCCGAGAATCATCCGTGCAGCTAGCATTAAAGCCCCTGTATTACCTGCTGAGACACATCCATCAACCTCTTTATTCATTACTGAATCGATTGACATTCTCATGCTTGAGTCTTTTTTACTCCGTAATGGCTCTGTTGGTTTATCTGTATCTAGTACAACGCTATTGCTATGAATTACAGTATAATATGTATTATCTATTGCGAATTTTTCTATTAGAGGTAGAACTTTATCTTTATCTCCATAAACTAAAAATTTGACATTTTTATGTTTAGTAGAAGCTATTTTTATAGCTTTAACAACTGAGATAGGTGCATATTCACCACTCATGCAATCAATTGCTAGTTGAATTTTTCTCCCAGAGTTCATAAGATTGACTTTTCTATTTTCGTCAAAACTTATCCATAACTGTTATATATGTCAACTATTTTTATTAAATAACTTCTTTATAGATACTTTACTTTTTGTAATTCCATGTTTAGTTTTACTCCAATAAAAGGGTCTTCTTATAAGATCAAAAACGGCATATAGTGCTGCAACTGTATGTAAAATAAAATATGGTGGGAATGCAAGTATTAAGATAATTTTTTTTATTGGTGAAAATGCCTTAAGAAAATTTGATGATTTAATTGTCTTAACTGATTGATAAATAGTGCTCATTATCCATAATCCTGCTGAAACACCTGAAAACCCTAATATGAAGTCATTTGTTTCATTATCGATTGAAGTGTAGCCGCTAATCAATAATCCACCAAAAGCAATCATAAATGGTGTAACTATTAAGCTGAGAGTGCTTAATCCTATCATGAAGTGCATTGAGATAAATGATTTTTTGGCTCCGATTTTATCTGTTAGGTTGTTGCATCGTTGTAAATATAAAAGATAAGTTTGAATGAAGCCTTTTAGCCATCTAGATCTTTGCTTAATCCATGCCCAGATAGTCACTGGTGATTCCTCTGCTGTATGAGAATCAATTGTCTCAGTTTTATAGCCATTTATAGCTAGTCTTATTCCTATTTCAGCATCTTCCGCTAGGTTATATATATCCCAACCCTTCAATTGCTTTAGTACATCAGCTCTCAAATGGTTACTTGTCCCCCCTAAAGGCAGAGGATAACAGCCACGTGATAGTGATGGAAGTATTTTATCGAAAAGGACTGCATATTCAAGACTAAATAGTCTCGTCAGTAGATTTTCGTCTGCGTTATAATAATTCAGCTTAGCCTGTAGACAAGCCAGTTTTCCGTTATCTTTTTGAATTTTAAATCTCTCTATAGCAATCATTAATTGGTCTGGTGAAGGAATATCGTCTGCATCAAAAATTACAACATATTCGCCTTTCACAAAATTTAGTGCATAGTTACACGCTTTAGCTTTTGTCCGAGGTTGGAAATCAGGTATTATAATTAATTGATAATTTAGATTTGATTCAATCTGTTTAACGTAATTAATAGTTTTTGAGTCAATTTCTTCTACTAGAAGTAGAATTTGTAACTTATCCTTTGGATAATTAAGGTTATAAATAGCTTCGAAAAGTTGTTCTAGCACTTGTTTATCCTCCGTCAATACTGGTAAAAGTATTGAATAGATTGGAAATTCATCTGAGTTATATTGTATCTCCTCTTTTACAGATTTTATAGCTTCTATATAGCTCTGCCTGAGAGATCTAACTTTCTCTTTTAAATTAAATACCAATGACTTGATAATAGTTAGTGAAAGATGAAGTGTTGAACCACAGATAAGAAATGCAGTGATAGCCAAATCAGGCTTAAGCATGCAAAATGCTGCAAACAGTATAACTATAGAAAGAATTAATGAAAGTTGCGTACTTGAAATAAAGTTCTTTGTTGCAGACTGATTATACTCACCAAGATACCTATCTATATCAAGTATTTCTTCTGCAATTGTATCAGTTACGAATGCATCATAGTGAAACTGAGCAGATGCGCTATCTTTGAGAGAATCATCATCTTGATTTATTGATTGATTCAAAGCTTTTTTATTGATCTTTTTTTTAGACTTGGACATATTGATGATCTGATAATTATCCTACAAAATAGATTATAATATGGCTTTTTTAACAGCGCAACAACTTTTTTATACTAATCTCCTGTTGTATTATAATCTTAATATTTCTAAGTTATACTTATTGTATAGACCATATCTATGATAAAAAATTTAAACATGAGTAACCAAGAAGAACCGAAAGCTATTAAACTTTCAGAGATCATAGATTTTGACGATATGCACTCTGATGGTGTCATATGTTCAAGTAAGCATTTATGGAATGAAGAAGGATTGAAAGCAGAAGGAGAATCAGGATTACCAATAAGATTTCGTGTTATATATAATAGTTTATCACCATTTTCATCTAGTGGTATTTTTACAAAACAACAATTAAATAATGCCTTTCACAAAATTAAAAGTGATAATCCTTGGATAAAAACAATATATCATATCGACCTGATTAAGGAAATACATGGCTTTATAAAATACGCTAATAATGCAGTTTCATTTAGTATCCGTTCTCCAAAAAACATAGTGAATTTTAAACTCCCCGATCATCTTGTCGAGGATGATGAAAAAGAGATTATTACCAAATTAAACGAAAAATTTCCTCAAGGTGTTAAGATTGTATCAAGATTTTCAACTAAGGAAGGAGATGTTGATGAAATTTATCAAACTGTTCAAATAAAAAATAAAAATGGATTTATAAGTGAAAAAGAGATGATTGAAACAATCAAAATGAACGGAGTAAAACTCGAATATATCCGCATACCATCTATTGATCATCATCCAATATCACCGCAAACAATTGTAAAATTTACTTCTTTTATTCAAAATAAGTTTAATCCTGAAACTGATTGGTTACATATTCATTGTCATGGTGGAAAAGGACGTTCTACAAGCATTTCTATAATCTTTGACATGCTACAAAAACTTGAGAAATCTACTCTTAGCGAGATTTCATTTAAAGAACTTATTAAATTCCATAAAGATAGTGGTGGTAAAGATTTAACTCCAAAAGACACTGATAGTGAATGGAAAAAACATCACGCAGAAATAAGGTATAATAATTTAGAAAAAGTTTATCATTTGCTAAATAAAATAGATGAATATGGCTTAAAACCTATATATTCAGTTGCTCTTGAAGCATGTCTTCTACATGATAAAATTGCTCTAGAAAATATATCTCAAATTGTAGAAAAATGTAACATAAATATACTGAGAGTCTTCTATTCAGATAAAGCTTTTTTGGAAACTCAACTTATAAAATTACATAATGATCATCATTTGGCATATGAGATTAATTATAACGAGTATAATGAGGATGAGGATTCTGATTCAGGGGGGTCTATGTTATGTGCTCTAAATGAGCGCGAATTATTTATGGATATGTGTTGAAAATTTTAGTTGTAAAAGATTTTATCAGATCTGAAAATAATAAATTTATTTATTGTAGTCCTTTTTATACCATAAGTTGTATTGATAATGATCTTATCTTTAGAATTTCTCAGATTAAAAAGATTCTTATCACTAGTAAGAATGGTGCTGTTGCCCTTTTAAGAAATATTACAACTTTTGATTGTAATGAAATTAAGCATAAAGAAATAATTACTGTTGGCTCTAAAACTCGTGATTTATTAGATACTAATGGTTTCTTAAGCCTTCATCATTCATATTATAATATTCAATCATTAACTGAGAAAATTAATCTTAATGGTGTACTATATCTATCTGGTGCTGATACAGCTTTTCTTGATTATCAATCTTATGGAGTCAAAAGAGAAGTTGTATATAAGTCTATTGAGAGAAAAATATCACTTAAGATTGTAGATCAAATTATGAATGGCTCTATATCACATATTTTACTTTATTCTCGTCGTGGCGCCGTTGCTTTTCTCAAAAACTTCCCGGAGCACTACAATTTTAACTGGATAACATTCATCTGTATAAGTCAATCTGTTAGTGAAGTGGTTGCAAAATACAATGTAAAATACCCGAATCTTCCTATTGAAAAAGAGATGTTATCTCTTATAAGTTGAGTGAATTAACTATAGCATAAATTGCATTTGCTTCATTTAGATTATATCTTTTGATCTTTGCATATTCACGGTTGAGAAAATCTATCTTCTCTAAAAAATATAGTTGTCCTTGTTTATTTGCAAATTTAGCTTTTTGAGCTAGTTCGAAAAGTATAATCTTAACTAAGCTATCGTCAGGTGCAACTGTTAATATGTTTAGTAACTCACTAAGGTATGGCTTGCCTAATGAAATAACCCTAGAAACATCACTTCTGATTGAATTTGTAGCTTTTATGTCTCCTTCTAATGCATTATATAGATATGTGAGAGCATTATTGTTTAGGTCTTGCCGATGTGATGTAACTATTTCTACAAAATCCTCAAATTTAGGCTGTTTTACATGAATTTTGATGCATCTAGAGCTGACTGTTCTTGAAATATTGTAGAGATTACATGCTATTAAGAATATATACATATCAACTGGTGGCTCTTCAATTAACTTCAGCATAGCATTTATTGCACTATTTAACATAGTATCTATCCCATCAAAAACAAGGATTTTATAGCTATTAGCTGGCCTAGTCATACTGAAGTCTATTCCTCTTCTCACATTGTCTATTGTAATAGATTGTCCAGATAGGATTAGCAAGTCAGGTGAATTTGTTGTCTGTAAAATCTTTTCAGCAATCAATCCAATCAGATATGACTTACCTACGCCTTTTTTACCATGTATTAGCACTGAATTAGGAAGTTTTTTCTCCGAGAAGAGACTAAATATTGAATTTGCTAGCTCTATCATATTTTGTAGTTGTGATATACATATTATATGTTAGTTATAAAAAAATTGCAATAAAAAACAAATGCAGCAAGGAAAAATTGGCAATCATGAACAATTAGTGCTCGATGCCGCTTTATCTCATGTTAATAAAACTTCTCTTTTAGATTTATGTCTCCAAGCTGAGCTATTAGTGCAACTAGTTATGTTAATGCTTTTGCTGGCATCAATTTGGGGGTGGACTATAATCTTTACTAAAATGATTGTACTTAGTTCATTTAGACGGAAGATAAAGAAGTTTTCAGTGTTTTTTCAAACAAGTAAATCTATCAATCAACTTTTCAAATATGCAACTGATAAGAAAGATTCACATACTCTTGCTAAGGTGCTATTTGCTGCTGTAGATGAGTGGCAAGTTCAGCCTAAGCCTGATCAACCAAATCATCTGGAAAATCTAAAAGATCGAGTAAATAATGCTATGTTGCTTGCTACAAGTAAGTCTGTTGGAAACCTTGAGAGTAATGTTGGATTCCTTGCAACTATATCTAGTAGTGCGCCATTTATAGGACTTTTCGGGACTGTATGGGGTATTATGTCGAGTTTTCAATCTATTGCTGCTTCAAAAAATACAACTTTAGCTGTTGTTGCTCCAGGTATTGCTGAGGCATTACTTGCAACTGCTTTTGGCTTGATTGCAGCTATTCCAGCTTATATTTTTTATAATAAATTTATGTCAGATATAGATGTGATTGCTAGAGAAGCTGATGATTTTAGAATTGAATTATACAATTTAATATTAAGAGAACTTGGTTAAATAGGTAAGATATGGGAATGACAACTAATACTTCAAGTAGAAGACGACAACTTAGCAGTGAAATAAATATCACACCCTTTGTAGATGTAATGTTAGTTTTGCTAATAATATTTATGGTTACTGCTCCTATGCTTATATCTGGGATTGAAGTTGATCTACCTAAGACTAAGTCTGGACAAATTACAGGAAATGATGAACCACTAGTGATATCAATTGATAAGGCTGGTAATTTCTATGTTCAGGAGACTTCTCTGCCACCTAATGAGCTTATCATGAAACTGGCTGCTGTAATGTCTGCTACCCCGCAAATTAGGATTTTTATTAAGGGCGATCAAAGTATAAATTATGGAAAAGTTATTGAGCTTTTTGCACTTGTAAAAGAGGTTGGATTTACTAATGTAGCACTAATTACGGAGATTGACCAGAGGCAGCCTAAAAAGAAAAAGTGATATGCAGATTGGCTTTACTTACTCTCTCATCCTTCATTTAGTCCTGTTCTTAGTGCTGATGCTTGGTGTCGATTACTCAAAAAAATTGGATATACAAGAGGAAACTATACTGTTAGAAATGATCCCGATTAGTACAGTCACAAATATCAAAACTACAACTAATGATGTAAAACTTTTTGATAAAAAGAAAGAGCTTATGTCGAAAGATGATGTGAAAAAGGATAATAAAACTGTTATGAAAGATAGTAAGTTTGATAACCAAAACATGAGTCAAAAGAAGATTGAGTCTAAGGTTGTTGAAGACAAAAAACCAGATCCTAAACCAGAAATCAAGAAAGAAGAATCTAAGGTTGATGAGAAAAAAATTGAACAACCTAGAGTCAAACATGATAAAAAATCAACTGATGATAGAGAAAAAGTACCTACAAAAGATATTAAAAAGGAGCCTGATTTGAATCAGGATAAGGAAAAGAAAGATAAAAAAACTGAGAAAAAACCAGAAATAAAGCCTAAAAAAGCAGTGGTGGCAAAAGATGATAAGAAGAAGGAAGACAAAAAAAAGAAGCTTAATTCGGATGATGAGCTAGCTAATACTGTTCTAAAATCGCTCCAAGAGGGTGGTAAAAAGTCTACTAAGAATAATAAGGAAAAGCTGAAAAGCCTCAATGATATAATGGAAAATGCTATAAAAGGCGACACAACTACAGATTATGATTCTGAAGGTGATCTGTCTATGAGTGAGATAGCCGCTATTCGTTCACAGATATCTCAAGCTTGGCGAGTTGCTGCTTTTAGCGGAGGTAAAGATAATAAAAATATGCGCATCATTGTTAAGATAAAAGCTGATGAAAATGGCGAAGTCAGCGATATACAAGTCAAAGATCGATCAATGCCAATAGGAGTTGATAAAAATGTGTACAATGCCTTTGTAGATAGTGTTATAAGAGCCATAAAAGCTGCATCTCCACTTCAAAATCTACCAGAAGATAAATATAACACTTGGAACGAAATGGAACTAATCTTTGACAGCAGTGGGATGATATATTAATATCAATAATTATATTAAGATTTCATTATACTCAATTATATCTACTGAAAACAGTATTTTTATTTTAAATTGCATACTGAAGTTGGTGAAAATATTATACACCATTGGTTGTGTATACCAAACAATAGAAGCAACATGATATTAAAAAGACAAAACATTCCTCAATTAGATCATAGCTTATACATGATTTATGGTATGTATATTAAATAATATGATCCATTGATATTTTTCTTGCTGATAAATTAAAGATAAAAGCTTTTTGATTTATATCACATAGAATTACAATATAGAGTAAAATCCTCTAGTGAAGATATAAATCTATAACTTATATTATGTATGGAATATAAAAAATTTGATCCAACTGAGCCAATCGGTGATGTAGAAGTTGAAAAAATTTTATTAGGAGCACTGATAATAAATAATGGAGTCTTACATGATATAGCTGATGCAATCAGTGAGGATAACTTTCTATTACCAATACACAAAAAAATATATAAAAAATTATGTAATTTAATATGGAATGATTTTGTAGCGACACCTCTAACTCTCAAGCAAGAGTTAAAAGATGAGAAAGTATTTGAAGCAGCTGGAGTGTCTTGCTATGAATACTTAAAAGATCTTGTAGTCAGTGTGCAATTTGTCCATGACATAAAAACTTTGGCAAACATAATCCATAGTTATTATGTAAAAAGATGTCTCGTTGAAATGAGTCGTGATATACTGAAAGATGCCTATCTTGATGGACATAATAGAGCAAACGATATAATCGAAATGGCTCACAAAAAACTGATCGAGATAGGTGCTAGCGGTAAAGGAAAAAACGACTTTCATGATCTAAATACAGTGATACATAGCGTCGTGACTAAAGTTTCAACAATGTATCAAGAGGGAAAACATATTACTGGAGTACCAACAGGCTTCACTGATCTAGACGCGAAAACCGGCGGTATGCAGCCATCTGATCTTGTGATCCTCGCTGCTAGGCCATCAATGGGTAAGACATCACTTGCGATCAATATGTGTATCAATGCAGCAACACAATTCGAGCAACTACAACAAAAAAATAATATTGAAAAACCAAAACATGTATTGTTTTTTTCACTAGAGATGTCAGCAGAACAGCTAGCAAATAGGATTTTAGCAATAGGTACAGGCATAGATAGCAGCCGCCTGAGAACAGGTAATATTAATAAATATGAATTAGAAAAACTCATGCATGGACAGGAGAAACGAAGCCTCGAAAACCTACCTATGATAATAGATGACTCACCAAGTTTATCAATCGCAGGCTTAAAATCTCGCGTTGTGAGACTTATGCGTCAATACAATATAGGTATTATAATGGTCGATTATCTACAGTTGCTAAGTTCTTCTAATAATAAACATACTGTCAACCGAGTACATGAAATTGGTGAAATTTCTCAGGGGCTAAAAGCACTTGCTCGCGAGATGAATGTGCCTGTTATAGCGCTTTCTCAACTATCCCGTGCAGTGGAGAATCGCGATGACAAAAAACCTCAGCTATCAGACCTCAGAGATAGTGGTAACATCGAGCAGGATGCAGACATTGTTATGTTTCTTTATAGAGAAGAATACTATCTAGAGAGGAAAAAAGTCCCTGAAAGCGAAAACAAACATCTAGAGTGGCAAGAACGTCTCAATAAAGTCAAAAACATTGCAGAAGTGATCATTGCTAAGCAGAGAAATGGTCCAATAGGCAGCCTCGCACTACACTTTAACAGTGCTACTACAGCTTTTACAAATCTTAGCCATAATTTTGAATTTGATGATTAACAATGGTTTAATGAGACTATTTGTTGCTTTATCAATCCACTTATTACATTTAATCTTATCTATACCAATAAAATCTTTTAGAACTTTTGGTAGAGATGATAATGCCACATATACAAGATGCTAAACTGTTTTTTTATTCAAATCAAATTTGAGTTCATTTATATTAATAAAAATATTAATAAAATTTTTTTAGAAATGCATTCTTAGGCCAATTGCTAGATTTTTGCCACTTATAGCAGCATTCCCAACTTGAATAAAAGGAGAAATATTCTTACTCAGATTGTATTGCATTCCGAATACCGTATTTTTACCTTCATTTAGATAGGTCAAACTGCTTTTAAATGGACCAATATAGTATCCTATACCAGCTGTATAAAAATCACTGCCATATGATCCTCCAAGTAAGATACCAAGATATTTTAAGTTGAATCCAGCAACAATTTTTTTATTAATTACACTAATAGATGCCTTGAAATCAGTTGCAGCAGAGATACTATTTGCATAACAAATTCTGGCTTGAGTTGTATTATCTAGTGGCGAGTATCCAGAACTATAATAGAGATTATCTCTCTTAACTAGATAACTGATTTTGTATCTATAGCCCTGTGGCTGTAGTTTATTTACTAAAGATTGTGAATATAGATGATTTCCATCAGAAAGTATATCAATACTACCAACAGCAAAAGTACCCGCATCAATTATTAAAAGATCAGCATTATGAGCACCAATAGTAATTTTACCAAATCTATCACTTTTAACTGATGCATAATATTCAGGAATAGCATCCCAGTTAGCAAAACCTTGTCTAACCTGTAATGGAATTATTGTCGCAGCAATTTTTATTTGTTCATCATGTAAAACCTTAAGTTGCGTATCTACTAACAGATCACCGCTATAAGAATATGGTTTAATAACTGTTTTAACGTCAGCATGAGCAGTAATTTTTAGGAGCACTACTGTAGCTAAAATGATATATTTTTTCATTTACTAAAAAATTTTACATGAAGGAATTACAACAGATAGCTATAGAATTTATGATAAAAAATCAACTTAGGTACTTCCATCAATAATCATTTTCATACACAATAAAGAGATAAATAACAAATATGTATTTAAATCATGGATTTAGAGTTTCATTATTACATCAACTACATAATTGCGCTGAAAGCAGGAATACTACCAGAAATAGCCCATAAAATAGCCTACAGTGCTCAATATATTGACGATAATACAGAGATCTTTACCATACTTGAGAAAGAAACTTTTAAACAATATAATAATATTATTACGCAATCTTTAGATCTAACTCTAAATTTTAAAGAATCTCTCTCAATATTTCCAATATTTCATTTTATACCTGGTGATGATATTTTAAGAAGCTCGGATTTAAGGAGAGATGGAGAATGTCGCTATATGTCAACTACACCAAACAGTAAAGTTGCTCAAAACTGTTTAAAAGCAGCATTAAAGAGTAAAGATCCTTACTGGATAGGAATAGCATCACATGCCTATGCTGACACTTGGGCTCATCAAAATTTTACAGGAATGAAAGATACATATAATTGCGTCGATAAACAAAAACATAACAAGAATACCTTCTTTGGTTTAACAGATTATATAGGACATTTAAATGTTCTGACTTTGCCAGATAATCCTAGCTACATATGGTATGACTACAGACTCAAAGATATGAAGATTCATAATGGAGAAAGATTTTTAGATGCTGCTAAGTGGTTATTTAAAATGTATTTAAAATATGCTGATAGTACTATAATTATTGCAAAGCCAAAAAAACCAGAAGCTATATGGGATGAATTAAGCACTACATTAAATGCTATATTTAATAACGATTTTGTGACTCTTGAAAAAATCTTTGGAACAAACTGTGGAATATCATCAAACAGCAAACTTTTGATGATGAAAATTCTAGGAATGAATAGAAATAATAGAATTGAAATGTATCAAAAATTAGCAAAGAGATCTGAGGCAGAGCTTTCCATAGCGCAAACATACAATCCTCAGTATGACAAGCAGCAGTGGATGAATAATGCAATTTATGATGCATGTTCAATTATTCATAATACATCTCTCATTACAGCAAATGATAATGAACAAAATAATCAAGTATATGGAGATGTTCTATGTGATAGTGGACAAGCTTCCTATGGAATTGCATTTGGAGACATTTTTAAAAACAAAATAACATCAATGTTAAAAATCTATAAAAAACTTCACATGTGGCATACTAACTATAAATCAACTGATTGGTATAAGTTTCAAGAAGGAGCAAAAAAGCATCATGATTATCTGATAGATAAAGTTATAAGAATTATGAGAAAAGACATGAAGCTGATCCGTACAAACTAATCAACTCTCCTTGTTTGATAAACTGCTGAAGAGAGATTTTTTCTTGAAGTGATACCAGCTCAATGGAATAGAAAAAATATATATAATTGACAGCATCGGAATGACTTTCCATGGCATTAGGAGTGTTCCAGCTACCACTATTGCACCAAGAGCTATTATAAATGGAATATCGCGTTTTTTAACTTGAAAACCTTTTGTTGATATAGTTGGAATCCGGCTAACCATCATGAGAGCAATAAACACTATATATAAACCGATAATTATTGGAAAAAAATTTATATCAAACACTTGAAAAGTGAGCATTAAAGGTGATAAAGCGAGGATTGCAGCACATGGACTAGAGATTCCATAGAAATAACTATGGACTTTATTCCCAGGTGCTGTACTCTCGATATTATACCTAGCTAACCTCAGAGCAGTACAGCTTGCATAAATGAGAGAAATAGCCCAACCAAGGCCTCCAATTTCATATAGTCTCCATTTATAAATAATAATTGCCGGTACAACACCAAAGTTTACCAGATCACAAAGTGAGTCTAGTTGAGCACCAAAATCTGATGATGATTTTAAAAACCTCGCCGATGGACCATCAATTCCATCCATTACACAAGCAATTAATACCATTATAACAGCCATTTCAAAGTTGTTCTCAAATACATATTTGATCCCAGTTAACCCCATACAAAGTGCTGCAATGGTAATAATACTTGGGAAAAGTCTATATAAAGGGACCTTTTTTTTCTTCACAGGTTACATTACTTTCTCAATTGCTTTGTAACATATTAGTTACAAATTGTTTGTGGTAATAAACTCACAATTTAGATTATAACCTATAAGATTTTTAAAAACAAATTTTTTTTAATCAAAAAAATACATATCGTAATAAATTCAGCAAGATACTTATATCTTAATTTCTGAAACTTCTTTTTATTCTCTAATACTGTTTCAGGTTTAGATCAATTCCTGAGATTCTTATCTACAAGACCAAATATTATTGTATTGATGGCACTGATTAACTTTTAGCTCACTATACCTTCCCTTCTCAAGTAAATAAGCAGCTAATGCTGCTCTAATTTGGAATTGTTCATTATATAAAGAATCTTATAGTCTTCATACTCATTTATGGTCTTTCTTACAAAAATCTTAAAATACTTTTTTGTATAACGATTTAGCTCGGCTTCATTTAATTTTTCTTTATTTCTTCTGTGCTTCATTAAGTCTTAGGAATTTAATATACGAGGTAGAAAGAACAAGATCCATTATATATATTTTTTTTGTTCACTATAAATTCTATACTACTAGTAGTGCAAAAAATTTATTAATTCTAAGGAATTTTTTTGATTAGATAAATTGATAAAGCAAAAGCGCTTTACTCAGGAGCTTTAGATGTTTCAGCTTCTTCTGTTTTAGCTTTAAATGCTTTAGCTAGACCAAATACAGCAAATATCCATACAATCATGATAACTATAAAAATACCAAACATAGAAGGAGCTAGGCTCAATAGATTTGCACCAGGCATTAGGGATAGCAATACAAACTGAATTAGTGCGCCACCAGATTTACCCATACGACCTCCAATGACGTCAGCAGCAGCTTTACCTTTAGATCTTAATTCATCATCTAATGGAATATATGACATTTCTTTTGTTGGGTCAAAGAAAGAGTACTTTGTAGCTTTACTTAAAACATTTTGAATAGCACCAAAGAGGACGGCAATAGCAATAGCGGTTATACCAAGCTCTATTAATGATGATTCAAGACCTTCTCTCATAACCATAAATATAAAGAAAGGAATACCCGTCACCAATATTATGATCGGTGTTAAGATTGCAGCAGCTTTCCAGCTCATTCTCTTTAACAAGAAAGAACCACTTAGCATTGCAACTCCTGTCGCTATAGCAGTAGCTATTTGAACATATCCATTAAATTGTAGATAAGAACTAGGATCAGGAAAGTGGATATTCATAGCTTTCTTCCATAGCCCTTCAACTAAATTAATTGATATTCCATAGCAGAGAATCAAAAGTGTAATGAGACCAATATATTTTGAAGACATAATATACTTTAAGCTTTCGCCAAAGCCCATCTTTAATTTCTTCTTACCACCAGCTTTTTTAGCGCCATTTATCTGATCTTTACCAACAGTCTTAGCTAGTGCTTCAACTGAAATTGATATTAGAACTCCTGCTACTAAAACTGTAAGTGTAATGTATAGAAGAGATGTTTCCCAACCAGCATTTAAGCCACTAAGAACATTTGATAGTGCTCCAGCTCCAGCTAGCCCAAATTGTGCAAAAAATCCAAATAGAGGGTAGAAACGCTTAGCTTCCGTCAAGGCTGTAATTTGGTTTGCTAGCTGCCAAAACATTAGAGATAACATTATACTTCCCCATAACTCTGAAAAAATAAAGAAGAGAGTATAAGGCCATCCACTAATCATTAAGAAGAAATATTTTAAATAAGGCATAGTTTTTATTAATCCTGATGTATCAGGACATAAAGAATCAATACTAGGATAAATAAATAAAAATATTAAGAAAAAAGCCATGAAGAACCCATTTATAACATGGTATAGGTTCGTTCTTGAAAATAGATCAACGATTTTTGTATAAAGCAACATAAATAGTATTGCTGAGGTTGTAACGCCCCAAAGTTTTACAGTGCTAATTAGCTCTGCCCCCATTTTCGATATGAGCATAGCGTCTTTTGTTCCTCTTAATATACTATAAACATAAATTGTAAGCATCATCATGAATGATGTCCAGAGGAATTTCCGCATCTCATGTTTTTCTATCGGAAAGAACTTCCGCGTCTGTTCGGTTGGCATTTTTTTCAATTTCAAATTGTATCAATAGTGTGAATCTTTCTTATCATATTTTGTGATTAGTGTCAATTTTTTACTATATTTTTTCAAAAAATAAATAGGAAAATTGGAATAGAAATGGCATCAAAATTATCTGTTTATGAATGTCATCTATTTTGCAAAAAATGCTAGAGATTCTTACAAAACCAGTTAATTTATCAGGCTTCAGCAAAAACGATATAGATCTAGATTAGAGCAACTCAATATACAATTTTCTTTTGAGCTGAGATATTGTATTATGTGATATGAGATTACCGTAAAATTTATTAAATAAATAATTTGATTTCTCTCTAAAAGAAAGATTAAGATATTCTGGGTTGATGTATTTCTTTGTTTTTGAAATATTTTTTACATCAATTAGTTTTATAAAAAGCAACTTATCATTAGATTGTAATGGCTCTCCTATTTGATTAACTATGATGTTTTTTATAGCTTCTTTATATAAATCTGAAATTTCATTAAAGTTCAGCCATCCCAGACTGCCATCTTTTGCTGTCAGTTCAACATCATTTGGAAAAGCATTTTTAATCCTAGTAAATGATTCATTTCTCCTCAGCATATCTATTATAGATTCTAAATTTTCACCTCTTTTCACTATAATTTCTGATAATTTAATTATTGATTTATCTGTGAAATTATATTGAGTGATTGGTTGTAATAAAACTGCATCTCCTTTTTTGATTTCTTCTTTAACAAAAGTTACTGTTTGAAATAAATGACGCTGCTTCTCTGCTGCACCTTTAACCTTTGAAATCATCATATCATTTAGTATAAGTTGCGCCGCCACATGTTTCTCAAGATATTTTTTTTCTATACCAAACTTTACTAAAGTTTTTTCGAGACTATTTTTAGTTAGTTTGTTTTCTTTTGCTAATTTCTCGATAGTGATATCTAGTGCATCTTGTGAAATTTTTCTGTCCTTATAGTGATATAGTAATAGTTCCTGATCAATCAAGGCCTCAGTAGCTTCATGTCTATTTATATTATTTCCAGATATCCGCATTATAGCTATTTTCTGCTGTAAATCATGCTCAGTTATTACTTGATCTTCTATCTTTACTATTGGTACATATAACTTTTCTGAATATCTATTTAGATCAATCATAGCTATAGCATTTTCAGAAGAAAAAATGACCAGCAGGCTAACTAATCCAAGAACTTTTTTTATCATATAGTCGGTATTTTTACGTATATATTGTATGAGTTTACATTATCATTTGCACTTTTCTTATCAAACTCTTTCTTCATTGCAAATCCTATTTTAATACACTCATTTGCATATTCTAACTTTAATTTTAAATCTTTAAAGCTTTTGATCAGATTGTTCTGAGAATTATAACCAAACTTTATGCCACTTTTGACTCCAATTGTCATGTTTTCAGTAATATTATATCCTATATTAAATTTGAAAATCTTATTATATTTTTTCTGTTTAATATTGTGGTCAAATGATTTTTCAAGATTAAAAAAGTTAAAATCTAAGCCTGTAGAGAATTTCTTAAACTTTTTTTCAATATAGAATTCATTATTTAGCAGTTGTAATTTATCTGTAAACCACGTTCTATTGCTGAAAAAAAATCTATCTTTTTCAATTGACAGTTGAGATGCATACTTTTCTTTATAGAGATCTTGTAGCCTTGCTAGTGACAAGTCTTGATTATCAGTTGTGATTTGTGAGAACTGTGATTGCTTACTCAAGTATTGTCTTGTAATAAAGGTCCACGAAATTTTATTATCGATTGAAGTTTTGCCTCTGTAATGAGAAAATATCAATCCGTAATCTAGATAATTACCATTTCTTTGCATAATACTTCTATTATCAGCTGTATACATACTTGAAAAAGCTGTGTTGGGATTAATATTATTGGTTGTAGAATATACACTCATGATCTCTTCATCATTGTAATCATCATCAATCTGTGATTGATCAATTGCATAAAAATCGCTTAATGATGGTTCTAGATGTAGAACTGTGTGTGGTTCAATAATATTATTTTGATTGTAAAATTTTGATTGGACGTGAATATCTAAATTTGTCCGCATTATTGGTTTATGCTCATGATAGAGCAGATTGCTGTGTGATATCGTATAGCCAATTAGATTTATACCGTATGTAAGCTTACTCTGTGATAAAATATCTTTCTTTCCTGTCAACCTAATTGTAGTCAGTCCATCGAAAAGTTTTTTGTTAAAATCTTCGTTGTGTAGCCCATTAATTGATATATGTGAAATGATTTTTGAGTTTTCCGGAAGAAAATTAACATTTTTTAGATCTTGTATATTGTAAAAATCAATTTTAGGTAAGGAAATCAGTCTTATATCTCTTTTAATATTATGAAGATATAGCCCATTAAAGGATGCATAAGTTTTATCATAGGTTGTGTTAAAATATAAATCTCCAAGCAAAATTTTCTTATCACTAATATCATACTTATATAGTAAAATTGGCTTGGCACCTAGAGCAAATTCACCTGTAAGACCAAATTCATATCCCTTTGTTATGTCTGAGCAGCTTGTATCGTTTTCTGGAAAGAAGAAATTAGAATTTACTTTAATATTTGCTGGCCAAACACGAAAAATACTTGTTTGAGTTGTATTTTCATTATTTATAAATGGTAAGCTACCAGTATAAATTGAAAATTCGTATCCTCCATGTTGTAATTTATGTCTAAGATTCACACCATACATTGGCTTAGTACTGATATCTGGATAAAAAGTTATATCTAGGTTGTTTTTTATATACCAATAAAAAGGTATTCCTACCTGATAACCTAAGCCTTTATCTTGTATAGATGGTATTAGAAATCCTGTTTTACCACGCGTCCAGGACGCTGGCACTGAAAAAAAAGGCAGATAAGCTACTTGTTTATTAAAAATATCAAAATATACGTCTTTTAATTTTATTTCATCGTTAGATTTTATGTCAGCTTCAAGTTTTTTGGCTCTAATTCTCCACAATGGTATAGTATATTTTCCATTATCACATGTTTTGCATAGTGAAGCTGTAATAAAATCTCCTTCATAAAATCCTTGATTATATGTTATAGTCTTTCCTGCTATTTTAGCATTTCCTAAACTGCCATATCCATCAGAAATAGATAAAACATTATTTTTGATATCAAGTTTTGCTTGTTTTGCTACGTATATACTGTTAAACTTCTTATCTTCAATATAAACATTACCGTCTAGAATTATATTTTTTTTAGTTAAATTATACTTAATTTTATCTGCTTCTATAGTATATGTGATATCTTCTTTTTTACTTTCATCCATATTCGCAGATGCACTTGTAATGAGTGCAATACTTAACAGACAACAATATTTTAAGAAATGCTGCAAGATTTGTATTATAAGTTTTAGTTTAACTCACTTTATACATGAAAAAAGTAATCTTTAAACTTATTTAGATATTTCCTTGCCTTTACCTTGAACATGATTCGGATCTCTTCCCATACTTTTAAGTGCACTTCCTGTATCATTCAAAGTAGCTGCTTCCACACGAAGCTCAAAATTTTTCTTTGATGATTCTCGTTGTAATGATTTTTCCTTTCCTTCTTCAAGTGGCTGTCGCATATTTTTTACGATTTCATGTAACACTCCAAATTCTTCTCCGAGGCTTGCCATCTTCTTCTCCGGAACTTTCTGTTTTTCTTCTAACTCTTTTTTATTATCTTTTTCTTGTTCTTTATTATGTTGTAATATTTGGAGAGTAGTTTCTTGAGACTTTTGCATAGCCTGGTTAACCTGTTTGATAACATCTCCAACATTTAAATTATTATCTACTGCTTGTTTCTTTTCTTGTGGTGATAAAAATGTGTCAACAGCATCTAATAATTTCTGTTCTACTGCGCTCCTTGGCCCTTCTTCAACAATATTTTTAAAGCTTATATTGAAATCTAAAACTTGGTTTGGATCTCCTTTCTCACGACTAGTACTATTGTCAACTAATTCTGCAAAATCTTTGCCTGTTGCAGTAGTGGATTCAAGTCTTTTTGCAATATCAATAGCTTGATCATATTGATGTCGAGATAAGCCACTAACAACACTATTTGCTAATCCAGAATCATTTTGTTGGTTTGCAGAATTAAATACATCTCCAAAAGAAATATTATTTTCATTCATCCATGCATTAAATTCCTGTAAAACCCTATCAAATTTTGAATTTTGCATTGTTTATGTCATATATAACTTAATTAATACCTACAATTGATATTTTAATACTTCCATTTTTTATTTGCAAGCATATTTTTTATTTATTTTGAGGATATGGTAGATAGTTGTAAATTTCTCCCATGAATTGTGTTTGATTATTAAACATGTTTTTACAATCTCTAAAAATCTTTGTACATATACATTGTATGTTGATAACATCGCCAATTTTTAATTGAGGTTTGTCTCCAGGATATGCAACTGTAAGTTGATTACCAACAAATTTAATTACTTTTTTCATTTTTAATCCATCATTATTAGTTATATAACCCATGGTTACTATCTTTTCTAGCTCATATCGATGTATATTTTGCAACTTAGGTGAGTATATGGCTTTTGTAGTATCGATTGTTATACCATCTTTGGTAATGTCGGTGATAGCTATATTTTTTATAATGTAGTCGCTTTTATTGAGACCGCAATACTTATCACCAAAACATGCTTTGCAGGTTGATAAATACTGTGTAGTAGGCTTGTTAGATAATGTTTTACTGATGCCTGTAAATTCGACTATAAGTTTGTTATCTTCAATTTTAAAGCTATCTATTTTACCTATTTTAAGTTGTGTAATTTGTGGTTTGTTATTAATAAATCTTAAGTTGAAAAATTTTATTAGGCAGTTCGCTGGTTTTTCGATTATTTCTTTTATTTCTTTTTCAAGACTTGTGATAAAGGTTGTATATACATATTTCAGGTTGATAGCAACTTCTATATTTTCTATAAGAATTGCATCTGTACTATTACAAGTTGTGTTTTCAATCATAATATCTTCTGGGTAGTCTGTGAGTGCGATAGTTTTCTTTGGTGAGATAAGTTTGATTACTCTATAAGATGCAGTATTTTCTATCATTTTGATAAGTCATTATGTTAAAATTTATTGAATTTTTATTTCTATTAATTCTATTTCTGGTAGTGAGTAAAAGTTGTGATTTTCTATTGTCACTGGCAGGTAGTCTGTATCGAATCTGACTGGTACATCGAACTCGAAATCAGCAGTAAATCCAGTATTTTTAATATTAAATTCATTATTGAGTAGTGTTATTCTACCAGTGGCGTAATCAATTTGAAGTTGTGTAATCGGAATTATCTTACCATTGTTGTACAATTTTACTGTATTTTTGACTGGTTTTGTTATTATTCGTGTTTCGATTGTATTCCCTTCTAGGCTATATGTTTTGGTTAATTGTAACGTGTGTTGATCAACAATTTGTACCGATTCATTTTGCCCTTTGAAGTCACTCCAATCTTTGTATCGAAAAGCTGTATTTCGACCTTTACAACATCGGAAGAAGGTTATTATTTGTTCCATTTGGCGTTTATTTTTGATCCCTGTTGATATGTTAAATCTCATCTTGGAGTTGTATATTCTACTACTTCTAAATTCGCCACCATTGGTAGTACTAAGAACTTCTGTAAAGTATTCTGGGCCGCCTGATGAGCCATATGAAATATCAACTGGAAATTGTTTTTCGATAAAGTTTTTTGTCATAAAAATATAATTATTATAAGGATGATGCTTTGATATAATTCAGAGTTGTATTAACTCTTTATCAAGATATATTATAGGTTGTATGGATTTTTTATTGTTCTATTATAGGTTGTAGCTACCAGCGTAAAATTGCGCTAGAAAATGTCATCCCTGCACCTGCTGTTGCCATTAAAATTATGTCTCCACGCTTCAATTTTAGATTATGTCGGACATGTTTATCCAAGGTTATTGGAATGGTAGATACTGAGGTATTTGCACATTCTTCAATTGATTCCATTACACGATTTAGAGGGATTTTGAGTCGATCAGCTACTGCATGAGTGATTCTTTGATTAGCTTGATGGAGGAGGAGCCAGTCTACATCTTCTAGTTGCATACTATTTTTTTCTAGAATTTTTAGACATGCATCTGTCATGCCTGCGACTGCGTTTTTATAGACTGCTCCACCGTTCATAAACACACCAAAGTTATCGTTTTTTGACTCGCTCATAGGTTGTATGAACTTCTTAATCTTTTCTAGAGTATGATTCTTATTTAGGTAGTTTTTATCAATTGCAAATAGAGCATTCTGTAGACTTGGATCTGACGTAAGGATTATATCTAATATATCACTATCGCCTGAGATATCTGATTTATAGCCCTCTAATATTACTGCACCAGCACCATCACCGAAGAGTACACATGTTGAGCGATCTTCCCAATTTAGAATTCGCGACATAATTTCGCTTCCCACAACTGCAACGCGAGTTATATTCCCAGAACGAAGCATTTTCTCTACCGCATAGGTTGCATAAATAAATCCAGAGCATACAGTACTTATATCGAATGCAAAGCCGTGATTCATCCCTAAGTTGTACTGAACCTGTACAGCAGTCGATGGGAAAATTAAATCTGGGGTTGTGGTCGTTACTATTATTGCATCGAGGTCATTAGCATTAAGATTAGCCATTTCAAGGGCATTCTGCAAGGCATTTGTTGCTAAACCAGAAGTTGTATCATTATTGCCAGCAATGTGTCGCTGAGATATACCAGTACGAGATTTTATCCACTCATGATTAGTATCAATAACTGTACCTAGATCATCATTTGTTACAACTGTAGGTGGTAGATAAGAACCTGTACCCAGAACTTTCACTTTAATTTTACTCATAGATTTTTAAATACAATTCAATTTTAAATTTAATTTATTCAACTTTAACAAACGCTTTTTTGCCTCATTCTTCTGATACCATAGCAGAAATTGTGACATACTATCAACCTGGTCATCATGCTCAGAATCTGGAAAGTTCAGCAACTCATCTACGAAAATGTTGAGCCAATCAGCATGCCGCGGAATAGCAACAGTGCCATCTTCAAATAGTGGTGAAACAAGGGTTAGACGTGTATTTTTATCCTCACGAGGTCTGATGGCTATAACATTTGTACCAGCACCAGCAACTTTCATTTCTTGAATTATCTGCTGACCAGCTGCACAATCTTCGATCAAAATTGCGTCAGGATTGAAATAATTTGATATACTTACAATTGCTTTACGCAACTCAGGATAGTCAACTTTAATCCTGAATACATGTAATAGATATAGCTTATGATTGCGCACGCCCCAGGTTGTACAAACACTATAATCATTATTAGCGCCACACTTAATAGCACAATCCCAACTTTGATAAACATAGTCAAAAATGCCTGTATCATGAGATCTAGATTGGCATTTTATCTGCGAAATATCGGTAAAATTTGCTGCCTCATAATCATCATAGCGACAGAGCCATTCTTCTTTAATTAGAGAATTTAATGCTTCAGTTGCATCCTGTTGATATTGAATAGCGAAAACAGTACTACCAACTTCGCGTCTAAGTAAATTAAAGTTTCTATTTACACCTTTTATATTCAATCTTTGGTTGAGTTTATCAAGCAAACGATCTTGAAAAAATTTCTCAAAAATAATATCATAATTTACACGCTTTACAGCCTTTTTCACTGTCTTACAATATAAGTTATTATAACGCTCTAGGATATCATCATCACAGAAAAGATTACGATCTAAAGGATGTTTTTCCCACAATAACCAGTGATTACACAATTTGTAATTGCAAATAATCCCAAATTGCATGCTCGTCATAGTTGTATCAATTAAATTCCATTTAACTATAAATTGAGTTTTAATGCAGCTTGCAATTGCATCTCTCCTGTTTAAAGAGATTTTATTTCCTGCAGAATCAATAAAATATGCATTATCAAATAGCTGTTCACCAGATTTTCTATCATATTGATACAACCCTAAAGAAAACGTATCATTATACTTTGCAATAGCAGAAATTTTAAGAATTTTCCACATATCACGACTCTCACTTTTGAGCAACATCCCAGTCAAATCCTCAGGATGTAACCGCTGCATCACAAGGACAATTTTACCGTTTTCATGATCATTTAAGCGCGATAATAGGCAGTTTTTGAACCATTCATAAATCTTTCCACGACGCTTCCTACTAAATACATCAGAAGCCGACGAAGGGTCATCAATTATAATCACATCAGCTCCTTCACCAGTCAGCGTCCCACCAGTAGAAGTTGCTAAACGAAAACCTCCCTGAGTTGTACAAAATTTATTTTTTGTATTCATACCTCGCGCTATAGTTGTACCAGGAAACATATCCTTATACCACTCACTTTGCATCACATGTCTACAATCAATCGAATGCTTCTCGCTCAACTGCTGATTGTAGCTCACAGCTATAATTCGCGTATTAGGAGAACGTCCAAGTAACCAAGCAGGCCAAGCAACATTTATGCAAATAGATTTAAGAGATCGTGGCGGCAAATTCACGATTAACCGCTTTATTTCACCATTTTCAAGTGCCTTAAGGTACTCAATCATCAGGTCTAAGTGCCAATTACTCAACATCCTCTGGTCAGGATGAAGTATCTCAAAAACACGCACCAAGAACCCCCTCATATCGAGTTTTTTTATAGGCAATTTATTAGCAGAAAATGCTCTAATTGGGGATGTTGCCTCAAAATTCAATTGATAATTTAACATAGAAATTCTTATTTATTTTTGGTTTATTACCGATATAGCTATTTGATCTTATACTTTAACTATGTAATAACCAAACATTACAAGGAAGTACCAAAGAAAAAATTTTTTACATTTTCTCAAAAAATTTTAGAAAATATCTATTGTATAGCTAATGCCGTAAGATAGAAATAATAAAGATACTCAACCAATAGCTGTACAAATTCAAAAAGCTATTCAACTCATAATTGCATACGTTATAGTAGAATTTTTTATTTATTATTTCCAATTTTGTCATCCTTACAATACTTCAAAGCCAGTAAACATGGGGTAAAAAACAATGTTAAGGCGGTAGCAAAGGTTAACCCACCGCAAATACTAGTAGCAAGCTGCGTCCACCACTGAGTGGTTGGAGCATCATATGTAACATTACGATTAACAAAATCTAGTGTAATACGAGTCGCCATTGGTAAAAGACCAAGAACAGCTGCACTAGCAGTAAGGATAATTGGCCTAGCACGCTGCGCACCAGCACGAATAATACTCTCCTTAGAACCGTATCCCAATTTCTGCAAATGGTGGAAAGTATCAACCATAAGTATATTATTATTAAGTACAATTCCTGCTAAGGCGATCACCCCAATCCCACACATTACAATCCCGAACGGCCGTCCAGTAATCAGTAAGCCTAGTAAAACCCCAGTAATAGAAAGGAAAACTGCACTCATCACAATGCCAGCATCATAAAAATTATTAAACTGCGTTAGCATAATTAAAAATGTCACAGCTAACATCAAAATAAAGGCATTCTGTAAGAAATTGGCTGTTTCAGCCTGATCCTCAGAATCCCCTTTAAAGTCAACACGAATTCCATCTTCGGTATTATTTTGCAACCATTGCTTAATTTTTTTGATCTGGTTATCAACCAAGAATTGTGGCATTACATCAGCTTCAAGAGTAACGACATCAGCTTTATCAATCCTCTTGATCTGACTAACCCTGGGTTGTGGTATCTGTTTGACAAATTTATTTAGTGGAATAACATCACCATTACCGTTCACAACCCGCATATCAGCAAGTTTCGAGATGATTCTCGAAGACTCAGGAAGTCGCACCAATATGTCTACCTCATAGTCAAGATCATCTAGCCTACAAGTTGAAATCTTTAAACCACCGGTTGCTAACTGCAGGATATTTCCAATATGAGTTGTGGTTAACATATATTTAGCCGCAAGCTCGCGATCTATCTTCAGAACCCACTCAATGCCAGATGTAGGGAGACTAGTATTTATGTCTTTAAAACCGCTAATTTCCTCTTCCATAGCGGTTTGTAATCTCTTCGTGAATTTGATAATTTGTGGGTTATTCAATCCAAAGATGTTGAGTTTGATTGGCTTGCCAGACACTGGTCCGGCTCTCTGTTCATTCATCTGTACCACAACTCCTGATTGATTAACTTCTTGGATTACACGCTCCATAAGAACACTAGCCTTGTCACGTGTCTGCCAGTCTGTAAATTCCATTGAGATAGTTCCAATTGTATCTTCTGGCAACTGTCGCGAGTTGTCTACAAGTCCAACTTTAGTATAAAAGACTTTTACGACATCTTTAAATTGATAGATTTGGTCTTCAATTTCCCGCATTATAGCGTCTTTCTGCCATATTGACATATTGCCGGGTGATCTCACTATCAATGTGGCGTTTTCTGGTTCGATTTTTGGGAAGAATTCAACTCCAACACTAAATTTTACAAATACAATTATTGTTACAATCATTAATCCTACAGTTGATAAAACGAACTTTTTTGGTGATTTTAGAAGACCTTCTAGTACTTTTATATATTTACCTGTAAGCCCTGTAATATCTGATAATTTGCCTGTTTCAGCTGCCGTGATTGCTTTGAACTCTGCTGCTGTTGGCTTCGGGTGATTTTTCATCAGTATACTACCTATTGCGGGTTGAAAAAATAATGCAAAAAGTAGCGAGTTTGTCATAATGATTAGAACTGTGATTGGCATGTATTTCATAAATTGACCTAGAACGCCTGGCCAGAAAAGAAATGGTAAGAAAACTACAATTTTAACTAAAGTCGCAGTAAAAATTGGTACAATCATACGTTGTACTGCCTCGAGATATGATTCTTCAGAAGATTGACCTTCAATGAGTTTTCTATCTGCATACTCAGCCACCACGATAGCATCATCAACCACCATTCCAATAGTCAAAATCAGACTGAACAGTACAACTATGTTTAGTGTATAGCCACACAGCTCCATTATAAATATACATGAAAAGAATGATACAGGTAACGACAGCGCTATTAACATTGCAGATTTTATTCCAACAGCCATAATAATAATGATCAAAACCAGCAGCGCAGCGAATAAGATCCCATTTTCTAGCTCGTGAACTTGATCTAAAATTTTGCTGGAACTATCGTTAGAGTAGATAATTTCAATCTCTTTAGGCCAATACTGCTTGAGGTTTTCAACTACATGTTTAGTCATTACAACTGTTTCGAGAATATTTTGTCCTGATCTTTTCGATACCTCAAGCACAACTCCAGGGCGACCATTCCCTCTTGTGATTGTAGTTATATCTTTAAAATCTCGCTTTACAGTTGCGACATCGCCAAGTGTTAGCACCTGCCCATTTTTACTATAGATTGGAAAAGCTAACAATTCGGAAAAGTTATTTACTAATCCAGGAACTTTTATTGAAAACTCACCATCCTCTTTTTGCAAAGTACCTGCAGTCACTAGTAGGTTGTTCGATGAAATTATTGATTGCAGATAATCAACTGACAGCTTGTATTTTTCAATTATTTCCGGCTTTATAATGATTTGTACTGCCTCATCTACTGAACCAGCTACATTCACATCGCGGACTGATGGAATTTTCAGAATTTGATCCCTAGCATCCCTTGCTATATAAAGCAATTCTCGCTTTGATAAATCGCCTGTCAGTACAACATTTATAACTGGGAGCAAGCTCAAGTCAATTTGCTTTATAATTGGTCTATCAGCGTCTCTCGGGAGCTTTGGGATTGTGTCATTAACCTTGTCTCTAACATCGCGTAATGATTGGTCTGGATCGACTCCAGCGCGAAACTCAATCATAACAGCACTACCACTATCAAAGGCATATGAAGTCACCTGTTTTACTCCCTCCAAGCCTTGTAAACCAGTCTCCATAGGCTGAATTAGCATTTTTCGTGCATCTTCTGGTGAAATACCTCTTTGAGTAGTCAGAACATATATTGTAGGTAGTTTCACCTCTGGTTTATCCTCCTTTGGAATATGCAAATAAGAATAGATACCACACAAAACGATCATTAACATAAAGAAAATTACACTCCTTTTACGAGTTATACAGAACTCAAAAATATTCATGTTTCACAATGCATATATAAATTATAAAATCATTTTACTTTTTATAGTATATATGTAAAGCTCGTAAGTATCATGCTAAATTTTTATAGCTGCTAGATGAGTCATTTATACAGGTGCTTTCCTGTAAACAATAAACTTTTTTAGAACAACTCAGCATTGTAAAATAAAACTTTTAATTAAGGTTTTAGACACTTGTATTTTTTTACATAGTAAAATTAATATGCTAGAATTCAGTCCGTTGTTTTCTTCGCAAAACAAGATAAATAAAACTAATTCTTGAAAAAACATGAAAAAGTTATTGATAAAACTGAATTTAATTTAAAAAAATACTATGAATTATAAACGAATCTTCAGAAAGAAAAATCTTGATGAAATGCTGAAAGCTGCTGCTAAGCAAGATCTAAAGAGAACACTTGGTTCTTTCCAACTAATTATGTTAGGAATTGGAGCTATTGTTGGAGCTGGGATCTTCGTACTGACAGGTACAGCAGCTAGCACTAGTGCTGGTCCAGCAGTCGTTCTTTCGTTTATAATTGGAAGTATTGCCTGTGCTTGTGCAGCGATGTGTTATGCTGAACTGTCATCGACTATACCAATATCAGGGGGAGCCTATTCCTATACATATGTAACATTAGGCGAAATGACTGCTTGGCTAGTAGGATCTATGATATTGATAGGTAACACTTTTATGATTGCATCTGTCGCAGTAGGTTGGGCTGGCTATGTTTCATCCTTTTTTGAACAGTTTGGTATGGTATTGCCACATTCTTTAACACACCGTATGGGGGAATGTGTAGAGCTAGCAGATGGTACAATTATAGATGGAATGTTTAACCTATTATCACTCATTATAATTGCACTTACTGGTATTGTTTTATATAAGGGAGTTGAGACATCTGCTTTTATCAATAATATTATAGTTGTCATTAAAATTTTTGTTCTCGGATCATTTATCCTCATTGGTATTTTCTATATCAATACTGAAAACTGGTTACCATTCATTCCAGAGAGAATAGAAGGGACTGGTCAGTTTGGTATAGCTGGCATCTTTGGTGGTGCTGCTATGGTTTTTCTTGCATTTAATGGATTTGATACCGTTGCATCAGCTGCACAAGAGACTAAAAATCCTCAACGTGATTTACCTATAGGAGTAGTTGGATCATTACTTGTTTCTGCATTAATCTATATACTTGTTTCTGGTGTTTTAACTGGTCTTGTTAACTATAAAGATCTGAATACACCACAACCTATGGCTCTTGCTGTAAATGCTATGAATATGCCTTGGTTTGCTCTCGTCGTAAAGTTTGGTGCTATCTGCGGTTTAGGATCAGTTACTCTTGTAATGACCTATGCAGTAATTAGAATTGCTTTTACAATGTCAAGTGATGGGCTGCTACCTAAATTTCTTCAAGTGCTGCATCCAGTCAATAGGACTCCTCATATTACAACTATCATTATATGTGTGATTATTGGGCTCTTAGCTGCTACTACTCCACTAGATATAATGGTTCAAATAGGTAACTTTTGCGTTATCGCTGTTTTTATAACTGTATCTGCTATAACTATATACCTCCGCTATACACAACCTGAGCTAAAACGTGAGTTTAAGTGCCCTCTAATGCCTTCAATTCCATTACTTGGTATTCTATTATTTTTTACATTTTTAGTTAATATGCCTAATAAAAATGTGATTTGGTACTTCTTTGGGCTACTTACAGTTAGTGCTGTCTACTATCTTATCTCTAATGTCACAACAGCGGAAGAAAAATAGTTGCATAATTTGGGGAGGTAGCGAGCATCTATTGATCATTTCTGTAATAAATCCTTAATATTTATATGATATAATCCATATTGAATTAAAAAATAAAAACTATAATTTATGAATGAAGGATCGATAGCCGTTGCTTTAATGGCATTAATGACAGGAGCTGATTTAGAAGCAAAATGGCAAAAGGTTGAAGGGGATGGGAATATGATTTGCTACATCAGCTATGGTGAATGTGATAGCGATTGCCCAGACAGTGATGAAATTTTTGATCAGAGCTTGCCGACTCAGCACTTAACTGTTGAATAAATAGTGAGACTTCAACATTGATAATGTTGATAATGATACTTTAAACAAAAAAATATCAGTTTATATTGACACTAAAATAAGAGCTCTAGAAGAAGCAGAAGAAGTTCCAGTAGTAGGAGCTCTAGGAGGAGTTCCAGCAGCAGTAGAAGCAAAATTTTTAATAAAAAAAGCATATAATGCTGCTGTGTCTGGAAATGATGATGCAGCGCAAACACCATTAAACAAATTTTGCGAATCTATTAAGGAAGACTTAAACATACCACCACACTCACAATCTGATTTTACTACAAAATGTAAGACAGCCTTCAATGCTATAAATAGGTTCTACGGCGGTAAGGCAATTACAGATGACACACTAACAGTACTACAACATGTTACTTTTGGTGAAAAAGTTAAAGATTTCTTATTGTTTTTACTGAAAATTATAACGCTTGGTATAGCTGCTATTCCTGATGCTACAACTTCAACTAAAAAAAATAAGGAAGAGGCACAAAGTTTTGCTGCATTCTTAAATGCACAAAACAATCAAAGGCCAATAGAAAGACAGTAGAAAGATAGTCTATTGGTAGCAATTGATAACAATTCATAATTCATTTGATTGGCTGAGGCGCAGCGATTTTAAAGAAAAATTATATTGATATCTCGGAATAAAACAATGATTTGAAAAGTAATAGGTTGATTTTAAAAAACTCTAAGCATCAACCAATTCAACCTTTAATGCATTTTCACTTATAAATTTCTTCCTAGGTTCAACTACATCTCCCATTAATACTGTAAATACTTCGTCTGCTACTTGACAATCACCAATCTTAAGTTGAAGTAAAACACGATTTTCAGGGTTAAGAGTTGTATCCCATAGCTGTTCCGGATTCATCTCACCTAGACCTTTAAATCGCTGTATATAGACTCTTCTCTTAGAAACATCCATCACATGATCTATTAACTGGGATGGACTTTTACACAGTAAAATACTCTCGCCTAAGTTAATCTGCACAGGACCGCTAGCAAATAGCATTTGAATTTTATTAATTCTATCTCTATTCTTCTCAACAATCCGCTTATAAATGCCTGTAATATCAACTGTATATTTAATTTCAGTATCGTGTATTACATTTATAAATTCAATTGTATGTTCATCTTTCACAGCGTAGTTCCACCCCTTCTCACTATCATTTTTAGTGTTATTACGAAATATTTCAGCTGACTCTTTTGCAACTTTGCCAATTTCAAATCCATCGCTAGTAGCAATGCTATTACTCATTAAAATTGCTTCAGCGAGCTCGTCTGGCACCATGTGTTGTTGCTCAGCACTTTCAGATACAAAAGCACAGTCACGTAAAATCTGAAGTATCTCTTCAATATTATTTATAATCTCACCATTAGCACTGAGGACCATATTTTCAACTACAGACGATAATAGATATTCTTGAAGCTCATTGTGATCCTTCATATAGAAATCCTTCTGACCCTTTCTAACCTTATATAGTGGTGGTTGCGCTACATATAAATGTCCTGCGTCTATCAGTTGTGGCATATACCTATAGAAAAATGTCATGAGAAGAGTCCTAATATGAGCTCCATCAACATCAGCATCAGTCATAATAACAACCTTATGGTATTTTAGTTTCTCTAGATTAAATTCATCTTCACCAATTCCTGTTCCAAGAGCGCTTATAAGAGTACCTATTTCAGCGGATGCAAGCACTTTATTAAATCTAGCTTTCTCAACATTTAAAATTTTACCACGCAATGGAAGAATAGCTTGAACACTTCTATCACGAGCCTGTTTAGCAGAACCGCCAGCTGAGTTACCTTCAACTAAAAATAACTCTGTCTTAGTAGGATCTTTCTCTTGACAGCTAGCTAGCTTCCCAGAAAGAGTATTTAACTCATTTTTTCCCTTCTGACGATTCAACTCTCTAGCCTTTCTAGCAGCATCTCTAGCAATCCAAGCCTCAATTATTTTGCTACAGATTATCTTTGCATCGCTCGGATGCTCCTCAAACCACTTAGAAAGAATCGCACTAACTGTATTTTCAATTGGACTACGTACTTCACCACTTACAAGCTTATCTTTTGTTTGAGATGAAAACTTAGGATCACCCATCTTAATAGATAGAATAGCTGTAAGGCCTTCTCTCATATCTTCAGAAGCTATGTCAACCTTCTTTTTCTTCAGCAGTTCACTTGTATTAAAATATTGATTAATAGTCCTTGTAATTCCAGCCCTGAACCCGGCTAAGTGAGTACCGCCATCCCTCTGTCTGATATTATTTGTAAAGCAAGCTACATTTTCATGGTAACCATCGTTCCACTGCATAGCTATCTCTATCTCAACATTAGCTTCTGAAGCATTCATTATAATTGTATCATGAATTGGCTTCTTATTCCTATCAATATATTGAGTAAATGCCTTTACACCACCTTCAAACTTAAAATCTACTTTTTTAGGTATTTCTTCTCTATTATCAATTAAAGTTATATAGATACCTGCATTAAGGAAACCCAACTCTCTCAGTCTATTTTCTATAACTGTATAGTCAAACTCCAGTATACTAAAAACTTCACTAGATGGTAAAAACTTCACTTCTGTACCACGCTTATCTTTTGGTGCCTTACCTATAATTTCTAGTGGTTTTTTAGTTACACCATCTACAAAGTACATATAGTACTCCTTGCCATCTCTGTAGATCCTTGTTTCTAGCCAACTAGATAGAGCATTGACAACTGAAACACCGACACCATGCAAACCTCCTGATATTTTATATGATTCATTATCGAACTTACCGCCGGCGTGTAGTTGAGTCATAATTAGCTCTGCTGCAGAGATTCCTTCTTCCTTGTGTATATCAACTGGAATACCGCGGCCATTATCACTTACACTAGCAGAGCCATCTGAGTGTAATGTAACTATCACATGGTCACAGTGCCCAGCAAGAGACTCATCGATTGCATTGTCTAGAACTTCATAAAGCATATTGTGTAGCCCATCAACTGAGCTTACATCACCTATGTACATACCCGGTCTTTTTCTAGCTGCCTCTAAGCCCTTTAGGACCTGAATTGAGCTAGCATCATAACTTTTATTGTTTGTAGTCATCAGTTCAATTTTTCTTATGAAGGAATGCTAGCATATAGGAAAAAATTAGGCAAACATATGACTGAATTACTAGTCAGCTAGGGTATGATTTTTTTATCTCTTCACAAGCAGCTTGTGCATCTTCAATTGATTGAAATACCCCAAAACAACTTGATCCACTACCACTCATTCTTGAAAAATTCTCATTCTTCTGTTAACTCAAATCCTCAACGTCACAACATGGTATAGCCAGCTAGGGTATGATTTTTTTATCTCTTCACAAGCAGCTTGTGCATCTTCAATTGATTGAAATACCCCAAAACAACTTGATCCACTACCACTCATTCTTGAAAAAATTATCCCATCACACTGATTAATAGCGGATATTACAGTTTCTATTCTTTTGTCAACTCTAAATGCATACTTATATAGCTCGTTATGGCCAGAATAAATATCTCTCATCACGTCTAATCTTAGAAACGAGGTATCTAATCTATTCAACTTTATATCGTATTTAGCTTCATAAAAAACTTGCGCAGTAGAAAGTGGAAAATCTGGTATTATTAACAGTAATGGCAAAAAAAAGCCTAAGTTTACTATCTCCCTCTTGTCTTCAGCATCATTAAATAATACTGAGTCAGTCTCATATAAAAAAAATTCAATATCATAACCAAGCTTGCGAGCTATAGCCAGATTCTTAAAATAATCGTTAGACAATGCCTGTAAAACAGTTGCTGCATTACTAGATCCTCCCCCTAATCCAGCATCGATGGGAATCTTTTTATTAATAGTAATTCTCACATTACTGATTTTTAGCTCTTTTAGTACCTTTTCAACAATATTATTCTCTATATGATATGGTTGGGAAATAACTTCTAGTTTATCTGATTCTTCAATCAGTATTTCGTCATGTAAGCCTGGAATTTTACAGAACAAGGTTTGGAGTTGGAAACGTTTGTTATAATATTGATGAAGGTATAAGAATATATTTATTTTTGCTGGACTAATCATCAACATCTGCATCCTCAAAAGTTATATCTACATCAAAATCTTGATGCTTGATCTGCATACTTGGCTCTTCAATTTCATCATCATCATCAATTTCTTCATCTTCACTATTTTCGTTACTTGGCACTAGTCTTTCTAACTCTTCTATATCCCCCTCATATTCATCGTCCTCATGAGTTTCATGAAGATTTTGTTCAACAGACATAGCAAGATCTTTAAATATATCTTCAATATCAGGGGTTTTCTTTGCAGATGTGCTGAAAATTCTCTTGATAGGATCCATATACTTTGTTATTACCAGCTCTCTCAATTTTTCATAATCTATTCTTCCAGCAGCAATTTCTCTAAGAGCTAATACTGGATCTTTATCCTTGGTTCTTGTTATAAGTGGAGGAATCCCAAGGGACAAATCCTTAGCTCTTTGTGCACTTAAAATCACTAACTCGAATCTATTTGGAATGTATTTTCTGCAATCTTCTATAGTTACGCGTGCCATTATGTGTGTTTTTAGTTAACTTTGTATGACTAGTTATATACACTAAAATTCATTTAACACTAAAAATAAAATAATTTCAATAAAAATTTATTGGATCGACATCAACCTTAATTTGTATAGTCTGAGGCATTCTTAAAGACTGAAGCCAAGAATCAACGACCTTTTGTATGTTATGTACTCCTCTAAAGAGAATTTGCTGTCTATACTTATTATTTAGCTTATTGATTATTGCAGGAAATGGGCCAAAGATTTTCAACTCAGAGTTACTCTCTGGAATGTCTATACTCTTTAGCCAATCATCTAATTTCTTTTCATTTTTACAACTAAAATTAATGAGAATAAAACTAGTATATGGTGGTACCTTTGCTTTCATCCGACTCTCTAGTTCTAATTTTATAAATTCATCTTTATTACATGATACAATTGCTTGGAGCATAGGTAATTTAGGATTAAATGTTTGAATCAATGCAATGCCATTATCTTCTCTTCCAACTCTACCAATGACTTGTTGGATAATTTGATAGGTTTTTTCAACAGATCTTATATCATTGCTAAACTTAGAGTTATTTCCATCAACTATAACTGCTAAGCTCATATTAGGAAAATGTAGTCCTTTAGCAAGCATTTGAGTCCCAACTACTATATCACACTCATGATTTGATATTTTACTAATAATATCTTGCGGACACTCTTCTGAATCTCTAGTGACTGATAAAACTCTCACATTAGGTATAAAACTAACAATCTCTTCTTGTAATTTCTCAACTCCTGGTTGGTATGAAAATAATTCATTTTTTCCACAACTTTTACAACTGATAATTGACTTAATCATATATCCACAATGTCTACACTTCATCCTCTCCTTATATTTGTAATAAGTTAGTTTCACATTACAGTTTATACACTTGACTGGTTCCATACATGACTTACAGATCATGCTGCCTGCATATCCTTTCCTATTTAGAAAAACAATCGATTGTTTACCCCTTTCAAAAGTTGATTTTAATAATTCTAATGAAGTAGAATGTAAGATTGGACAACTCTTAGTTGTTTTATCATAGCTATTCCACATATTTAAAATTTTTATCTCTGTTTTTGCTCCTTTATTATACTTATCGTTTAAGTGAAAGTACCTATATTGGTTAGATTTCACCTTATACATTGTTTCTATAGATGGGGTGGCTGAGACAAGTAAAATTGGAATATTTAAAATTTTTGCCATTAATATAGCAAGATCTCTTGCATTATATGTTGGAGAGCTATCTTGTTTAAAACTACTGTCATGCTCTTCATCGACTATAATTAACTTTAGGTTGCTGAATGGTAAAAAAAGAGCACTTCGTGCACCTATAACAACTTTACTAGAACCATTTTGTATGCCGAGCCAGACTAAATCCTTTTCTTTTTGCTTGACTTGTGAGTGCCAACAATTCACTGAAAAAAACTTTTTTGCTCTCTCTAAAACTTGACTTGTGAGTAATATTTCAGGTAATAAAATTAAGACTTGTCCGCCCTTTGTAGCAACTTCCTTGGCTTTCTGTAAATATAGCTCAGTTTTCCCTGAGCCAGTCACTCCATCAAGTACAAAAACACCACTATTAAGAATATTGTCTAAAACAACTTGTTGTTCATGAGATAAAACTATATCATCATTACCTATAAAATGTTTTTCTTGTACTACTTTTTTTATAAGAATTTTGTGTCTTTTATTGAGAGGACCGAGTACAAGCTTTAATAGAATATCTCTCTTAATAAGAGAATCCTCTGAAGCTTTTGTGATAAAGTCTAAAATTGATTTTGATAACTTAAATTGTGGCATTACATCCAACACTTTTTTCACCTGGAAATCAACTGTTTCCTTGACAAAACCTACTACAACTCCTACTAGTATTTGTTTCCTAATAGGAACTATTACTACATCTCCAATAGATAAATTGAAATCTCCTGATAAGTAAGTTAGCTCTGGATAGTTAGGAACTATAACTGAAAGCATTTTTCTTTACAAATAATACTTTTATTTGTCATTGTCGATCATTATAAAATAGCAAATCAACCTCTAATCGCTAAATTAAAATCTCAAATTTATTTTTGCAAGCATCCTATTACATAGTTCAGAAGAGATTTATAAAGTTTTTAGTGATAATGCTGGAAAAATTCTCAAGAAAAGCTCTATTTTTCCATTTAATACTCCTTACTATTGTTGTACAAATTTTGAGAAGATTATAGATGAAAAGCTTGGAGAAGGAACCATTGGAGAAACAGACACAAAACTTCTTATAACATCTTATAATCTTAAGAGAGCAGAGCAAACTGTATTTAGCAACTTTGGCACTGAAGCTGAAAGAAGTAAAATGACAGGATATGCATGGGGTATTGATAACATCAAACTGAAAGATATTATAGCGGCTTCTGCAGCTGTTCCTGGAGTATTTAGATTGAAAGAGATTGAATATGCACGTGATGCTTCTGGTGTACAAATATACCATGAAATGGATGGAGAAATGCAGAATAATTCACCTGTAATGGATCTAGTACTTTCTATGCATTTATTAGAGAAGATTGATTTTAAGGATATGTTCATCATTTCACTTGGCACTGGCATTATCAACAAGACGATTATGGAAAAGATGCAATCTAAAGGTGTTATAAGTCACCTATTAAATGTTAAAGATATCCTTGTAGCACGCCATTGTTCAGTTCAAGAGACAGCAGAGAATCAAGTAAAATTATTAATAGAAGCTAATGGAGGCAAATTTGTTAAATTGGATCCAGAACTATCATTAGATGATTATATTAGTGCTCTAGATGATTCTCAACGGCAGATGAAGCAATATGAAACAATCGCTGATGATTACATATCACAGAATAACTCTTATCTAGATGAAATAGCTCAACAGATTGTAGATTATTGTTTATAACATCTTATCTCTGCATACCTTTCTCTTTACCTTTAGATTGCGCTTGAGCTTTAATTAAATTTTGAAAATAGTGACGATTGTTTTTTCTATTCATTTGTTGCCTCATTGCAATAATAAATCCTAGCTTCTGAGACATAATTAATCGTGACCAGAAACCAACTGGTTTAGCTACATCCACTATAATTGTCTCTGCTCCCTGTCCTTTCTCTTTTTCAGTCTTAACTAACCCCTCTTGGAATTTTTCTTCCTTCTCTTGAAGCTTCTCATACTCTTGACTGACAGCTTGTCCAGTAACTATCTCCTTTCTTTCATCACGGGCTTTAAATTCATCAGAATTTTTAGATTTCGTCTTATCTTTTTTCCTAAGCTGAGATGAGTTGTATATTTCGTCTAATTTTCTTTTGCTATTAGCATCAGAGATTTTTTTTGCAATGAAGATACCTATGAAAAAGAAAACCACCACGATAGCAATAATGCTACATAAAATCCATAAAATTGTTTCCATTATTTCTCTATATAAGCTTCAATAATCTGATTTTCATATTAAGATATAGATAATTTATAAAAATATTTCACTATGAATATGCCGTTTGATCTGTGTTTTTCATTTGTCAAGGACCTGAAAATAAAATTTTTTCATTTATATATGTTGAAACATAGAGTATATAAGAACCTTACAATACATAGTCAAACACAATAACAGGATTTATGATAGAAGTCGAAAATTTTATTAAATTGAAACTCAATGGAAATATTATGATGGATGTTGAAAATGAAGAGAATAAGAAAAATGATGTGTTACTTAAGCAAAAATTCTATATTATAATAGATAATTTGAGAGATAGATGCTTATCTGATGCGAGCAAAGCAGTATTATCTGATAGATATCTATTAGAAGGTGAAACATACCAAATGATGTTTGCAAGGGTTGCTTCTCATTATGCTGATGATGCAGATCATGCTCAAAGGTTATATGACTATATTAGCCAAATGTGGTTCATGCCAGCTACTCCAGTTTTGAGCAATGGCGGTACTACGAGAGGATTGCCAATTTCTTGTTTCTTGAATGAGGTAAATGATAATCTGAAAAGTATAGTAAATATATGGACTGAAAATGTGTGGCTAGCTGCTTGTGGTGGTGGTATAGGAACATATTGGGGTAATGTTAGATCAATTGGTGAAAAGGTAAAGGGTAATGGTAAAACATCAGGTATAGTGCCTTTTGTATGTGTACAAGATAGTCTTTCATTAGCTATATCACAAGGCAACCTAAGACGCGGTAGTTCAGCAGTCTATTTACCGATCTCACATCCAGAAATAGAAGAATTTATAGAACTTAGAAAATCGACTGGTGGTGACTATAATAGAAAAGCTCTAAACCTACATCATGGAGTAGTGATACCTGATGAGTTTATGCAAGCAGTGGAGAATGATGGAATGTGGGATCTAGTAAGTCCAGCTACAAAAAAGGTGGTGCAAACAATTAAAGCACGTGATATATGGACTAGACTACTTATTGCTAGAATTGAAACTGGTGAACCATATATTCTTTATATAGATCATGTAAATGAAAGAAATCCTGAAATATATAAAAAGCTAGGATTGAAAGTCAAAACATCAAATCTCTGTAGTGAAATAGTACTCGCAACCGGAACAGATCATCTCAAAAATGAAAGAACTGCTGTTTGTTGTCTATCTTCCCTCAACTTAGAGGAATATGATAAATGGAAAGACAATGATCAATTTATCCTAGATGTAATGAGATTCCTAGATAATGTCCTGCAAGATTTCATAGATAATACATCCCAAGACCATGCCAAGGCAGTTTATGCAGCTAAAAGAGGTCGTAGTGTAGGATTAGGTGTAATGGGCTTTCACTCATTCTTACAATCGAAAAGAGTGCCAATGGATTCACTTTTAGCTAAATCTTGGAATAAAAAGATATTTAAACATATTAAGAAACATGCTGATGTAGCATCCAAAATACTCGCAGCTGAGAAAGGATCATGTCCTGATGCAATTGAAGCTGGAATTAATGAGAGATTTACACATAAAATTGCTATAGCTCCAACAGCATCAATTTCAATTATTGCTGGTAATTCATCACCTGGAATTGAACCTTATGCAGCAAATGCTTATACTCAAAAGACTCTCACTGGATCATTCGCTATGCAAAATAAACATCTAGTCAAACTGTTAAATGAGAAAGGACAGAATACACAAAAAGTTTGGTCATCTATTATGAGACATGAGGGATCGGTTCAGCATTTTGACTTTTTAACTGATGATGAAAAAGAAGTATTTAAAACTGCATTTGAGATTGATCAAGTTGCATTAATTGATTTAGCTGCAGATAGAACACCTTACATATGTCAGGCTGCATCACTTAATCTATTCTTACCTGCTGACGTACACAAAAAACTACTACATCATACTCATATGAGAGCTTGGAAGAAGGGAGTTAAGAGTCTCTATTATCTAAGATCTAGATCAATTCAGAGAGCTGAGAGCGGCTATGATCATCATAGCAAAATTAATGCGTTATCTAATAAGGTTAGAGAAATGGATAACCAATATGAAGAATGTACATCTTGCCAGTAAAAGTAGTACAAATCAACTTAAGCTACTCTCATTATAGATTCTCACTCTCAGAATCAATCAGCTCTTGTAATTCTTTGAGAAAGTATTCTTTTTCTTTAAATTGAGGCAAAATTTTTACAGTTATACTTCCAGGTTTTCTTATAATGCTTTTATTTAACCAGTAAGATCCAGAATTTAGTGCTACAGGTATAATTGGGACTGTAAAGTTATCTCGTAAGAAACTAATGCCAGACTTATATTTAACAGATGATCCAGGTTTGGTTCTTGTTCCTTCTGGAAAAATAATAAATGTTCTACCGCTATTTATAGCCTCTTCTGCACCATGTTTTATCTGTTTAAGAGCATTACTACCACTCTTCCTATCGATTATTATCATACCAGCAGCCGCAAGATACCAGCCGTAAATTGGAATTTTAGTTAGCTCCTTCTTAATTACAAAAACAGGATTATTAAAGAATGTTAAAAAAAATATTGTTTCCCAAGCAGATTGGTGTTTTGAAGCCACAATACAGGGATATTTAGGGATATCACCAATAACTTTAACTTTGATTTGACAAATAATTCTCAAGAAAAATAACGTTACTTCTGCCCAGATTTTACAACATTTACTATATATAATATTATTTTTGGGGAATAAAAAAGCAGGTAAAGTAATCAGTCCAAATACTAAAGTCCATGAAAACCACATTATAATAAAAATGATACTCTTAACAAAACACATATTGCTTGTAATTTTTTACAAAATAGTTTAACATGCAATAAACTTATACAAATTCAAATGCACTTCAACTCAATTCAAGAAGTAGTCGAGGATCTTAAAGAAGGAAAAATCGTAGTAATTTTGGATGATGAAAGAGAGCATGAAGGAGATATGATAGTTGCAGCGGAGTTTGCAAATATTAAAAATATAAGTTTTATGATGAAGTATGGTTGCGGTATAATATGCACTCCAATCTCAAACTGTATAGCAAACAAATTTAAATTGGATCTCTTGCCTAGACGTGGCTGCAATGATCTCAATCAATGTTTCAATACAGTCTCATTTGATGAAAAAGAACTAGGTGGAATATCAGCAATTGATAGATCAAAGTCAATTTTGATACTAGTTAAAGATGGAGCGACATTTGAAGACATAAAAGTACCAGGGCATGTATTCCCACTCATAGCCAATAAAGATGGAGTCTTAGGGAGAACAGGACACACAGAAGCAGCAATTGATTTAATGTCCCTTGCTGGACTAAAGCCAGCAGCAGCGATAGTTGAAGTAATGAATGATGAAAAAGATAAGCTTGCAACCAACGACGAACTTCAAAAATTTATACAGCAGCATAATTTAAAGATCTCAACTGTACGAGCCTTAGTAGAATATAGGAAAGCAATGCTTAATATATGAAAAAATACTTATTTTTTCTCCTCTATATAATATTTGTCCAAACATGTGAAGGGTCTGATAAACCAGCAAAAATCATTCTCAATTGCTCACAAGAAAACCTTTGTAAAATAAGATTCGATATAGCTAGTGGATGGAAAATATATGCACACAACGAAAATAACTCAGAATCATTAAATTTCTTTTTCAATAAAGAAAATAGTAAAAATGTAGAGTCGATACAAATTGATTGGGATAGCCAGAAGATCAAAACTGAAAACTTCATAGATATGGAGATAGGCTATTATGAAAACTCTTCTGATATACAATTTAAGCTTTTTACAACTAATGATAAATATAAGCTAGCTCTAGATATTCAATATGCTGCCTGTAATAACCACTGTACAGTTTTTAAAGACAATATTGTTTTTTCGGGAGAAAATAGTTTGGGCCAGCATGGCTTGTTACAAATGTTAATCCTGGCTTTCATTGGCGGTCTTATACTAAACTGTATGCCATGCATACTACCTGTTGTATGGCTAAAAGTAATGCATATATCTAAAAAATGTAAGACCAATATCAGGAAAACTCGTATAGAAATATTTTACATATCGCTCGGTATCATCACATCTTTTGTCGTCCTAGCCTCTACTACAATCATAATGAAAACCTTAGGAAGTGCAGTTGGCTGGGGAATTCAGTTTCAAGAACCAATCTTTGTTGCATTAGTAGCACTAATAACTGCATTTGGTGCAATAAATATGTTAGATGTAGCAAGCATCAGAACACCACAATCTATCCAAAAGTTTCTAGAAAAATCTGATGGGAAAATAGGTGATTTTTTACATGGAATATTTATTGTACTTCTTGCGACTCCATGTACAGCTCCATTTTTAGGCACCGCAGTGGCTTTTTGTTTATCTCAGTCAGTAGAATATATATTTGCAATCTATTTAACTATAGGAGTTGGTCTAGCAACACCATATCTACTATTAGCGATGGTACCGAAAGCTTTGAAATTACTACCTAAACCAGGTAGATGGATGAAAAAATTCAAAATCTTTACAGCAGTGCCTTTTGCTCTAACATCTCTATGGATGATGTATATTTTAAAAAATCAGAATTTATACTTAGCTATAGTTATCTTTTTAATTATATTTATCTTTACTATTAGATATAGTATAAAATTTGCTTTGGTAGGCCTAGCAACTGTTGGTATACTACTTATCAGTAGTACTATGACTGTTGAGAAATCTGGATGGGAAGAATTTAAAGTTGAAAGAATCAATCAAGAAGTCAAACTAGGGCGGATTGTTCTTGTAAATATTACATCTGATTGGTGCATAACTTGTAAAGTAAATGAGAAAATAGTTTTTAGTGATGAAAAAATTATTGCAGAACTAAAACATCTTGATGCGGTAATGATAGTCGGTGATTATACAAGTAACTCAGAAACGATAGCCAACTATATAAAGTACAATAAAAGGTCTGGCATACCGCTTAGTGTTGTTTATGGACCAGATGCTCCAGAAGGAATAGTTTTACCTGTAATCTTCACTAAAGAAGATTTGATGAAGGCAATTAATAGAGCTAGAAAAACATAAAATGTCTAAGAAAAATAGTATTTATGATAAAAATGTTGGAGCGCTTATAGCAAATAACAGCCGCGCACACTTTGAATATTTCATAGCAGATGTTTATGAGGCAGGAATAGCACTGACTGGAACAGAAGTTAAATCTCTAAGAGAGAGTAAGCCTAGTTTAGTTGAATCACATGCCAGCTGCGATGAAGCAGAGGTTTTTCTCTATAATCTACATATCAATGAGTATAAGCAAGGGAATAGAAATAATCATTATCCTAAAAGACCTAAGAAACTGCTTTTAAAAAAAAATGAGATTAAAAAACTAATAGGAATCGTACAAAGAAAAGGCATGACATTAGTGCCGCTTAAGATGTACTTCAACCAACGGAATATAGTTAAAGTTTTGCTCGGAGTCGCCAAAGGTAAGAAGTTGCATGATAAACGTCAAACAATAAAAGAGAGAGACCTTAAGAGAGAACAAACAAGAGGATTGAGGGATTAATTCTTTTATTGAAAACTCATCCCATGTAGTATATGCTCTAAGTTGTAACAAATTTTAAATAGCTGGAATGAGAGAATTAGTTTATGAGCTGATGTTTCGTCTTTTGAATCCTCAAAAGATTGTCAATAAGAGTGAAGGCCATGACATTTTCATGAGAAAACGGCAATATAGTTTAGTTACTTTGTTAGGTTTAGGTAAACTAGAACAAATTAACACTGATGAGCTATATACGCTTGAAGAGATCAAAAATGCAAAATTTACAGACAAAGAATTAATAGATTTTGTAAAAAAGATGCTTGTTTTCTTAATACTGGAGCGTGATGATGATGGGCATAACTTGGAGCGTGATGATGATGATGGGCATAACTATAAATATTTAAGGTCGATATCAAAACCACTCTTGCAAAAACTTGAATGTCACAACCTAGACAAGATCCGTGATTTTGAATTCGTTAATTCTATAAGAAATCGGTGGCTTTTGATTTTTTACAAAACAGTTATGCTAGAGCTTTTGAATCTTAAGGATCATGACTTGTATCAAGAAAAGATTGATTGGTGGGAAGAAATTGAAGACATCTTGATACGAATTAGCAAACTACTTGGGATTTTAGATGAGCACTATCAGTCAACTAAAGATGAAAAGGTAGAAAATAACAGAAAATTTCAAGAGAGTTGGATTACTTGGGAGGAAGTTCTCAAAAATTGTACAAATAATCTTGAGCGAGGTTTGGCATAAAATTCTAATACATCTACTTACGAACCATCACTGTCATACCAGCAGTTGTAGGAATCAATACTGAGTCTAAATCTAGATCATTTTCTACAGATTTATTAAAATTCAAAATTGCATCAGATATATCAGGAGATGTCTTATCCATCATAAAAGTATTATCAGCTATAATAATTCCGCCAGATCTAACACAGATTTTTGCAAGTGATAGATACGAACTATATTCAATTTTCTTTGCATCAATGAAGATTGCGTCAAACTCAGTCTTTCCAATATAGCTTTCAAGCACCTCTATTGCATCGCCATTAATTAGCTCTACAACACTATTTAATCCTGCAGATTTCATATTATCAACTGCTATTTTGTAATTATTTAGTGATTTCTCAACTGATATAACTTTAGAGTTCTCGCCAGAAAGAGAATGAGCTATCCAAGCTGTAGAGCAGCCAATAAGAGTACCTAACTCAAGTACTTTATTTGCATCAATCAACTTGAGAAAGAAACTCAAAATCTTACACTCTTCATATGACATTTGCATTTTCTTTAGCTTTTCAGGGCAGCTCTGTCTGATTTTTTGTATATATTCTGGCTCATAAGGAGAATGTGAATCTAGATTATCTCTATACATTTTAAGATTCTTTAGTTATTTTGCATCTTACAGTATTTTTTTGAAAATCACCAGAAATTTTTAATTATATTGGAATGCTTGCTAAACATAATATTTGCTCAATTACCTCACTGAGATTGCCATACTTAAGCTCTATTAGGGCTGGACTCTAAGGCTTATAGCTTATTATAGATTCATGATGCTCCATTAAAACTTCCTATCTGAAGCCTAGCGAATATATTACTTTCTCTTCTCCCAACCAATCTCACAAAATTGCTTAGTTGCATTAAAGCACTCATCTATAGCAGTCTTACCAGCATAAGAGGTTTTGAGTTATTATCTGGAAGGAATGTGTTTCAGTATTGCTTCTGCTATATCACAAGCATCAAGTGCGGCTCCAACTCTTAAATTATCTGAACAGAGCCACATATGAAACCATTGTTCATCGTTCATCATATCAGTTCTTATTCTTCCTAAGAACACATTATCTTGCCCTGCAATCTCTATTGGAGTATGATAATTATCACTTAAGGTAATTCTTGGACTTCTCCTTAGAAGATCAACTACCTCACTGAGAGCCGCTTTAAATCTCATACTTAAGCTGATTGCATGACCTATTAATACTGGTACTCTAACGCTTGTAGCTGATATATATATATCTTTATCTATAATCTTATGTAGTTCTTTACAGATTTTTTCTTCCTCGCTAGATATCCCATCCTCATTAAAAATTCCTATCTGAGGAATAATATTAAATGGAATCGACCTAGCGAATATATTACTTTCTCTTCTCTCACTACTCTCACAAAACTGTTTAGTTTCATTAAAGCACTCATCCATGGCAGTTTTACCAGCACCGGCAGTAGATTGATAGGTAGATACTATAACTCTATCAACTCTAAATCTTTTATGTAATGGATATAAAACACTCGTTATAGGTGAAACCACACAGTTTGAATGAGAAAATAATCGGCTTTTAGTTATATCAACTGGGACTATATAAGGTACAACTAGCGGTACATTATCATCTAACCTATAGCGTGAGCTAGAATCAATAACATAAGCGCCTGCAGATAGTGCTAAAGGTATATACTGATTTGAAATATCAGATTCTGTATTAAAGATACAGAGTTGATTACTACTCCATTGAAATGATTGAGTATTTTCAACTATAAATTGTTTACTTGCCATCCTAAGCTTAGTGTTAGCTGATTTCTCAGATCCAGTACATCTCAAAGTTAAATTAGGAAACCTTTCAGAAAGAATTTTTATTACATTTCTTCCTACAATACCTGTAGCACCAACAACAACTATCTCCATTTTTCATCGATCTCTACCATAAATTACATTTCAAGTGAAATTAGATCATAGCTAGCGGTTATTCATTTTGTTTATCAATGATATTTCAATTTCTTGCAAAAGATAGATCTCAAGTCCTTCGGGAAAAATGATAACTCAAAATCTTTTTTTAGATATAAAGCATCCTCAATTCGGAAATTTAAAACTCTGATTGATAGATGAGAAAAATTAAATAATGCTCAAAATAACACTGATCCACACATAAATATGTGGGAGGTTTGTTCTGGCAAATCCAGAAGGAGATTATAAAGCAATAAAAGATATAATAAATCAGTCTATAGCTTTTTATATTAATTCTTACTTCTTCATCATATCTAGAATTGTGAACTGCATAGATTTAATCATCTCCATAGAGCTAGCATTGACACTTACTGCTCTATTTGACTCTTTCGCATCGGCCATTTCTATATGGATATTTATATTGGGATATTTGACATAGCCATTTTGATCTGCTGCAGGGTGATTAGGCTCATATTTCAAAATAAAATCACTATTATCTTCTTGGATTTTTTTAACTTTTACAACTTCAGAGCCAGTTTTAGGATCAATTCCATTTTCAAAAAATATCATCTTTCTTTTATATGGATCGCCACCAGGAGTTGTACCAGTTACATCCATATTAGCTATATTTTGAGAAACAACTTTCATTCTTTCATTTTGTGCATTTATCCCAGACATAGCTATTCTAGAAGCTGCAATCAATGGATCAGAATTCTGATGCCTGCTAGGTACTATATAAGGTGCATCTGCCACCACTTCAAAATTCAATAATAAAGATAGTGAAAATATAAGTTTTTTCATTGAGATTTTTACATATCTATCTTTATAGTATAGCTATAAAAAAGTATGAATTCAACTGATAAAATGAGAGAAAAAGTTATATCTATTGTTGCAGGTGGGACTGCAGGCCATGTTTTCCCAGCGCAAGCATTATCTCAGATATTATCTACAAAGAATAAAATTCTATTTTTCACAGACAAGAGAGGATCAAAATATTTTGATGATGAGACAAAAATTACAAAATTAAATATATCAAATATCTCAGGTAGTAAAAAAGTATTGAGTTTATTTAAGCTCGGAATTGCAACTTTAAAGTGTATTTTTTTACTAAAAACTAAAAAAGTAAGATTAGCTATTGGCTTTGGTGGTTTGACATCTTTTCCAGTGCTATTCTCTGCTAAGTTGCTTAAGATACCTATAATTATACATGAACAGAATTCAGTACTAGGCAAGGCAAATAAATTCTTTGCTAGAGACGCTCAGCTAATTGCAACTTCATATAGTGAAACAAAGGGTACCGAAAATCTAGATAAAGTTATCTATACTGGTAACCCAATTAGGTCATCTATATTTTATTCTAAGAGGCGGAGGACTAGAATTACAAACGAAATCTATATAGTTGTGATTGGAGGTAGTCAGGGAGCTAAAATTATGGATGAGGTTGTAGCTAGAGCTATTACTTTACTGCCGGCTAATGTACAGGAAAATATCTCTATATGGCAGCAAGTTAGGGATGAAAATGCGATAAAAGGTATATATGAAACAAGTAAAGTGAGAAATTTTTCTCTTTCCAACTTCTTTCAGGATGCGCCACAGCTAATAGCAAACTCAGATCTTGTTATAACTCGTGCCGGAGCCTCAGCACTAGCCGAAATAGAACATCTTAATGTACCATCTATAATCATTCCTATGGCATTATCAGCTGATAATCATCAGTATCATAATGCCGTTCATCACATAGAGAAAGGCATAGGAGTTATGCTTGAAGAGAAAGAGCTATCAGTCGAAAATTTATTATCTAAACTGAATGATCTCTTAGTGAGAAATAAGCTAGAGCAAATAAGAAATGTAAATTGCCGAGAAAACAGTTCAGCTCAGAAATTAGCGGTGAAAGTCAATGAAGTTATAATAAATCTTAGACTCTAAAATAATTTATAATTTGCATTGAACAGCGAAAAATAAATGAATCTAATCTTTTTTTAGTAAAGCGGCTATAAGCCGAGCATTAGTGGCTCTTATAAACCGAAAATTGCAGTCAAAAGATCCTCGTAGATTAGAAACTCTAATTTTTTTATTTGCTGATAGATTTCCAAAAAATATCTAAGATTTCTCACTTAATATGACCTCAATATAGTTAGGTTCGCTTTATTTTAAACTTTTCAATCCAATTTGGAGTATTGTAGCATGAATTACTCTGACTATGCGAATTGAAATGAAGCTTATTACATCTTAATCTCGGACTTTAACAACCTCGATAATAGATAATGAAATCTACTCAGCAGGAGTTTCGGCTCGCACTTTAACTTTTTTCACTTGTCTCTCATTATACATACAATCTTTAAGAGACATACGATGAGGTAGCTTTGGTTCGCCTGTTGTTTTATCAAAAGATATGTTGATTACTTTTAATCCCTTGTTTGCTGATCTCATCTTTTTCCTAGAAGGTGTTACTTTGCGTTTAGGTACAGCCATTTATAAAGTTATTTTCTGTTAAATCAGTTAGCGAAACTATATCAGTCTATATTGATAAAATCAACAATCGATTATTGTATTGTGATATCTATAATTCCACTATTCTTTCTTAGTTTATCAGCTAATGATTCAATTTGCTGTGGTATAATTGCTTTCATTAAAACATATATGATATATCTTTCATTTACAGATTCAACGACGTCAGCAGAATATTTGCTAATACCAAAATCAGTCATTGTTGTAAAGATTATTTCGATGGATTTTAAGTCCTTTACTATAATTTCTAGCTTTGTTTCAACAGCTTCATGGAAATTCTCATTTAATAAGATACGGACGATTTCTTCATGATCTTTAATAGCCTTGGCATGCTTACAATTGTGAGCATGAACTGTAACGGAGCGGTTTTTATCGTTATATATACCTATAGCTTTCTTGCTAATATTAGGATTACAGCAGTATCCAAAGTGAATTTCAGCTATATGTTTAAGATGATGTAATGCAAATGTTTTTATGGATTGAGATTTATTAAATAATTTCTTCACTATGTGATTAAACTTTGCGTAAAGAGAAGAATTTGTAAGTTTACTAATAATAGTATCAACTTCTATATTACCATTCCCTATATTAAACATTAGTTCATCTACACCAGTTTTATAATCATCTGCTATTTGCTCTATTGTATCATGATTGAGATTTAGGTTATATTTTGCACATTCTTCATGTAGTATAAATTTCCCAGAAAAGACAATTGATTCGAAGAGTTTTTTATCAAGATATACTTTAATTTCTGTTCTTGCTTTACTTGTACGTACAATATTTAACCAATTATTTGTAACAGTTGGAGTGTCTAGTGTTAGTATTTCTACCTGATCACCATTTTGTAGATGAGTCTTTATACCTACAGTATTCCCATTAACAATTGCTTTGCTATAATGTATTCCTAAATCCGTACTAACTTCAAAAGCAAAATCTAATGCTGTTGATCCTTTTGGCAATGCTACGACATCACCACTTATAGAAAAACAAAAGACTTGGTCATTATACATCTCTAATCTTACATTAGACAGTATATCTTGTGTCTCAGCCAGATTTTCCATTATACTTCTTATTCTACTTAACCACTCTTGTTGATTATTTTTATGATTTTCTTGTGTCTCAGTACTTTTATATGCCCAGTGAGCTGCCATACCCAGTTCTGAGATCTGATGCATTGTTTTGGTTCTAATCTGTATTTCAACCTTAATTGATTCAGTGATGAAAATTACAGTATGTATCGACTGATATCCATTTTGTTTAGGAGAGCTTATATAATCATAAAATTCTTTGGAAATAACTTTATAATGTATATGTATTAAGCCTAAAATAATATAACAATCAATAACTTGATTTGTTATTATCCTTACAGCAAAGATATCTGATAACTCATCAAAATATATCTTCTTCTTCTCCATCTTCTGCCAGATTGAGAATGGAGTTTTTTCCCTTCCATGTACTTCAACATCAACATGATTATTCTCTATAAGTGATGAAATATCAGTGATTATAAGGCTTATATCATGTTCACCTCGTGATTTTAGTAAATTTACTTGGAAAATAATTGATTTCCTAACATGAGGATAAAGATGCTCGAATGAAATATCATATAAGATATTTTTAAAAAAATGCATACCTATTCTTTCTGCTAGAGGTGCATAAATATCAAGAGTTTCTTTTGCAATTTTCAGTTGTTTTCTTGTATCTTTAATACAATGAATTGTTTGCATGTTATTTAATCTATCAGCCAGCTTAATTAACAAAACTCTTGCATCTTCTGCTACTGCCATTAACAATCTTCTAAGATTCTCAGCCCTATTACAAGAGTTACTATTGATCTCTATCTGATGAATCTTTGTTAAACCTTTTACAATATATGCTATTTCTTTACCAAATCTTTTTTTTACTTCATCTTCCGTACAACTTGTATCTTCAATTACATCATGTAACACCCCAGCAATAATAGTTTGTGTATCTAGTTTAAGCTCAGCAAGAATCTTTGCTGTTGCCAGTGGATGGATAATATAAGGCTCTCCAGAAGCACGCCTTTGTTGATCATGCATTTCTATTGCAAAGTCGATAGCCTCTTTTACTGACTCTATACAAACATATGGTAAATATTGCTGTATATGATCTATTAAGTCTTTCGAGTATCGCTCAACTATTGATATATCTTTAGGATCACTAAAAATCTTATTAATCATTAATTTTTATTAATCATTAATTTTTTTTGTTGTAAGTCATATTGTCGAATGTACCCTCCATCTTATCAACAATTAATGTTACAGCACAATCACCAGTTATATTGATCATTGTGCGGATCATGTCAAGAATTCTATCGATCCCAACTATTAGTGATATTCCTTCAACTGGTAGGCCTACTGAAGATAAAACTACACCCATCATAATTATTCCACCACCAGGGAACCCAGCAGCGCCTATTGATCCTATAGTAGATGTCAAAACTATGATTAAATAGTCATGCATAGAAAGAGTCACTCCCATTACTTGTGCAAAAAATACAGCAGTAGCTCCTAGATATATTGCTGTTGCATCCATATTCATAGAAGCACCTAGTGGTAAAATAAATGATGCAGATCTCTTTGAAACTCCAATCTTTTTATGGAGATGGTTCATAGCGGTAGGAAGAGTTGCTTTGCTACTAGAAGTGGCAAAAGCTAATGCCTGAACTGGTAACATCTTTTTATAAAAAAAGAGTGGGTTAACTCTTGCAAAAAGTAGTAACATTACCCCAAACAATAGATATTGTAGAGTGAGTGCTGCAATTACTACAGCTGCAAACTTAGCAAGTGATTGAAGTACATCCCAACCATATTTAACTATAACTCCTGACATAATTGCAAATACACCATATGGAGCAGTTTTCAGTACTAGCTCAACCATTTTAAACATAACCTGTGTAGCTGAGATAATTACCATTTTAAAATCCTTACTTTTTTCACCAGCTAATACTATACTTATACCTACAAAAAAAGCGAAAACTACAACCTGTAATGTATTACCTGTGACCATTGCATTGATTGGATTTGATGGAATAATATTAATCAACATGTCATATAGAGTCGTTACTACATGAATCTTAGGTCCGTCATTTAATGTAATATTTACACCTGTACCTGGTTCAAATATCAAGGTAAATACAATACCAATCGTTACTGCAAATACGGTTGTAATACTATATATTGCAAAGGCTCTTCCTCCCAGTCGCGTAAATGTGTCTGCATCATCGATGCTAGTTATTCCATACAGTATTGCACAGAAGATTAGAGGAATAACTATCATCTTGAGCATGTTACTAAAGATCGCACCTATTGGTTCTACTAGTTGCACTACTTTATAGCCCATAATTGATGGATTAGCTAGGCCAAGAATTACACCTAGTATCATACCGATCATTATTCTTTGCCATAGCTTAAATTTAAACTTTTTGTTCGACATACAACCTTTCCATTAATTTGAAATATAAGACACATTATATATCTAATAGGGAAGAAAAACTATAGGGGTTTTTTAGATATAGTTTATAGTTTTATAAACTAAGAGAGCTAGATAATACTTCTCAATGCTTGAATTGTCTGAGTAAGTTTTCCCCTCCCAGTAATCTCTGCGCTGATTTCTCTATTCATAGCTCCAACCCATTTTATCACTTTTTCAACTTCTAATTCATCAGTTTTCTCAAAACCTAGCCACTTAGGGAGAGGTAAAGCATCAAGAATCATCAAGATAAATTTACGCAATGTACTCATTTCTTTTTTATCGAGATAATACTCTGCTGAATGTTGACCTTTAATCTTTGCTAGAGCTGTAATCCCTTCTTCTACTTCCACTGCATTATCTTTAAATTTCTCTCGCAAGCAACTTGTCCATGTTTTATTATTCTTTTGGACTTCTTGCAGTATATGATTCAGTATTGCCTTCTTTATATCATCTTCTTTGATCGCTGTCAGTGCAGTATTAATTTTTGCTTTATGTAACTCTGTTTTAAAATTTGAAAGTTTATTTTGTTCTTGATTGATTTGTTGTTCTAAAGCTTGATCATGAGCTGCCTTTTCTCTTGCTATTCTTTTATTATTAATTGTTCGCTTTTCTTTTTCTGTCAATTTTGCAATCTCTTCAATGAATTTAGTAACTTTTTCTAGCGAACTTTGTAGTATTGTTGTTAATTGCTCTTGTTTGTTAATTAGCATTTGTCTTGTTTTAACGGCTGTGTCATGTTGAAGTTGTAATTCTTTCATCATCTCTCTGCAACCCAAATCTTGTGAAGAGTCTACTTCTTCAAATGTATTGATTTGTTTTGCATAAGCTGTTATCTCTTCATCTAACTTTTTTATCGAATTTTCTAGCTCATTAAGTTGACTATGTACTGCATACAATTTAGTAGTCTGCTTTTCGATCTTTAATTTTTTTATCTAATTCTTCACTAGAATCTTCAAATTTTTTTCTTAATTGCTCGCGTAAAGTAGTTGAGTTAAGATCTTTTTTGAGTTCTTTAATTTTCTCTTGAATATTTGTAATCTGCTTTTCTAAAACTTCAATCCGGTTTTTATCAGATCTTCTATTACTTGCATGATATTCAATTAACTTTCTTGCAAGACCTAATAAACCGTCTAGAGTACTAGATTGGAATGTTATTTTTTTATTATCAATTGTAATCATATCTGTATCTCTAATCCAACAAGAAGAATGTTGATAAGCAAATTCTAAACTTCCACCTTTAGAAGTTATGTAAATCTTGTCCATATTTAATATATGATTTAAATTATTTCTTTTATGCAGTTTAAAATAAAAATATTAAATATTCATTACAAAGCAGTAATTTTAGATTAAAAAAGAAAAAATAAGTGGCGGGGGCGACGGGGCTCGAACCCGCGACCTCCGGCGTGACAGGCCAGCACTCTAACCAGCTGAGCTACGCCCCCGAATGGTGGGTGGTGACAGGATCGAACTGCCGACCTCCTCGGTGTAAACGAGATGCTCTACCAGCTGAGCTAACCACCCAAAATTAGTTGAGACGAATCTTACATTATAAATTCTGAGATTGCAAGCGTTCTTTGTCTGACTCTCTTTTTTCTTCATAGAAATATCTCCAGCAGGCTTGCGTCTCATCGCTATGTGCTATCTCATCAAAATTCATTCCTACAATTTTGTTATTTGGACCAAACACTGGGATTGAGACTACCCTTACCTGGCCCTCTGTAGCAAATACATCGCATTTATTTGCTTGAGCAAATTGCTCTGCAAATCCAGGGCTGCCTGTATATGGATTTTTCTTACCTACGTAACATGCGTTGAAATATACCTGTGTAGTTTTAGAAAGGTTTTTTAACTCTTCCCCCCTTCGCAGAGGGGAAAAAGCCAATAGAGCACCATGTCCATTGAGCACTAGAAGACTCACATCTCTCTTATAATGATCAGAATATTGTTTTAATTGACTCTCTAAGCTCTCCTGTGTAGCAAATGTAATTGGTACTACAAGATAGTTATGTTCTTGAAATACAGATATGGCATATTTAGCTCTTCTCAAACCCTGCTCAGACAAAAAGAATCCGTTGAAATCATATGCTTCACTAACAGCATATATACAGAGACGTTTATCACCTGTTATTTTTGAGTTGTTATTCCTGAGTGTCTCAAATTCTTTCTGCACTAGTGGTAGATTTGTTTGACTGTCATCAGCTATACCTTTCTCAAACATATTATGGTTCTTCTGCTCGAACCAGCCTATAACGATCTGCTTTATATTATTGTCTAGAGACGAATTTTTAATTCGTTGTATTTCTTCTGGTGAGTATTTAGATCGTTTACACTCCATACCTTCTTTATCCTTTTCCCAAAAAGGTAATCCAATAGATTTTAGTGTCTTTTCAAGAAAATCATCCATATTCTCTATATTCAAGCTAACTTTTTCTCTTTTGAGTTCTGCGACAATAATTTTGTCTGGTATAAAAAAGTTTTTAATCCTTCTAAATATATCTTTAAAGAAAGACAATATATTTTCTAGAAATTTCATTAAATTTTATTTTTTTATTTAAGTCTCAGTGCATAATATTTAAGATATATTACAAATATAATACACGCTATATTATCTATCTCTTAAACTCAATTTCCTTTCTTAACATAAATACTCCAGATAGATTAATAGGCATTAACAATCCACTTGCAACACTCATTATTAGCATTACATCTGATTGATCCTGATATGAAAAAACAATAAAAGCCATAATTGCATAGAATAAATATAACTTATGACCAATCTTTGCACTTAAAAAGTGCGCAGCTTTCAATCCAACTACAAGATAACCAATCACTGTTGTAAAGGCAGCTATGAAGAAAATAAAGGCTAGATAGTAATCTGAGAACGGTAAATACTGAGCAAGTGCATGGATTATGTATTCTGATGTCTTAATGTCTTCCATGTAGATAGTACCAGTTACAAAAATGATCAGAAGAGTCATAGTGCATATGATTGTGTCTGAAAATAGAGCAAAAATTGCAAGTCTAGCTTGTCTTTCTGGATATGTAGTTTGTGTCTCACTTTGGACGATTGAGTCATAACCAATCCCTATATCACCAGAGTAAACTGCTCTTGATATTCCATAGTGTGCTGCCGTTAATATCTGACCACCTATTATACCACCTGTAGAAGCCTTAAGAGATAAGGCATCATTAAAAATTATTCCAAAAACCCCTGATAAATCACTATAGTGATCAATCATTATCCACAATCCTAGTGCGATATATGAAATCATAAATGGCGGCATTAGCGTAGAGCATATATTTGATAATCTCTTCACTCCACCAATAACACTAATAATTACAAGTATAAGTAATACCCCTACAACTATAGGTCTATCTATTTTAAAGATACTTGATGAAAATGTATCAGTTAAAATTAAAAATTGCGATACCTCAGCACCATATATACAGAGTAGAAAACACACTATTATAGGTAGAATTTTATCTAATTTTAAGACACTACCTTTAAAAGCCTCTTGTAAAAAATACATTGGACCTCCATCATAACCACCAGTTGAATTTTTCACTCTATATTTTATCCCAAGATATATCTCACAATATTTGACAATCATACCTAGAAATGAGCCTAGCCACATCCAAACTATCCCACCGGGGCCCCCCATAGTTATAACTGATACAACTAAAACAAGATTTCCTAAGCCAACCATTCCACCTATGGATGAGAAATACAATTTTATTGGATGTATCCCTTGCTTATCTTTAGCTGCGCATGATAATAATTCTCCTATATACTTCTTAGGTCTAATTAGTATGAATAGTTGATAAAATCTATTTTTGATAGTAAAATATAGACTTATTGATAATATCATGAAGAGTGCTACATACTGCCATAAAATACTCTCTAGCGTCTCCAAAAAAGCGAAAAGTTCATCCATTAGGTAATAATTTTTGATATAATTTGGAGGTCAAAAATAGCATATTTGTCAATAAAATACCAGATAGCAGGTTGGCTATCTCAGTCTTATATATATTTATGATTGAATAAGTAATTACAAGCTCAGTAATTATAAGTAGAAAAATACAGTAAAGAAGTGGTGATCTCAGCATTATTTTTATCTCTTGTATTATATTTTCTGTCTTTTCTTGTACAATCAGTGATTGTATCATAAAACCTATGTTTGCACCAATGTTGAGCCACATCCAACTGAATTTATAGTATTGACACGGTGATTCTAGTATACTTAAAGTTGTTAATTGTATACCTATGCTTGTGATATTTATCCAAACCAAGTTGTTTTTCGAGAAATTAATTCTCTTGACAGTTATACAATAGATATATATTACTGTAATCGCAAATGGTATTGCACATATCATTTCAAATAGTGTGTGATAGTTATTTGCTTGCATAGCCCATCCCCCTGTAATTAGAAATAGTATTATAATAATTAAGAGTTTAATATTATATTGATTATGGAGCCATATTATACCCCAAAACACTGTTGCATATTGCATGTGACCGCTTGGAAAGCTATACCAACATGGATTATTTAATGATTCATGAAGTGGTATTTTAGATAAAAACTTCAATCCTGAATTGAATGCCCCATTTATAAATATAAAGGAAAAAATAAAATTTATTAACCTCTTAGAATTGAAAAATACATACCACGATGAAAGTATGAATATACTTGGATATGGGTTTGTGAAAATAAGCAATATTTTTTCCATTATCTTATTTATTGAGATGTTTAATGAGTTATTTATGTAACCTTAAACTCTCTCTTAAGTTGATCAATTCTCTTTTTATAAGATAAATCTAACATTATTGAGTCTCCATATGCGATAAATCCACCTATCACAGAAGGATTAACTATAAAATATGGTATAACATCGAGACTGAAAACATCTTGTAAATAGCTTTTGATTTTACTTTTAGTAGTATCATCTAATACTGATGCTGTCTTAATTTGAACTTTTATGCTCTTTTGCATTGAGTAAAATTCGATCTCAAGTTGCTCTATTACTTCCGTTAAAATATTCAATCTATGATTATTAATCATCAAATCTAAAGTTGTCACTGTAAAGTTACTGACTGGTAAAGATATTTTTCTCCAGGTAGTTAACTTCTCCTTAGCAGATACAAATTGACTTGAAAGATAGTCAAACAACTCTGTAAAACCACTTAAAACATCTCGTATTAGCTGTAGTTCTGACAAAACCACTTGTAATTCATGTACACTGTTAGTTGAATTTAATATGAATCTAGCATACTTTTGAGTAATTCCAGAAGGTGAATTTGACATATTTACTTTGTACTTTATATGTTAATTAAGCACTTTGACAATTTTTGTGATATCATGCAAAGCTAAAAAACGCAAGCTATGTCAGGAAGAATCGGAGAACTACTTTTAATACTTTGTCTTGTCTTAATTTTATTTGGTGCAGGTAAACTACCAAAGGTAATGAGTGAGTTAGGACGCGGTTTAAAGGCATTTCGTGATGCTATGAATGGCGATAATAGCAATCAATCTGAGGTACAAAGTACAACTGATGATAGCAAGAAAACTGATGATAGTTAATAAAAAAGTGAAGACCTGTGAATGAAAAGCATCAGTTACACAAGTCTTATAGTGAGTGTGACTCTGCTCTACTGGTTTACTTCGGTGGCTTACAATAGAGTAATTAGGGTTGATAAAATTGATTATGTACCAGTATTTCAAAAACAAAAATGCGTTATCACTCACCTTTATTTGCAACAGGAAAATAAGCTTACAGATGACCTAAATATTTATTATAGTGGTATGAAGACAGTAGATGATAAACTACAAAAGCCAGTTATCAACCAGGAAGCTAAAATACAAGAAGAAATATTAAAAATCGTTAAAGAAAAGCAAATTAAACAACAAGGAGCCATAGAATCATTGCCATCTAAAGCTGCAAAAAATGTGACAATCACTAATAAGAAAGTCGAAAAAAAACAATCTAAGATTGAGAAGAAAAGGGAACAAGATGATGATGCATTCTCACTTAATAAGCCTCGGAAAACAGATAACAAGAATCAATCTAAGAAAAATATTTTCGATGTAATCGAGTAGGATTATGCAATTAAAATAGGAAAATTATCAACTACACAGCAAATCTTTAAATTGCTATGTATACATGTCTAGCAGATATGATCAATCGGATAGTTATATAAGAATGAAGGTATTTAATATTAGTTGTAGACAACCCCATATTTGTAATATATTTCTTGATCTAGAAGCTAAAATACGTCAAGATGAAAGACATGACAAAGTTGAAATATCAAAAAGATAATCAATCAATTATCAATAGTATCTTTCAACTTGGAATTAGTTTAATTATAAAAAATCTAATAACAGAGAACTACAACAAATTACAAGTAGTATCTAACAACAAGAAAATTTTTCCATATAAAATCTAAGATTGAGTACAAGACAAACCATATATCATCTAAAAAACATATCAATACAAGCAATAGAGTTTTCAAAATGAAAAATATACTTGATATAGAAAAGACAACCATAACAGGAATAATTGAAATCCTAACATATAGAAATAATGACAATGGTTTTTTCGTCTGTAAAGTCAAAACTAAGGGGCATAAAGGCCATATTACAATCACAGGTTCTACACCATTCAACCTAAGCGTTGGAGAAATTATTAGTACGACAGGTACTTGGCAGCAAAATCAAAAATATGGTATGCAATTTCAAGCGATAGATGTGCAATTAATGCTACCTAAAAGTGTAGCTGGCATACAGAAATATCTCGGATCAGGAATTATTAAAGGAATTGGTCCTAGTGTTGCTCGCCACATAGTTGAAATGTTTGGCGATAAAGCGATTGATATAATAGAAAATGCCCCAGATGAGTTAATAAAAATAAGGGGTATTAGTCATGAAAAAGCTGATAAAATCGCAAAAGGCTGGGCAAATAATTTAAAAATTAAAGAGATGATGCTCTTTCTACAAAGCCATAATGTCACTATCAACATCGCAACAAAAATATATAATAATTACGGAGATACGGCAATAAACGTTCTGCGAGACAACCCATATGCTATGGCGCGGGATATAAAGGGCATTGGTTTTCTATCAGCAGATAAAATTGCTAAAAACTTAGGAATAGAGCCACATGATGAAAAGAGAATATCTGCAGGAATAGAACATATATTAGTCACTGCAACAACCTCAGGTTCATGTGCTTTACCGATAAGTGTCTTAATTAATAAGACGCAAGAACTACTTGGAGTTGAGAAGAATCTCATAGAAAAGGCAATATATAAATCAATAGGATCTGATCGCATAGTAGTTATGATAAGAGATGATACTAGATGTATAACTATTTTACCTTATTTAGAAGGCTTTATTTTAAATGGACAAACTATAGATAAAGACCAATTACTCCAGATCGATCCACTGATTTTTTTCAAGCCATTCTACTTTATGGAGAAAAATATTGCTCAGAAATTACATAGTATTGCAACTACAGGTAGTTCAATTTTTATTTCTATAGATCTAGATTGGGCAATTGATCAACTCAACCAAAAGTTTAAAATCAATCTTGCAGAAGTTCAAGAGATGGCTATTAGAAAGCTGAAAGAGTCTAAGGTAATGGTTATCACTGGTGGTCCTGGAACTGGTAAAACAACTCTTATAAATTCAATTATAAAGATTGCAAAGCTTGCACAGCTACGGATAGGTAATATTCAAATAAAACTTGCAGCACCTACTGGTAGAGCAGCCAAGAGAATTTCAGAGAGCAGTGGTGCTTATTCTTCAACTATACATAGAATGCTAGAGTTTGATCCAGTGCGTGTTGGATTTAAGTATAATGAAAAGCATTATCTCAAATGTGACCTCATTATTCTAGATGAAGCATCTATGATAGATACTCAAATTTTCAATGCAATAGTTAAAGCACTACCGCCAACTGTAACTCTTATAATTGTTGGTGATGTAGATCAGCTTCCATCTATTGGCTCAGGACAAGTACTGCAAGATATTATCAACTCCGATGTGATTACAATTGTAAAGCTAAACCAAGTCTTTAGACAGGCTCAGCATAGCAAGATTATCACTAATGCTCATATGATAAATAGTGGTAAAATTCCATTTTTAAGCGAAGCAGATAAAACAAGTGATTTTCAATTTATTTCTGTTAATGATGATATTGAGGCAATAGAGCAGATAAAACGAGTTATGATGGAGCAGCCGCAAGATATGATGAGTGATGTGCAAGTTCTAACTCCTATGCAGAGAGGATCTGTTGGAGTTAAAGCTATAAATCCATTACTGCAAAGATTACTCAATGCAAGCAGTGTTGAACAACCAGGAATTGAACACTTTGGTGTGAAGTATACTGTTGGTGATAAAGTTTTACAGATAGAGAATAACTATAAAAAAGGTATATTTAACGGAGACATAGGATTTATTACAAAGATAGATAGTGAAGAAGGTGAGATTATAGTTAATTTTGATGGATTTGATGTTACTTATGATATGACTGAGCTAGACCAGATATCTCTCGCATATGCAATTACAATTCATAAATCGCAAGGCTCAGAATACCATACAGTCATAATGCCTATTCTAACGCAACACTTTATAATGCTGAACAAAAATCTACTATATACAGGGATCACTAGAGCAAAGAAAAGACTGATTTTAATAGGGCAGAAGCGTGCTATAGCTATGGCAATAAAAAGTAATAAGGTTGAAATTCGCTATTCTATGTTGAAGTCTTGGCTCTTCAAAACTTTTTGTAGTCAATAATTTTATGAATTACCACTTATTGATAAAGTAAAAGTTGTTAAATAAACAGAGTTTGATGCAGAACTGGAAGGCAATGACATTAGGATCTTCAGCAATTACAATCTTATTAGATAACTTTGTAAATAAGAAATTTTTTGTGCAGTAATGTAAAATACATTATCTGGAGCTAAAAGCCTTGTTGCTGGATTAATAGTGGCTAGTTTTTTGCCGATACTGATAATTTGAAAAACCTTAGATCATCTATATATTCGATTTAAGAACCTTAGTATCTGATATATTTTTTCATCACAATCTTCAAAAACAGTATGTTGTCTTTTGCATCTATTTACCATTTTATACCTATATTCGTTTATATAATAAGAAGTATTTCCGCTAGTGCGCTGCCACTAACTTAAACTCGGCAAATTTTCCTGCAATGAAACCTAATCTATATTTATTAGGGATAATCTAGGTTAGAAACCTTGTATTAAAGCAAGTTCAGGCTGTAGATAGTCCAAAAGATCTTGAGCACGCTCTTTGAGATAATTTAGAGAAATAGATGAAAAAATAGTAGATTTGGGTCTATAAAATTATATCACTCTCTATCTGGTTTCTAAACCAAGTTTCCTGCCTTTTAGCGTAGTTTCTTGTTATCTGCTGCACTATTGAGATCATATTTTCTTTTGATATCTCATCTTTAATATACTGGATAATTTCCTTCAAACCAATAGCTTTTGGTAAATTATCAAAATTCTTTTCAATCAGGGCTCTAGCTTCATCTATAGCGCCAGTTTGAATTATTTCTATAAACCTTTTATTAATCCTTTCGTAAATAATATTTCTATTTAGCTTTACCCATATCTTCATGATTTTTTCAGTCTCTATATACTGATGATTCTCCATCTGCAATTGAAAAATAGTTTTGCCTGTAGCTTGATAGACTGATAATGCCCTTATAATTCTTTGTTTATCTGAGAATTTCTTAGCTGTTATAGAATCAACTTTAGAAAGTTTGTTTCTTATATACTCTAATCCATATTGATCATAATCATTTGTAACATTTTTAGTTATTTCATCAGGAATTAACGGTATCTGAGATAAACCATTAATCAAACTAGATATGTACATACCTGTACCACCAACTATTATAGGTATTTTATTTGTAAAATTTATAATGTCTCTCACCATTACAAGCCATCTAGCTACAGAAAAAGATTTATCTTTATAAGATAAAAATCCATATAAATAATGGCCTGTTAAATCACTTGGTTGAGCAGTGATAATAGGTATTTCTTTATAAATTTGCATTGAATCACTATTGATAATTATAGCATCTTGCAATTGATTCGCTATTTCTAGAGCTAAAGCTGACTTACCACTTGCAGTTGCACCATATATAATAATTGAGCTATTTTTTTGCCTTTTAAACTGTGAAATTATATCTTTAATACTCACTTATAAATTTTTTGCTAAGCTATTAAAATCATTTTTTATTATACAATAAAAAATATAATTTATTCAGTTCGATTATAAATCTCGTTTACAAAACCATAGATTATTTCTTGAATCTCCATACATGGCAGAATGTTTGTTAATGCTATTGATTTTTATGATCCCTCCAATATAAATAGACAATGTAGTTGTGTATCAATTGAAGAACAGGCGCTGATAATATAACTTCTAATATGTGTATATGTCTTACAGACTTCATAGTAACTTCAGATTGACAAAGTATAGTAGAACAGAAATTTCTTGGAACACACTGCTCATTAGCCAATCTAATTGCAATGCTTTTTGATAATTATGCAGCTATAGATATTAACTGTATTACTGCACAAAAGATGATGAAAATACTACTGAGTATGAATTAATATATTTTTTGTAATATTTCTGTAATATATATATGTAATACTGTTGTTATATGAAGTTTTTTTAAAAAAAATGCTAAAATTTTTAGTTGGCAAGACTCACTCAACTTTGACCCTAGTTTCTTTGGTATTAAATGGTGGAAGTTTTCTTCAGACTATGGGCAATCAATTTTATCCTGCAGGCAATGATTTTTTTGCAGGACAATATAAAAACGCTAAAGATTTATTAATAAATAAACTGGGTGATCAAACTGAGGCTGGAATTGCTTTTTTTGAAAACTTTCATCATTGGGATCAGCTTAAATTACAAGAAGAAACATCATTGTTCTCACAGGAAGGTTTAATTCATTCTGGTGCAGCCGGTCTATTGGAATTAAGATTTTCAGAATCAATTTTTGGACAGACAACTCACTTTGGTGTAGTTGTTCCTTTGCTCAAACTTGTATATGGAAATGCATGGGCTACAGATGGTAAAGTTCTAATTGGTTTGGGGGCTATTGCAGGTTTAGAAACGGCTTATTGGAGCCTAGATTGTGGACAAGAAGAATATTATCCTGAGCACACTTAGCTAACTTATAATCTTTTTGCAATATATCTCCATTCATCAAAGAAGGTTGCAATCTGTTCAACTATCTCTAAATAAGTTTAGCAATTACCGAGTTCAGTAACTTTATTCCATTTCTTGTGATAAGTATTTTATTCCCTATAACTTCTATTAGATTTTGTTGCGTTAGCTCATCAATATTTTTATCTAAAATTAATGATATATCGATCCCATCTTTCATTCTCATTCCCATCATAATTTTCTCAATCCTCATATCTTCATTTGTGAGAATATCTCTTTTGTCCAAACCATTACCTTTTTCTGTCACAGACTTTATCCAAAGCTCTGGTTGTCTTACATCCACCGTCATAACTTTTGGCCTCCCATATCTACCATGAGCACCTGGACCAATACCAATATAATCACCATACTGCCAATAGTTTAGGTTATGTAATGATTCAAAACCAACCCTCGCATGATTAGAAACTTCATACCTATATAATCCATTATTAGTGGTAATCTCATCTGTAATATCAAACATATCTAATGCCAAGCTTTCATCTATCTCATTAAGAAGACCAGCTTTAGCCATAGTGCCAAATTTAGTACCATTCTCAATAGTCAGTTGATATAGCGATAGATGATTGCTAGCTAGAGATATAACTTCATTTAGTTCATTTTCCCAATCTTTAAGAGTCTGATGAGGTAATGCATAGATGAAATCGAGTGAATAATTATCAAAACTTGCTTTTACACTTTCTATAGCAGCTATAGCTTCATCTACTGAGTGATGCCTGCCTAAGAATTTTAAGTTCTTATTTCGTAAACTTTGTATTCCAAGAGATACCCTATTGACACCAGCATCTCTAAACTCACTAAACTTCTTTGCTTCAACTGATGTTGGATTTGCTTCTAAAGTTATTTCAATATCTTCTGTAAAGTGACTAATTAATCGTAACTTATTTATAATAGATTGTATCATATTTGAAGTTGCAAGAGAGGGGGTACCACCACCAAAGAAGATACTTCTGATTTTTTTAGTATTTAACAACTCGCAGTAAAAATCTATAGCTCTCAAGTAAACTTTGGACCATCTATTATGATCTATCTTGTCACTCACAAAGCTATTGAAATCACAATAAGGACATTTTTTTGTGCAAAAGGGCCAATGTATATAAACTGAGATTTGATCCATTTTTATAATAATGTAGCACAAATTATAGGTCTGCTTAGGTTGATCGCTTAAGTTACTCTAATGCTTCTAACTTAACGCTTGATAGATTTGATTGTGTTTTGCATAAATAAATGATTATTTACCAAGAGATGATACGTTAGGTTAAGCAGCAGCAGCCCATGCATAGTGATGATTTGCATTTTCAAGAGCCTCAATACGTGCTGTTATTTGCTCTTCAAATTCATCAAGAGTTTCTTCATGTTGATCTACATCATCTTCAACAGCTGAAATGCGCACATCAAACTCACTAATTTGATCTTGAAGTTTCTGTAGCATTTCTACTATATTTGGATCTAAATCTTCGTATGTTATTTTAGGCATTTTAAGATTTTTTGTTTATAATTTTTTCAATGATAAGCTATTTTATGTTAAAATTCAAGTAAAAATGGAAACAAAAGCAAAAATTTTGGAGTTAGTTACTGAGCCAGATCCTCGCTTACATATCTCATCACAACCTGTAGATGAAATAACTCAAGAAATTAGACAGCTTATGGATAATATGTTAGCTACAATGTATAAAAATGAAGGTATAGGTTTAGCAGCTGTACAGGTTGGAGTACATCAAAGAGTTGTAGTAATTGATGTAGATCAAGCTTTAGAAAAAGATTTTTTACATAGACAGAAGCCAATCTTTATGGTTAATCCAGAGATAATAAAAAGATCAGAAGAAAAAGTTATTTTCTGTGAGAGGTGTCTTTCATTACCTACTATTAAGGGTGATGTTGAGAGACATGAGTGGATTGTAGTAGACTATCTAGATTATGATGGAAATAAGCAAAAAGATAAATTTACAGGCTTACTCTCTATCTGTGCGCAACATGAGATTGATCATACTAATGGTATAATTTTTATAGATCATCTTTCACGGTTAAAGAAAGAATTTTCCTTGAAGAAATTAATGAAATTAAGAAAGCAAGTGTATGAATAATACCATCTTATGGCCAGATAAAAGATTGAATATTATTAAAGTATTAAAGCTAAACCAAGCAAATCTGTTGACACTAGAAGTTTAGATACTTAATGCAATTACTGAATATGAAGATATAGGTCTGAGTGGCAATCATTTAGGAATAGATAAACAATTAGTAGTTAATGAGCCAATCTTTTATGGTTAATCCAGAAATTATACAGCATTCAGCTGCAAAAATTAAAGCAAATGAGCGTAGCGTCTCTTTTTCAGGAATAACCGTTCCTATTAGGAGAAGTCAATCTATTATTGTTAAATATTTGTATACAACATGAGATTGATCAAATAAATGGAATAACCATTTTAGATAGATTATCTGCCTTTAAAAGAGAGTTTTTTATGAAAAAATTAATGAAAAATTCAAGAAACAATAATTTTAGAGCTTAATTAGCGTTCGTGGTTTAATAAAAAATTAACAAAATTTTACTTCGCACGATAACACTCACAAAATCATAACTTTCATCACGACTTCTTGTCCTAAGAATGTATTAATTCTTTCATTGATCAACTCTTTATATATATTAATCTCCATTCCATAACAGTGATTTGTAAGCTTCAAAATTAAACAACCATTAGATGTAATCTCACTTATCTTAACCATCTGTGATATTTGTGGTCCAAGAATTGCATTCCAAGACTTAGAGATTTTATATGTTAAAAGTTGATTTTTATCATTTTTTAGTGCTTTAACTATAATTTTTTCCGCAATATCATTCAATTTTTTGGCCATTGCTGATTGAGATTTTAACTTTTTTTCCATTCTTTGATGAAGCCGACACTAGATCTGTTTTCATATCATATATAATTTTATCGCCTGTTATGTTTGATGTTTTATCACTAAGGTTAGCGTCTTCTATTACAATTTTGTTATTAACAAGATCTAATATTATTAGGCTTGACAGTAAATTATAAGTTGTACTTCCTGACTTTATAGTGCCATGTAACTGACCTTTATTCATATAGGCTTTAACTGCTTTGATCTTACTCAAATCATTTGATTTGTCATCAATCTCTACCTCAACTAGGTCAGCTGAAAAGTCTATTTTGTCATTTTTTACCTTAACATTACCTCTAAAAGTTGCGTTCTTCTCTTTTAGGTTAACATCCAATTGATCAGACTCTATAGTGAGTGAGTATGCTAAAAAAGGAAAAATTATTGAAAATATAATCAGTATTTGCTTCATGAAGTAGAAATTATATAATGTATTGTTACTTCAGATCAGCAAGGAAGTCAATAAATTTTAGATTTTGTTTGAAGTAATTAGCAACAATCATAAGTTAGGGCTTCATCGCTGGTGACAGCAAAAAAAATTACTTAAATGTTGCGTACTACTTCTGCTTTCTAGTCTCCCTCTTAATTTTTTGCTGTAGCAAAAAACAACCATAAATTAGGGCTTCAGCACTAGGTGGGCAGCCAGGTACATATATGTCAACTGGCACTATCTGATCACATCCACGGACTACTGAGTAAGAGTAGTGATAATAACCGCCGCCATTAGCACAACTACCCATAGATATAACCCAACGCGGTTCAGGCATTTGATCATATACAAGTCTCAGTGCTTTAGCCATTTTATTAGTAAGAGTACCAGCTACAATCATCACATCTGATTGCCGAGGACTAGGGCGAAATAACATACCAAACCTGTCCATATCGTATCTACTAGCAGCTGCTTGCATCATCTCTACTGCACAGCAAGCCAAACCAAAAGTCATTGGCCACATTGATCCACTCCTAGCCCACCCAACTAGTTCATCTAGCTTAGTCATTACAAATCCCTTCTGGTTGAAATCGCTAGCAGCCTTATCTAAAATATCTTTATGATGATTCATAAATTTTTCCTTAAACTATAACATGAATTAGTTAATGTGAATTTTTAACCACAATCAAAATAGAAAACTATTTTTTGTTGAATTTCTTTTATTCAACTTGGAAAAATAATGTTATTATAAATTTAATTATATAATATAAGGTAAAAATAAAAACATTAGACATATGAAAAACACAAAAGATCAAATCTTAGAAGAAATAGAAAAAAATCCTCATACAGGATGCTATATTTCAAGTGAATATCTAGGAAACTTTCCAATATTAAATGAGCATGATCAATTAACTTGCATTAATGCTGCTGCCAAAAACCCAGTAGCTATAGTGCAGCTAGCAGCTATTGTGAATAATCCAGCGTTGCAAAAAAATATTCTTAACATTATTGATAACTCATCTCTTACAAACAAGACTAATGCAACCAAAGCAATCATCAACAATGCAGCAAATTCTGAAGTTATAAAGCAAGCATTATATACATCTTTTAATATGACAAATAGTGAGCAAGAATTTAAGAAAATGTGGGAAATGTCATCGCTAGATACCCTTGATGTATGCAAAATCAATAATGAAGCAATAAAAGGCAGAAATGAAGGAATGCAAGTTGATGAAGCGCTTTTAGCAGGAGCATATAAAGCGATGAGTTCTCAAGGGAAACCACTTGATAAAGCAAAACAAACAAAACTTGAACAAAATACTGAATTTAGAGGATTTTTTGATAAAATTGTTAACGCAATCAAGGATTTCTTAGGAATTAGTGTTGCAACTGAAACTAGAGCCACAATACAAAAAGCAGTAAGAAATATAACTAGCAAACTTACAGATGACAAAAATACTTTTACAGATGACAAAAATACTTTTAAAAAGGGTAACTCGCTAGGTCTATAGTGATAGACTATATAATGATAGACTATATAAGCTTTAATAGATGAATTATCTCACATAATTCCTTCTTTAATTGCAAAGTGAATCTATATAATCTATATGATAGAGATAAAAATTTTACATATGAACGAGGATATTAAACATGGGTTAGCGACCTTCCTCAAAATAGTTAACATAGCTACTTTTGCAATAGTATCTCTAATTTGGAAACTAAAGCTTGGTAATTTATCAACTGAACAACAGTACATCTTGCAGGCTTTAGCAGCGGCTGTCACACTTCTTCTCATTATAGTATTTTTCCCTGGAATCAGCAAAACACAAAATAGATTTAAAGTCCATTCGATAAAATCATATATTTTAAGAGCTGCCACAAACGCAATAGGTATACCAGCTATGATGCAAGCGCTAAAGTTTATTGGGGCAAGTGAAGTCATGACTATTATACAACTATCTCCGGTCATAACAGCATATTTAGCAGTAACATTACTTAGAGAAAAAATTAAAATTAATTGGATTATAGCACTATGCTTTGGTATTAGCGGTATATTAGTAATGCTCTACGGTAATAGGAATCAACTTACAATATCTACTTCTTCTGATTATTTCAAAGGAATAGGATTAGCAGTTATAGCAGCAGTATCATTCTCTTGCTACAACATAATTTGTAAAAAACAAACAGAAGCGCAAGATGATCACTTTACGCAGGCATTGTACTGCTTTTTATTCGGTCTGCTCATGGCATTACCTCTCTCAGTTGGTAAGTGGAATTCTATCACCCCTGAAGAAACTATATGGGTTCTAGGCAGTGGTGTTATAGGTACATTAAGCGTAGTCTGTCTATTTTTGTCATATAAATTCTCCAGCGTTGTTAGAATGTCACCTCACAGCTATTTGCGCGTTATCATTATAGCGATAACTATGTATATATTCAAAGACGAAATTCCTTCCCCTGAGCTAATAATTGCTATTATCCTGATTCTAGCTGGTAATTTCTGTGTTGTCTTTGAAAAAACTTTCTACAAACTATTTAGATTCAACAAAGCAGAACGCTGCTTGAATCTTTCTTAGCAATAGTCAATTTTATTGACTTCATAATATCTGATGCCTTTTGGTGTAGTAACCTCAACTTCGTCTCCAATCTTCTTACCAAGCATTGCATGAGCTAGTGGGGAAAAAATTGATATATATCCCTTATTGATATCACTCTCGAAATCACCAACAATCTTGTATTTTTTTATCTTAGCTGTATCAGCTTCACTTAAGGTAACTGTTGCTCCAAACTGAATCTTATCACTTTTAATCTCAGATGGTTCAATTACTTCTGCAAGAGCTATTTTACTCTCTAGATCGCTTATCTTTGCTTCAATCATCCCTTGTTCTTCCTTTGCCGCTGTATACTCTGCATTTTCTGATAAATCTCCTTGAGCTTTAGCTTCTGCAATAGCTTGTATTATTCTTGGGCGATCACTATGCTTTAATTTATTTAATTCATCATTCATCTTCTGTAAACCAGAAGAAGTAATTGGATATTTATGCATAAAGTATTTTTATGAATTATTTTAACTCTTAAGATGATTTTTTGCAAATTCTTCAAAATCTAGCGTGTATAGGTAAAACATCATTTACAATCTTTCTTTTAGTTATATTAAGAAAGATTCCAAACATTAAAGATTGTGCAATTAATGAAGAACCACCATAACTAATGAATGGTAATGTCATTCCTTTTGTAGGAACTAAATTCAGTGTTACTGCTATATTAAAGATAGACTGGATAGCAAAATAACTTATAATTGTGAAGCCTGTAAAAAACTTATATTGACTATCTTTAATTTGAAGTATTCCTATAAAACTTTTGATAACTATATACATTATTAATAATAATATAAATATAGAGAATACAATTCCTAATTCCTCTGCTGCGACTGGAAAAATGAAATCTGTATGAGCATCTGGTAATTTAAATTTTATTGTACCTTCTCCTGGTCCTTTACCCCATAATCCTCCTTGATAATATGACTCTAGAGATCTCTGAATCTGATAACTTATCTCACCATCATCAGATTCTAAGAATCCTGCAATTCGTTTGGCAACGTGTGGTAATAGATAATAAGCAATTACAGCTACAAATAAAAAGATCAAACTTAATAATAAGAGCCATAAAATATTAATATTTGCAATGAATAGCTGAATAAAAAAGACAGTTGAAATTAAGACTAACATACCGAAATCTGGCTGAGATAGTAGAAGTAAAATAATAAATAGATGAAAAGTTATTAATGCAAGAAAGTTTTTAAGATCATCTTTTTTCCTTGCTAATACCATTGCAACAATACAGCTATAAAATGGCTTAAGCAGCTCTGATGGCTGTAAAGAAAAACTACCTATATTTAACCATCTTTTGGCACCCTTTGTAGTATCTCCTATAATAAGTACAGCAATGAGCATAACAACAGTTAATACAAAACCATAAAAGATGATAAATCTTAAAGTCTTTTCATTGATTGCTGAGACTACTATAATGATTATTACTGATAATATTAGATAGACTAGCTGCTTCTCAATAAAGTGAAATTGTTGCACTGAAATTCTCTCTGCAATAGCAGGACTTGCAGCCATAATCATCATAAAACCTAGGATCATCAGTAGACATATAGCTGTGAATAGCTTATTATCTATCGAACTAAACAAATTCGAAAAATTCATACGATGTCAATTATGTTTAAATCTGTGGAAGAAATAGTCAATCAATTAAATCTTTCTTTTATAGGTAAAAACAAAATAATAAAAGGTGTTCAAACTCTTAAAAATGCAAATGAGTACCAATTAACTTTTTACTCCAATCCTAAATATATAGATTTTTTAAAAGTCACACAAGCAGGTGTTTGCCTCATTAAAGAAGAAGATGCTCATTTAGTGCGGCAAGAAGTGACGAAGATAATTTGTAAAGACCCATATTTAACCTATGCTCAAACATTAGATTTATTATATCAAGATGAATATCTATCAGAAATTTCTGAATCTGCAGTAATTTCCAAATCTGCTCAACTTGACGAAAATGTTAGAATAGAATCATGTGTATATATTGGCGAAAATGTCAAAATAGGCAAAAATGTCAGAATTGGTCATAGTGTCACTCTGACTAATTGCGACATAGGTGATAATTGTATAATTCATCCAGGAGTTAGAATAGGTCAGGATGGTTTTGGTTTCACTATGGGAGATAAAGGTAATATTAAAAAAATCAAACAACTAGGTAGAATCATAATAGGTAAGGAAGTTGAAATAGGTGCAAATACCTCTATAGATCGCGGTGCAATTGATAATACAGTTATAGGTGACTATACAAAGATAGATAACTTGGTACAGATAGGCCATAATGTTGTAGTTGGTAAAAATTGTATAATCTGTGCACAAGTTGGTATAGCTGGAAGTACAGTAATAGGTGATTATGTTATGATTGGAGGGCAAGTTGGCATAAATGGTCACATCAAAATAGGTAATATGTGTCAAATAGCGGCAAAGAGCGGTATTGCCAGTGATTTACCTGATAATGCAAAAGTAGGGGGGTTCCCAGCCATAAATATAATTGATTGGCATAAGCAAACAGTCTTTTTACGAAATGCTATAAAATAATATATGCTATATAAACTTTTAATGAAGTTTAATAAGTATTAACATGAGTAGTAACGAAAGTGGTATTAAAACTATAATGGAGCTCTTACCACATAGATATCCATTCCTCTTAGTAGATAAAATAATAGATGTTATACCTGGTGAGAGTGCTATAGCAATTAAAAATGTAACAATAAATGAGCCTTTTTTCCAAGGTCATTTCCCAAACCATCCTGTAATGCCAGGAGTTTTAATTGTAGAAGCTTTAGCTCAAACAGGCGTAGTACTTGTAGGTAATACAGTGAGCGAGATGGCTGGTAAAACAATCTATCTTATGTCAATTGAAAAGGCTCATTTTAGAAGAATAGTTGAACCAGGAGACACTATGTATCTTAAAGTCTATAAAACATTTGCGAGACATAATGTATGGAAGCTAAAGGGTGAGGCTAGAGTCAATGATATAGTAGTAGCAGATGCAGAATTCTCTGCAATACTTGCACAAAAATGAAGATATTAATGAAAGAAAAGATGATTCATAGTACGGCAGTTGTAAGTAGTCATGCTAAATTAGGCAATAATGTAAAGATAGGTCCATTCTGCTTCATTGGTGATGATGTAAAGATAGGTGATGAAGTTGAGATAAAGGCATACGTTCATATAGAAGGGCAAACAGAAATTGGTAATAAAACAAAAATTTTTCCATTTGCTGTACTTGGTTGTATTCCCCAAGATCTAAAGTATAAAGGTGAGGAATCACGTGTAAAAATTGGGCAAAACTGCACAATAAGAGAACATGTAACAATACATGGAGGAACAAAATTTGGGAGAATGGAAACAACCATAGGTAATAATTGTCTATTAATGGTAGCAAGCCATGTGGCACATGACTGTATAGTAGGAAATAACGTTGTAATGTCAAATAATGCAACTCTAGGTGGTCATGTTATAATAGAAGAAAATGTTATTATTGGTGGATTAGCAGCAGTTCACCAATTCGTACGAATTGGTAAATATTCAATTATTGGCGGTGTGAGCGCTGTTACTGAAGATGTTGTACCTTACGCTAGTGTTGCTGGTGATAGAGCGAAAATTTTAGGTGTAAATACTAGAGGTTTAAGAAGAAATGGCATTAAAAATGATGATATTGTTGCTTTGCAACAAGCATACAAAAAAATTTTTAGGTCTTCAGAGGGAAATTTAGAAGCTAGAATTAAACAAGTGGAGTTAGAATATAGTTTAAATGAAAAGGTTTTAGAAGTCATAAAGTTCTTAAATGAAAATACAATTAGACCAATCTGTACAGCCGTGAAATAAAAAATCTTATGGACACATTACCTAGTAAAATAGCAATTATAGCTGGTGAAGGAACGCTACCACGTGAGCTACATGATGCTTGTATAGAACATAATATAGATGTACATATTGTAGGACTACAAGATCAGTTTGATGTAGATCTATTCGATGGAATAAAATTTGATCTAGTGCCTATTTATGGTATTAGCCAAATTATTAAAAGTATCAAGAAGAGCGGAGCAAAATATATAATTTTAGCTGGTAAAGTGACAAGATCATCAATTCCAAAGCTAATCCTTGATTTTAAAGGAGCAAAGCTCTTGGCAAATATTTTAAGAAATGGTCTGAGCGATACAAGCTTAACTCAAACTATCATTAAGTTTTTAGAAAATGAGAATTTCGAAGTTATTTCGCCAGAAATAATTGCTGAGAATATACTAGCTACTCCTGGTAACATGACAAAAATTCAAATTAAGAAAAGTCATATCAAAGATATGGAACAGGGATATAAAATGCTAGGTACAATATGTAAACTAGATGTTGGGCAAGCTCTAGTGATACAAAACGGTTTAATACTTGGTATTGAAGCTGTTGAAGGAACAGATGATTTAATTAAAAGATCTGGATTAATACAGCAAAAAATTAATAGTGAACCCGTCTTAATAAAGCGCTGTAAACCTCATCAAGATAAAAGGATGGATATGCCATGTATTGGAGAAAAGACAATTAAAAATATGTGTAAATTTGGTATAAAAGGTATAGGGTTAGAAAGTGGTGCATGTCTAATATTAAACAAAGGAAAAACACTATCTCTTGCAAATGAGTGTGGAATTTTTATATATGGCTTGAAATAAATAGGCACTTCAATATACTGCATATTAATGAATAAAATTAAAACAATATGGCATCGAATACAATAGGCATCCTGACTTCTGCGATGGAAGTAAATAAGAAAAAGATGAATCTTGCAATGCAAAATATCTCTAATTCTGATAATCCGATATATACAGCTAAATCTACAGAAATAAGCTCGATAGTTGTTGATGGATCTCCTCAGGGGGTGAAAATCAATAGTATTAATCGCAGAACTGATGATTTGATGCAAAGGAGTTTATTTCATGCAAATGCAAGCTCAATCTCTTCCAAATATATAACTAATGTTTGCAAAGAGATCACTGATAGTCTGGCATCACCCCTAAATACAACCGATAGTTTATATAATAACTTACGAGCATTTGATGACTCAATCAATACTCTTGCGCTTAATTCTAGCGATATCAGTATGAGAAATGATGCAAGTGATAAAGCCTCAAAGCTTGTAAATTATATAAGTAATATGGCTCTAGGACTCCAGGAGAAGAGATTTAATATAGATTATGATCTATCTAAATCTTTACAAGATGTAAATGCAATCCTAAGTGATATGCATCAGATAAATGTTCGTAGAATGCTTATTCCAAATAACACATTGGAAGCAACACAGCTAGCTGATGAAGCTGATGCTGCACTAATGAAATTATCTAATTATTTTGATATTGATTATAAATTTAACGATAGAGATTTTTTATCTGTGTCAATAAGGAATAATGGACAGGAAATAGTTGGTAAGCAACTGTATAGCTTTAGATATGATCCAGTTAATAGTATCAATGATTTATTAGAAGATAAAAAACTAAGTCCTGTACATCTTATAGCTAAATCTTTTGATGGACAAGCTATTGAATCAGTCTTTATAGATGGATATCAAACAGATGATCTAAGCTATAATTTAGGGTCTGGTAAAATTTATGGCTTACTTAAAGTAAGAGATAATATTATTCCTAGCGTTTCTGAGACACTTGATCAATTATCACTTAATATTGCCGACTCATTTAATGCAGTTCACAATAAAGGTAATGGCTGCATTCCTACAAAATCTCTTAATGGCACAGTATATATATCAATGAACGATAAAATCATTGGGAATGGTAATGTAATTATTAACCCCATGGATCAAACTGGTAAACCTATAACGTTAAGTAGTGGCAGAGTACCAGCTCTTAACCTTGATCTTAGCCAATTCACAACAAATACAACCAAAGGTAGTTTCAATGTTGCAGGACTTATTAATGAAATAAATCAATACTTTGGAGCTGCATCAACAGGTAATAGACTAGAGATAAATGGTTTTTACTCAATAAATATGTCTTGCATTTCATCGGATCCCAATGGAAGCAACTTAACAATGGACTTTGATCTTAGAAGCTATTCAGAACAAACTGGTGTGAGCAATATGCAATTTAGAGTTAATAGCGCTAGTGCCGTTGACAGCTCAGGTTTACCTGTGTCACTCAACGTTACTAATAATAATAATTTTGATCTTATTAATGGTGCACAAGTTAGATCTGGTATTAATAGTGGTCCTTCAATCAAGTTAAGCAATACAATCTCAAATTATCCAATTATAATTAGTGTTAATATAACAACTACTGTCAATGGAGTAGAGACAGATGCAACAGTTGAATATACAATAGCAGCTCCAACAGTGGAAGAGCTTAATGGAATAAATAGCTTGAGTGGCAAGAGATTTACTCCTTCCGCTCTTACAAGTAGTAGTGATCCTGAGACAAAATTGCTATCCTCTAATATAAGTGTACCTCTCATTAAGGCTTCACTTGTAGATGATAATGGAGCTGTCATTACTGATCCTAATAAAAAAGGATTCTTAAATATAGAAAGTGTTTTAGGTAACAACAGAGTTGCAATTGATGAATTTAATTCTAAGATTGTCTCTACAACCAATTCAGAAATTAAAGGCGGTTTAAGCTATGCATTTGGTTTGAATGATATTTTTGTCTTTAAGACGAAGAGTGGTTCGAAAATTCCAACACCTGAGACAATTAACAATGTTGCGGCTTATATGACATTAAGCGATGCTGTAAAACAGTCTTCAAATGCTATATCAATAGGAAAAATGGAAGCTTATAGAGCTGGAATTAATGGACCAGCACCAGCTTTGTTCTTTGCAGCAGGAATAGGTGATACATCTCTCGTCGAAGGTTATTCTAAAATTAGTACTCAGAATATAAACTTTCAATCTACAAATGATATAGACACAAGAAATACCACTATATATAACTATGCATCAGATATAATTAGCGCAAATAACATTAGAACTATTAATAATGAGATAATCTCTAAAAGAGATGAGACTCTAAAAGAGATGCTAGAAAGCAACTATGCATCTGTGAGAGGCGTCAATACTGATGACGAAGCAATAAAAATAATTCAGTACCAGCAGAATTTCTCAATAGCTGCAAAATTCGTTAACACTACAAACAATCTTTTACAAACTTTAATCGATAATATTAATTAATATGGTAACTATAAATTCTTCTTGCAATTTTGCTATTCTGCAAAATCTCAGTGGTCAGATAAATAAGAGTCAAAAGGAAATATATGACATACAGCAGACAGTTTCATCTGATGTGAAAGCTCAACACTACTACGATATGGATTCTCCTATAGCAAACCAGAGCATTGAAGTTGAATATCTTATAAGACAAAATGAGACTAAGCTGAGAAATTATGAGTGGTCACAAAACCTTCTCTTTGTACAAGAACAAGGATTACTTGAGCTGCAAAATATCAATAAAGATGCTAAAAAGTTAGCTGTGAGAGCGATGGATCAGATAGGTACAAATGCTACAGTAATGATATCTGGTGATAGCCAAAATTTACTTTCAAGAATTGAAGATATACTTTCTGCATCATTCACTGGCATGAATATATGGAATGGATCAAGGATAAATGAGAAACCATTTACAGACTTAGTTAATGGAATGCCTGATGAGAATTATTATTTAGGTGATGATTTTAACTTAAAGTTTTATGTCAATAATCATTCTGTAGATTTTGGAGATACAGGAAATGATGTTTGTTTCAAACAATTGGTGCAAGGGATACAAATGATGAGAGATGCTCAAGATCCCGAAACACGTGAAATTAATAAAGATCAGATTCAACAGGCAAGTATCTTTATAGATGCAGCACAACATGGTTTATCAGGATTAATACAAAAGGCAGGTAATGCTCAACAAGGTATCATTAACGCAACTGCAATTGCAGAAAACACAATTGCCAATTTATCAGAAATGTATGGAAGTACACTTAATGGTATGACTGAAATGGATAGAGCAATTGTTGCAATAGATGCTGCTGCTATTCAAAGAAAGCTAGGTTATCTTATACCAATCACTATGAAATATATAAATGATATGTCTGTTGTCAACTACTTATAAATCATTTAGAGCCACCCAATTACACTCCACCAACTTGTGCACATTATAACCCAAACAATAGCAATAGCGACTGTAATCCCAAATGATTTTGTCCACCATTCCTTAACAGACATATAGTTACCACTAAAGAAAACTGGTGCAGAACTAATTCCATAGTGGGTAAAACCTGATGATAACATGATTGCTATCACTAAAGCGTAAGCCGAAGCCATAGGTTGTAAACCTAAATCTAATAGAGTTTTGAGGAATACACCATACATAGCTGTAAAGTAAACTGTGATACTTGCAAACATATAGTGTCCAAAAAATAGACCTACACAGATGATCGCTGCTATAAACATTGGAGCATAACCACTTAAAGATGATGACACTATATCTCCCATCCAGACAGTAACTTTTTGTTCACTTAGAGAATTAGCGATCGTCACAAGAATAGCAAACCATATAAAGATATCCCATGCAGACTTTTCATTAATAATATCATTCCAAGTAAGCACACCTGTCAAAAGCAAGATAGAAACACCTAACATAGCTGTAGTTGTTGCATGAATACCTACCTGTTTTTCAAATACCCAAAGAGTAATTAAACAAATAAATGTAAAAGCTGTGATTAGCTCATCACTAGTCATCTTGCCAAGCTTTTTTAGGCCATCTTTAGCATTTTGTACAATTACTGCATTATCAATTCCATATGGTATTTTACAGAAAAACTGAACTATAAGTGGCAATAAGACAAGCGATATTAGTCCTGGAATTACAGCTGCCTGCGCCCAGTTATACCAAGTGATTTCAATACCTAATGTCCCTGCAATTTTCTGAGCTACTGGATTGCCAGCCATAGCTGTCAAAAACATAGTGCTTGTGATGATATTGCTATGTAAACAAATCATAGTAAAAAAAGATCCAATTTTCTTATGTCCATGACTGATAGTGGCTGAATAACCTTCTATTGCTGATTTTGCTATAGGATAAATTATACCACCACCCCTCGAAGTTGCGCTTGGAATCATTGGAGATATACAGAATTCAGTAAAAATTATACTATATGCAACACCAATTGGTGTTTTTCCAAATCTTGATATAAAAAAGTAGGCAATTCTAGTACCAAGCCCAGTATTAATCACTGTTCTTGCTATGAAAAATGCACAGACTACTAGCCATACTATACTCTGTCCAAAACCTTCTAAAGCTTTATTAATAGAAATAGAATCTGTGATAATACAAATAACAATAGCGCAAAATGTTAGAACACCCATAGGCAATGGGTTAAGAATTAAACCGACAATAGTTGCAATAAATATTATAAATGTGTTCCATCCTTGTATTGTCAATTCACTGGGTTTTTCTAGTATTCCCCAGAAAATAAATGCGCCTAAAATGATTAATAATAGGATTAGATTTTTTTTGTTAAATTTCATTATTTATATTATTGAGATTAAATAACTTGTATTCTAGTTATCACAGAGATCTAAATAATTGAAATTTTAATTATTGTTTATATGCTTAGATCAAAGAAAATTGTTATATATACAAACTTTGTCATAACGTGGAAATTTATGCACAATATAAAATTGATTTATACAACTTTTAATAGTACTGATGATGCAAAACCTGTTGTTGAACAACTAATTAAAAGCAAGTTAGTTGCATGTGCAAACATAAGTAGTAATATACAATCTATATATCAATGGGAAGAAAAAATATGGTGCAATAATGAAGTCTCTGTAATTTTGAAAACTACTGATGTTGCTCTTGATGAGACTGTAGAACAACTCAAATTATTACATCCTTATAAGATTCCTTGTATTATCGTTTTGCCAGTCGAGAGTTGTGATTTAGAGTTCACTAAGTGGGTTGGAGAAAGTTTAATCTAGTTCTGAAGATTCCTATTATTCTGCTAGAAGCAGCATGCGAGAGATAAACCAAGAACAAATAGGAGGGAAGGATAGGATTATAGGACAATCCCACATGCTGTTAACTAACACTGGTACAACAGACTAATATAGCTGTCAAGAGACAGTATGAGAAGATTTGATGTTTTTATAATAAAAATTATATTTGGCCATCAAAAAGATATCATGATGTAGCTTTACCACAACATTTTCGGCATTATTCTTGATGTAAGTATAAGTTAGAATTTTAAAATATTGATGAAAAAAGCTAGAAAAAGTGATTAATAGTTGGTTTTTTCTATAGCTTGTGGAGAATTAGCTTACGATTAATAGTTCATTAGTCCTTTTGTAAAACAATATTGTAAATGAAAAAAAACTTGGAAGAAGTACTAGAAAATGCAGTTAAAAATAAAATTTTTATAATTCTTCTAGCTATAGCTTGGGGGATTGGATTACGATTTAAGTATTTTCAAACATCTATTAGTAACTGCTTGCTAGTCACATCCATCTTAGCTCTCACACACTGTCTCTCTTATAGATTATATAATTCATTTATTATTAAAAATGATCTATCTCTCATTTCTGGTGAAACTATTGATAGGCAAGCTCAGTCTAACTCTTTTTTGCTTGCCATTATTATCACTATGATTGCTATGTGGCTTGCCATTGGTTTTACTGCATCATCTCTCAGATTTCAGCTTATGATTCAAAATGAAAGAATCATAAAACAAGTAGATAATCTATATATTATAGGTAGAGTTTCTCAATTAGAAATAAAAGATAAAGGGGTTCGAATTTATTTAGATGATGCTTATGAAGCAAATCGGTTTAAAGATGTTCTAGATAGGATTGAAATTGGTACTATAAGGTTGAACCTGAGATATAACTTAGATGGAGAGGATATAATTGGGAAGTGGATTTTTGTTCGTGCTACTCTTATGCCACCGCCGTCTGGTGCCTTTCCTAATAGTTTTGATTTTGCTCAGTATGCATTTTTTAAAGGCATTGGTGCTATTGGTTATGTACTACAAAAACCAGTTATTGTTGAACAGCTTAGAGTTGATTCTACTTTATTAAATAATATTAGCCAGTGGTTGAATATATTAAGGAAAAAGATCTCTTTTAGGATTAAAAATGCAATGACTGCTCCCGCTGCTGGTATTGCTGCTGCTATTTTGGTTGGTGAAACGAGTCAAATTAATTCTAATGATTATTACGCCCTTCGTATTGCTGGTTTAGCTCATATTATAGCAATTTCTGGTATGCATGTGGTTGTTGTGGTTGGGATTGCATTCTTTTTTGTCCGCGCTGTTCTTTTATATATTATAACGCTAATGACGCCATTCCAAGTTGCACTACATTGGCCTGTACCTAAGGTGTCTGCAATTATATCGATTGTGCTGTCTGCCTTTTATGTATTTCTATCTGGAGCGCCTGTTTCTGCTCAAAGAGCCCTTATTACTTCATCGATCCTCATGTTGTGTATTGTTTATGATAGGCGGCTTGATCCCATTAAATCTATTTGTTTGGCTGCTGCAATTATGTTAGTTTTCACTCCAGAAGTATTATTTTCTCCTGGTTTACAGATGTCTTTTGCTGCATGCTTTGCATTGATTACAACTTTTAGTCTTATAGATAATCTATTTCAATTCAACTCTAAGTATAGAGAGTACTTCTTTAAGTTAACTATTGCATCTATTGCTGCCAGCACCGCGACCTCTCCGTTCATTATTTATCATTTTAATCAATTTGCACCTTATGGGATTATTACCAATCTTGTTTGTGTGCCTTTGAGTGATTTTATCATTATGCCTTTTGGTATGGCTAGTATGTTCTTGATGCCATTTGGAGTTGAAAAATATTTTTTATTAGTTGTGCAGTATAGTATTGATTTTATGCTGTGGATTGCTCACAAGATTAGTGTTATGCCCTTTGCTGATATTCATATGAGTGGGTTTACTAATGCTGGAATTATAATTATCTCATCTGGATTATTCGTTTTATGTGTGTGCTCGCTTAGATTATATAGAATTTATGGATTGCTACTTATGATTGTCGGATGTTTCTTTATTGAGCATTACGAAAATATCATTTTATTGATAAGTCCTAAGACCTTTGCTATTAGGTATGATTTATTGATTGATGGCGGAGATAAAAAGTTTATCATCTCTTCGAAACAGAGAGATAAATTTGTTCATGAGGTGTGGCAAAAGAGGCTTGGTAGTGATAGATTTGTTGACGATAGTTTGAATATTTTTACGAGAAAAAAACATATCAACGGTTGTAGAAATGATCTTTGTGTCATTAATAAACCTTATAAGATTGTAATTATCAATAAACAATTAGAAGGCAAAATTGAGGATAAATGTAATGAGAATAGGCCTCAAATTTTTATCAATATGACTTCTAACTATAGTTGTATCTACTCAGATATTAATATTACTGCTCATGATTTAAAATCTCATAAAGTTCATCTTGTAGTTGCAGATGATAACCTCAAAATTGTACACGATTAATAATTTGATAGAAATCTACATAATATAAGCAAGTGCACAACTTTTCTTTTAATATCTCACCTCATAGGTAAGTCTTATATAATAAATAACAAATTTTATCCACACCAGAAAAATTAACGAAAATAAGTAATTAATGTTAAAAGATAACAAAAAAACTAATGCTAGTCTTCAAGCAACTACGAAAAAAACAACAGATGTTTCTCAACTAATAGATAAAATTGCAAAAACTTAATGTCTCTGTTTTTTTATAAAAATCTTGGCGATAAAGAACTATACTCAGGTCTTTGCTAAACATTGATCAAATGCATCATCTCTAGATAAAGAATGCGTTGTTTAGGGCTAATTTTACACTTCATGATAGTAAGATAGAAGACTTATCAGAGGTTAAAAGAATGGACAAGACCTTTAACTATCAATACTTATCCATGTAGGTTTTTGTTAATGCATTCATTAAGATTCCTTACAATTTGATTTAAGCGCGTTTCAATTATCTAAAAAATAGCCTTAATATTTTGAAATCAAAGAAACAGCAAAGGCTTTAGTGGATTTTAAGTAGAGGCAATGGGATATCATCTTAAACTATCTCAAGAAATAGAGGAATATTAATGACTTTTCCGTACAGACAATATTTAATATCCTATATCTGATAAATACAACCCGCAGGCTGGTGCTGTCGGACCTGCTGCAGCTCTCTTCTTGGCTTTTATTATCTCTGGGATCTTATTTACGTTCCAGGAGCCATTACCGAGCTTGCGAAGTGTCCCAATTATAATTCTAACTTGATTATGTAAAAATGACTTTGCAGAGATACAGGCTTCAACTTTAGATCCATGCCTAATTACTTCTAGTTTGTCAATTGATCGATGAGCAGATTTTGCTTGACAGTTAGCTGCGCGGAAGCTCTCTAAATTATTATGTCCAATTAGATGCTGAGCTGCTTCATTCATTAGATCAACATCAAGCTCCTCAACTACATGCCATGCATACCCTTTTTCTTGTGTAAGATGTGCTTTTCTGTTTATAATTATATAAATATATGATCGATACTTAGCAGAAAACCTTGCATGAAAGTTGTCATTTACCTCTTCACAATTTAGAATTGCAATTCTAGAATATTGTAAGAAATGATTTAGAGCACTGATAATCTCGTTAGGATTTGTCATACGTACAATTTCAAAGTGTGCAACCTGAGCAAGTGCATGGACTCCTGCATCTGTCCTACCAGCACCATGCACTACAACCTTCTCACCGCAAAATTGGAAGATAGCATCCTGGATCGCTCTCTGGATTGTTGGTAATTCCTCCTGCTCCTGCCACCCATAATAACCACTTCCATCGTACTCAATAACAATCTTAAAACGCTTCATTATAGCATCTCACTCAGAATCTTGTTGATCTTATTTACAAAATCGCAAGGATTCTCGATTATCTCACCTTCAGTCAAACAAACTTCATAAAAAATAATTTCAACTAAATCAGCAGTTCTATCTCCAGTTGTACAGCTTTTAATTGCATTAGCTATAGTCTGAACAATCTTATGCTTAGGATTGATTTCCAAAATTTTAGTCGTCCTGCGATTCAACTGCTTCTGCTCAATCAATAGTCTCTCCATCCTAACATTCATAGCTCCCTCAGGTAGGACTAAACAAGCAGGGCTATCTATCAACTTAGACGAGATGATTACATCTTTAACACGTTTATCTAATACAGATTTTATATAATCTATAAGTTGATTATTACTGATTTCAGATTTCTGATCATGATTTTCTTCTAGATTGAGCTTCTTTACTTGGTCTAGATCAATATCAACGCGATTAACACTCTTTAAACTCTTATTTTTATAGGCATTTATTACGTGAACCCAGAAGTCATCGACAGGATCTTTCAACAATAATACCTCAATACCTCGCTTGATAAATCCCTCCAATTGTGGACTTTTGCGCAATGTATCAAGATACTCACCTGTAATGAAGAAAATATCTTCTTGACCATCAATCATGTTATCTATATATTGATCAATACTGATCATCTCATCACCACTCTTAGTGGTATAGAATCGACAGACTTCAAGCAGCTCTTCTTTCTCCCCCAAACCATGTTCACAGAGGCCTTCTTTCATTACTTCACCGAAATTATTCCAGAACTTAATAAAATCATCAGGTTCCTTCTCAGCTTTCTTCTTCAACTCAAATAAAACCCTCTTTACAATTGAGCCACGTATTTTATGAATAAGACTATTACTTTGCAGTACTTCACGGCTAATATTCAATGGTAAATCGTCAGAATCAACTACCCCACGAATAAATCTGAGATAAGAAGGAATCAACATAGCTGAGTCCTCAGTTATAAATACCCGCTTAATATATAGCTTTACGCGAGTTTTTCTATCAGGATGGAATAAATCATAAGGCTTATGCCCAGGAATGAAAAGTAAACTAGAATAAGAAATATTACCCTCTAGCTTATTATGTAGCACTAAAGCTGGCTCATCAGCTGCATTTGCTACATATTTATAAAACTCCCTATATTCCTTCTCACTCACATCAGATTTTGGACGGAGCCACAAGGCTGTACCGCGATTAACAATCTCACTCTTACCATCTTGATCTATCAACTCTACAGAGAAAGTTAGATGGTCTGAGTAGGTACGGATGATGTGTTGTAGACGGAATTTCTCTAAAAATTCAATCTCAGATGGTTTGATATATAATTCGATCTTAGTGCCTCGCGGAAATTTTTCATTATATTGAGATACTTCAAATCCATCATACCCACCCGATTCCCATACAAATGTTTTATCACTGCCAGCTTTAGTCGAGTAAACTTTAATTTTATCAGCAATAATAAATCCAGAGTAGAATCCTACACCAAACTGGCCAATGAGATTTACATCTAATTCTTTTTTATCACTGATCTCTTCAAAGAACTTTTTTGTTCCAGAATTAGCTATAGTACCTAGGTTCTCCACTAACTCTTCTTCACTCATACCTATCCCATTATCAGTTATGATGATTTTGTCTCCTTCAATTTTCACTTGAATTTGCAGCTCATCAGATCCCAATAAATCAGGTTTTTCAATAGCTAGGTAACGGAGCTTATCACAAGCATCAGAAGCATTAGAAATTAGCTCACGTAAGAATATTTCCTTATTTGTATAGATTGAATGAATCATTAACTGTAGGAGTCTACCTACAGCAGCATTGAAATTATGGTGTTTATGAGACATTTTTTGTTAATTACTATATTTTAAATAAAAATGTATGTCTTATATATCAAAATTCAAGAGCAAAAAAGAGATATCTATGGTAGATTTTTAAAAAATAAAATATAAAATAATGTCTTCGGACCATACGTCTTTTTTAATAGACTTACTGATAATTTTCTTCATAATCTTCATAAACAGCCTTTTTGTCATATCTGAAATAGCCATTCTGACTTCAAGTAAGGCAAAGCTCCATAAAATAAGTGCAAATGGTAATAGAGGAGCCAAGCAAGCTATAAAAATTATGCAGCAGCCAGAGGTTTTCTTATCAACTATGCAGGTTGGTATTACTCTCATGAGTGCATTATTAGGACTGTTTGGTGGCACTAGGGTCAGTGAATACCTTGCAATTCAGATAAGAGAAATCCCTAACATAGGAGAACAGATAGGAAACTATTCTTTAATTATAGCATCATTTATCTCACTATCAGTTATTACATATATTACAGTTCTCAGTGAAATCTTTCCAAAGAGATTAGCTATGATTCAGCCAGAAAAGATTGCTTGTATAATGTCTTATATGATAAACATAGTGATTAAAATTATATATCCACTTAGTTTTATATTAACAGTTTCGACTCAGTATCTATTGAGATTTTTTAAAATTAAAGATCAAACAAATAATGTTTCAATTGACGAGATAAAGTTTGTTCTTAGCCAAGCAGCTAGCGTTGGAACATTGCATAAAACTCAACATGATTTAATGAGACGACTTATGAACTTGATGAGTATGCAAGTTAGGACAATTATGACTCCACGTAATAAGATAGTGTCACTTGATATAGGAGATAAAGAGAAGAATAACCTTGATAAACTTAAGAAATATAGTTTTAACTTCTTCCCAGTAATAAACAAAGAATTAAACCAAATTATAGGTATAGTTTCAATCAAAGCTCTTTTTAGACGTAAACAAGTAAATAATGCAATTTTAAACGAGATTGCAAAGGAATCAAATGTTGTTTTTATTCCTGAAATGGCACAGATAACTAAATTGATAGATCTTTTCTCAATTAAACAGGTTAAAACAGCACTAGTGGTAGATGAATATGGAGACATAGAAGGTATTATAACTATAAATGATATTACGAGGACTGTCTTAGGTGATATAGCTACTCTTATTGATGGAAGAAATCCAACTGTGATTGCAAAAAGCGATGGATCATTTGTTTTAGATGGAAATATCTCCACTGAAGAACTATTTGAATTACTTAAGATTCATTCTCTTCCTAATGACGATAAGGAAGATTATCATACCCTGGCAAGCTTCATGTTGTTCCAGCTAGGCACCCTTCCAAAGATAGGTGATATAGTAGATACAGAAGAGTTTATGTTTAAAGTTATTAAAATGGATAAAAAAAGAATAGATAAGGTCCTTATAATGCATAAAATCAAAGAAGAAGTAGATGAATAGCGCTGTAAGATAATTAAAATTTATATAAGTATCTTCTATTAATCAGTGATAACGATCTTATCCATTCATTGTGTTTATGAAACTATAAAACGCAGTTAGTAGATTTAAATTAGCTATATCTAAAATTATATTAAAATCAATAAAAAATGAAAAAAATCTTATTAATAGAACCACGTGGTTTCTGTGCTGGTGTGGAAAGAGCAATAGATATAGTTGAGAAATCTATAGAAAAGTATGGGGCACCAATATATGTAAGACATGAAATTGTGCATAATAAAAAAGTTGTTGAGGATCTACGGGCAAAAGGAGCAATATTTGTTAAGGAAGTTGATGAAGTTCCAGCTGGTGCAGTAGTTATATTTTCAGCTCATGGAGTATCTGAGCAAGTTGAGAAAAATTCTCATAAAATTAAACTACATCCAATCGATGCAACTTGTCCTCTAGTTAAAAAGGTACATAATCAAGCTAAGCACTATCAAGATAGAAAGAGAGAGATAGTACTAATTGGACATAAAGGACATCCAGAAGTTGTAGGAACAATCGGTAGAGTCAAGAAAAAAGTACATCTAGTTGAAAATGTCGATGATGTTGCAAAGCTAGATATAGTTGGTCTAGCTGCATATATAACTCAAACAACTCTGAGCTATGATGATACGAAACCTATAATAGAAGCTCTCAAGGCTAAATTTCCTGACATAGTTGGACCAGAGCTAGATGACATATGTTATGCAACTCAAAATAGGCAAACAGCTGTAAAAAAAGCTGCTGAGAAGGTTGATTTAATTTTAGTCATAGGATCCAAAAATAGCTCTAATTCCAATAGGTTACGAGATGTAGCTGAAAGTGCAGGGACTAAAGCTTATTTGATTGATAACTATAGTGAAATAGATAATGCCTGGTTCGATAGTGTAAGTACTATAGGCATAACTGCTGGTGCATCAGCTCCTACAGAGTTAGTTGAAGACCTCATTGAATATCTTAAAACATCACTTTCTATAGGAGAAATCGTGAGAGATAATTTCAACATCATAGAAAACATTAAGTTTAACCTTCCGAGAGAGTTAAGTAGTATTTAGTCTATTATCATAGACTTTGTTCCTTCTGATTATCTTGTTGCAACTGATTTTTAAGCTTTTTTATCCCATTTCTAGCTGCGCCATAAGATGCCCAGTCTTGGATGTCTTCGGCCAATGTTTGAACCAAACCTGATGACATCTTGTATGCTATAAACCGAGCTGCTTTATAAATCAATTCTAAAAGTTTATCGCAAAGCCTCCTAAAAAAGCCATCTTTTTTTAGTTCTTTTAGTACTTTTTCTCCTTCTGGTGAGCTTTTATTATTCTTGTGATCTTTTATTAAATTCTGATATTTTGTTAGACGATAATAAACTTGCTCAGCTAAAGCCACTGCTTCATCTGAAGTAGCTCCAATCTTGCGTACAAAATTATATTCTCCTGTTTCTTCACAGAATCCTTTTACAACATGACCGACATATTTTTCGTAAGCTGTTTGCTTTATTTTTGGTTGGATTTGTATCATTTTTAAATTTTTATCAATTAAGTTTATGGTTTGAAACTTTTTGAATCATAGCATCCAAATATTAAACATATATTAACAAAATGAGAATTATCAACTTATACTAGGTTGATTGCATTGCTGATAAAGAGCATTAATGGTAAAGTTTTAAAAAAAATGTTTCTTTCCAAATATTTCTTACCTACTCAAAAAACTACTCCTAGTGAGGCAACCATAGTCTCACATCAACTCATGATACGCGCTGGCATGATCAGGCAGCTAGCTAGTGGGTTATATGAGTGGCTACCGCTTGGACTTAGAGTGCTAAAAAATGTTAAAAAAATCATTCAAGAAGAGATGGATAGAGCTGGCGCTATTCAGGTCCTCCTACCTTCAATTCAACCAATATCTTTATGGGAGAAGTCAGGCCGCTATGGCAAAGAGAGTGATATGTCTAGTGAAATGCTTCTTATGAAGGATCGCCACAGCAATCAATTAATATTTGCACCAACTGCAGAGGAAGCTATGTGTCATCTGTTCCAAAATAATATCCAGTCCTATAAAAATTTACCTCTGACTTTATACCAAATTAGCTGGAAATTCCGAGATGAAATCCGCCCAAGATATGGTGTAATGCGTGGGAGAGAGTTTTTAATGAAAGATGCTTACTCATTTGATCTGACTGAGGAAGATGCACTCAAGTCATATGACAAGATGCTTAGGGCTCATATTAGAGCTTATAGTAGAATGGGTTTGACTGCAATTCCAGTTACAGCTAGCTCAGGTGATATAGGTGGTAACTATAGTCATGAATTGCATGTTTTAGCTGGCACTGGAGAAAGCACTATCTACTATGATGAAAAGCTTTTAGAAGCTACAAAAAGCTCTGATTTCAACCTTAAATTGCTAGAATCCTTCTACGCAAGAGAGAGTGAAAAGCATGATGACTCTGTAACTAATGTGTCTACAAGCACTAGTATTGAAGTTGGTCATTTATTCTACCTAGACGAGAAATATAGTGGTTTAATGGGAGTTAAAATTCAAGATAAGACTAGTAGATATGTAGTACCTAAGATGGGCTGTTATGGGATTGGTGTATCGCGTCTCCTAGGTGCAATAATTGAATGTTATCATGACGCAAATGGTATTATTTGGCCAGAGGAGGTTGCACCATTTAGAGTTGTAATTGCTAATATGATGGTTGACTGCGAGAAATGTGCTTCGGTTGCTATAGAGATATATTCTAAGTTGAGTGGTATAGGCATTTCTGTTCTCTATGATGATACAAACGAAAGTGTAGGAAATAAATTTGCGAGAATGGATCTGATAGGAATCCCACTTCAGGTTATAATAGGTAAAATCACTAAGTCAGAAGATAAAGTGGAGGTCAGACGTCGTTCAGATAAACAAAATACAACTTTATGTAGTATCGATGAATTGCTAGCTATGTTTTTTTGAAAGTTTTTAAATTTATTTGTAAATAAATCAAATTTTTGGAGTAGCTGTAACAAAAGTTTAATAAATCTATTGTATTCTATAGCTGTGTAGCAACCAAAATATGATACAAACTAAAGATAAATCTGAACAAGCCAAAGGCATGATAGAGATTTTTAATAATGCAAATAGTCTGCAGGAGTTCAAAAATGCCATGATCGTAATGCTCATAAGAGATCTTGGATACAAAGATATAAGTAATGAAGATTTTGTCTATCTTGAGTTACAGAGGCATTGCGAGGAAAATATAGAGCAGCTTAAGCTAGGGCTGTTGTATGATGGATTAAAAAAATGCTCAGATCCCTCTCGGGGGATATCACAAGAAACCACAGAAGCTTTACTAGCAGATAATGTTTTCACTAAGTGGTTTGATAAACTGCTGAATAAAATATATGAAATTGCTGAAAAATATCATAATGAAGAAAATTTAACTGGGACATTTGCTAAAAAAGTTATGAGTTGGACAGAAAGTGCTCATGCTAGAACTAATACTAGAGCATTGTTTGTAACTAATAATGATCAGGGCCAATCATATGTATTATATGTGCAAGAAATAATAGAGCAAAAAGACAAACAAATTTATTTGCAACCATAGTACCTAAAACAGATTTAATAATGTCAGCTTATAAAGAAAGAAATAAAAACTAGAAATTTCGCATAAATGCATCTGCACTATCTTTTTTAGCAACCCGCTTAGCTTTGATCTGATTTGCGAATTTTATAGAATGTCTTGTATTTTGTACTACATCCTTCGGAACTCCATCAATATCGACTGTAGCAGTAAGATTAACTTTGTTTTGAAACTTACCTGTCTGTCCATTAACAGCTATCATTTCTTCATTATAACCTCTATGAAAAGAACGCATTTCTCCAAATTTCTGGTCTCCTAATGATTTTGCAAACCTCTCAAAAATATTTTGATTCTCAGCAAACTCATCACTATAGAATATAGCTTTCTTTGCAGCTTCAACAACTTTAAGTGGTGCTTCAAGAGGTATTACTACGCCATACTCCAGCACAACTCTCAATGGATAAGTTATCCAATAAGATGCTTTGAGAAGATATTTAAGCACTGAATTTTCAAAAAAATCTTCAGCAGATGGTGCAAAAAATACACTAAATGGTGGAATAATACCAAGAGCGAATAGACCAATAATGCCTTTAGATCCATGTCTTTCCATGAACTTCGCAAACTGTTTATATGGTGGCTCAAATGGATCAACACCATCTATTTCGTATTGAAGAAACTTGATCAACCGCCTCTGGAAAAGCAGCTTTTCCTGAGCTGTTAACCCTGGATCATGATCTGGTACTCCATTTTTAATTTTTGTATACAGAGTTGAATCTTTCAGGCTGAAAAGAGCCTTCTTTGCTGCTTGCTCAGTTTTACCATATATAGTATTTTCTATATTTGCCCCAAGATTTTTCTTAATAAACTTCGTAATAGATTCATATAATATTTGCTCTCTTGTCTTTAAAAAGTTTGGTTGATTCCTTTGCCACCAATTTTTCTTCGGATTGAATCCCTCAGCTAGCTTTTTTGATTGTTTTTTTAGATTTGCATTTTCTCCATCTCCTCTACTAAATTTTATCCCAAGATCCATAGGTAACTTGAGAGTGTAATACACAATCTTCTTCTGTTGAAATTTATCTTCTAGTTGACGTTTCTTATCTTCATAGTAGGCTTTGAATTCTTGTGATGCTTTATAATCAACTGCTGTTTTTTTATCTCCGTCTATTCCAAGATTTAAAATCTGCTCTAAAACGCCAGCAGGGGTTTGGTCTGGCAATACAGCAGGATCTATCCTAACTATTCCAGCTCTAACACCTTCTGTAAAATTACATGATTTGATTGGTAGATCCATCATATGATTCTCATTTCTACGTCCAATTTCTCTTGAGATACTCTGTAGCTGTGAAAATAGAGCATTAAAATAGACTTGATATTTCTTCTGTTGACCAGAAAAATTGGGTATATCTTTATAATAACTACCTAAAAATAAAACTTTGTTGTAAAGCTCAATTGTTAATTGAGAAAGCGCATCCGCATTCAAATTTTGAATATTCACTTGATCAACTCCATCTCCAAATCTACCAGCAAAATTTTTTATAACTTTTATGCTATTTATATCGTTAATCAGTTTAATTATTGGTGTCATAATTTTATATATTTAATCCTATTTTTACAATATAATTATTGCATTTATGTGAAATTCTCAGTTTTTTATCTAAATTGAATCTGTTATCTTATGCATATTTTAGAATGTATATTCTATCTATATTATACAACCTATTATGAGTAGTTTGCAATATAGATAATGAAACACAAAAAATTAAAGATTGATATATCATTATGATCTCAAAGTTTGCTGCGAGAGAATTTCTATTTCTTTAAGAATACATTAAAAACTTATTTATAGAATCAAAATAGTCTTAGTCCGCTTATAAGAGATATAAGTGACAAAAGATTTATTGAATGATAATCTTATCCAACAATTTTTTATCCAACAATTTTATATTAAAAATAATGAAAAAGCTGATTATAGCAATCCTTGCTCTATTATTCATAACTCCAGTTTTTGCAACTGATTTAACGATGAGTCTTGGTGATTCTGCTGATCTCTCAGGTGGCTTCAGCTCCAAAATAATACAAATGATCGTGATCATAACAATCCTTAGTGTTGCACCGTCGATTGTAGTAATGTTCAGCTCATTCATAAAAATCGCAGTTGTATTATCAATTCTTAGAAATGCTCTCGGACTCCAGCAAACACCACCTAATTCAGTGTTAGCTAGTTTGACTCTTTTTCTAACATTTTTTGTAATGCAGCCTACATTAAAAGAGATATATGATGATGCTCTTGAGCCGCTTATGGAACAAAGAATTACAAATGAGATGGCTTGGGATATATTACAAGTGCCAGTAAAAAATTTTATGTTGCAAAATACAGCTGATAAAGAATTGGGCTTATTCAGAGCTATGGGAAAAGTGCCAGAAAGTTTGTCAAGAGATGAGAGTCCAATATATATTTTAACCCCAGCTTTTATGATTAGTGAGTTAAGGAAGGGATTTGAGATAGGCTTCCTTATATTTTTGCCATTCCTTATAATAGATTTAGTTGTGTCATCAGTTCTAATGGCTATGGGTATGATGATGCTACCACCAGTGACTATTTCTTTGCCTTTTAAGCTGATATTTTTTGTATTAGTTGATGGTTGGTATATGATCTGTGGCAGCCTCGTGAAGAGTTATGGCTTGTAATGACATATAATTCTCAGTTATATAAGTTAAATTTTTTTAAACTCATCTCTATAACTGCATTGCAAATGTTGGATTAGGGAGCGGTTGATTTAAATTTGCCTCTAATGCTTGTGCGAATGTCTGAGCTAATCCATACCCAAAAAACTCTTTAATTACATTTATTATCCAGCTAAAAAGGTCTAAGTTATCTTTCGTTGTTCTGTATGTCTCAAATGATTTTTCAAGGACTGGCAATAGATTATTGTCAGCATTAATAATCTTGAAGATACTTTGTGTAAAGTCTTCTTTAGACTTAGAATGCTTATAAATCTGATGCAAATTCCGACTAATCTGTTGTTGTATGAATATTGTGTTCTGAGGTTGTGGCACTAAAGGATTTGGATGGTTTATAAACTCCCTATAGTCTTGTAAGATTAATTCTACAAAGTTCGGTTTTAAATAATATAGCTTATCCTCACGTCGTAATCCATACTTCAGCTCTATTATTAGACCCTGATTATGTGGCATCACTTTTTCTACCAGCTCTGCTATCTTATTAACAGTACCTTGAAATACATATCTGGGGTCATAAGCGCGAATGTAATTTTTTGGCTCAAATGTCTCCTTAAAACCAACGATGTCAAGACTATCACCAACTCCTAAAGGCCCACCAAACATAAAAGCTTTATTTTGATGTTCTGCTTCTTTTGGTGATTTACCACCAAGTATACCATGTCTGAGTAGATTCATTATGATAGGATAATCATCCTTAGGTAAATTAGTAGTTTCCAAGAGATATTGTATATTTAAAGATGCGTTTTCTGCGCTAGCTTCTTCCCATTCTGGTTGATCCACGCCAGAATTTGCTCTACCAGTATCATGAAACATACCTAAAAGTTCAATTAATTTTAAGTAATTTGCATACTTATCTGATATCAAAAAAGTTTTTAACGTTGGACTTAATGCGTTTATTTCTGCATCAATGAAAGCTTTTGTTTTTTCATAACTTAACATCTCTGATGCAACATATCGTGATAGGATGGATACTGCAAACCAATGTCTAAAACCGTTTGTTTGAGGTCCTGGATATGTAATAGTATTGTCATTATGAAATGTTGCACCAACATTATTAATTAGACAGTTAAAGATATCTTCAGTTTTTGAAGCAAAGGTAATATTAGCCTCTTTAAATGCTTTTTTTAAATCAAATTTTTTTCCCGGTAATGGCATTTAACTTTATAAATTATTTTACAGTCTTGATTGTATAATACAAATATTACAACTTGATGACAAAACTTTAAATCTTACTAAAAATGATTTTTTTTAGAGATGTTTAGCCTTAACTAATTTATCCTTTAAAATCTCATTTACAACCTGAGGATTAGCTTGTCCGCGAGTTTTCTGCATCACCTGGCCTACAAAGAATGCGAAGAGTCTATCCTTACCATTTCTATACTCAGTTACCTTTTCAGCATTTGTTTCAATAACTTCGATAATTATCTTCTCAATTGCTGAATTATCGCTCAGTTGCATCAATCCTTCTTTCTTTATTATTATATCTGGTGATTCACCACTTTCGAACATTTTTTCAAAGACCTGCTTAGCTATTTTACCTGATATTATCCCGTCTTTTATCAATTTAATTAGGTGCGCTAAATTATGAGATGAAACTGGAGATTGCGTTATATCTAATTTAGCTTTATTTAGTGCTCCAAATAGCTCTGCTGTTATCCAGTTTACAGCCATTTTAGCATCACTCTTATCTGCTACTGCTTCAAAGAATAGAGCTGTATCTTTATCTACAATTAGGACTTCTATGTCATAATCACTTAAGCCGTAGCTATTCATATAACGATGTTTCTTCTGATCAGGTAGCTCTGGTAACTTTGCTTTTATTTGAGCTATATACTCATCTGATACAACTAGTGGAAGTAGATCTGGATCTGGAAAGTATCCATAGTCGATTGCATCTTCTTTTGATCTCATCCAACGAGTTTCACATGCTTCTGTGTCGAATAGCCTTGTTTCTTGATAAATCTGTCCACCATCTTCAATTATCTCTATTTGCCTATCTATCTCATATTGTATAGCTTTTGCAATAAATTTAAATGAGTTAAGGTTCTTTATTTCAACTCTTGTACCGAATTTATCACTACCTACTGGCCTTACAGAAACATTTGCATCGCATCTCATTGAGCCCTTTTCCATATCACCATCACAAGTTCCAAGATATCTTACTATCGATCTAAGTTTCTTGATAAATTCAACTGCTTCATCGATTGATCGTATATCTGGCTCTGTCACTATTTCCATCAGCGCTATACCTGATCTATTGAGATCTATAAAGCTCTCAGTTGGGCTTTGGTCATGGATACTCTTACCTGCATCTTGTTCTAAATGAATCCTAGTGATTCCTATGTCTTTCTTCGTACTATCTTCAAGAGTAATATTCATCACTCCTTTACCAACTATTGGGTGGTAGAATTGAGAAATTTGATAACCTTGCGGCAGATCTGGGTAGAAATAGTTTTTTCTATCAAATACTGAATAATTGTTAATCTTAGCATTGAGTCCTAAGCCAGTTAGTACAGCCTGTTCCACACACTTCTCATTTAGTACTGGTAACATACCTGGCAAAGCTGCATCTATTGTTGAAACATTGCTATTTGGTGCTGCATCAAAATTAGTTGGACTAGATGAAAAGAGCTTACTGTTTGATTTAACTTGCGCATGGATCTCTAAGCCTATAACAACCTCCCAAGCTTTTCCAGATGAGCTGATTATATGATTTTTATTTATCACTTTTTTGAAACATCATATAGCAACTGTGAGTCTTTTTCTAGAATGTGCCACTGATGAGATTAAAAAAAGTTAGTTATAAAGTTTTAAAAGGAAGCAGTGTGTAGTGTGATTGATAATTAATTTAAGCTAAGCTTTTTTATAAACTTCTATTTTGACCTGAAATAATGCTTGCAGCTATTTCCATGGTGCTATTAAAAGCAGGATCTATAGCTTCTTTATTTCCTATACTATTATACCCTTCAATGAATTGTGCTGCAATGCGTTCTTTGACTTCTTGCGGAGCATTAGATTGAAGAAATTTAGCGACTCTCTCTACTTTTTGTGTTAAATCTTGTAAATTTGCCATCTTAAAACTTTTTTAATTAATTTATATGTTTTTTATATACACTAATTATTACAATGATGTTACAAAACTAGATCTAAGAAGAAAATTCTGTAAAATAATTAGTTATCAGTTCAAAATATATTTCTGATAGAGTCTCTAAATCATTTAAATTAACATTTTCATCTATTTGGTGAGCCGTATCTCCTAATAAACCTATCTCCATTACCTCACAGTACTTTTTTATAAATCTCGCATCAGATGTACCGCCATAAGTTGTGATAGAAGGTTTTTTGCTAGTTACACTCTCAATCGAATCTTTTGCAAGTTCAATAAACTTAGAATTAGAGTTTAACCATAAAGCCGCATCACCACTTGTTCTTGATGTTAGTTCATAGTGTTTGGCATACTTTTTAACTATATCATTTACTATATACTTAAGTTTTTCATAATTATAATCATCACCATATCGAAAATTGAATCGCATCTCTATGTTGTTAGGCACTATATTCTCTGCTCTACTATCACAATCAATTTTCGTAACCTCAATGTTCGTTCTATCAAAAGTAGTATTTATATGTAAGAAGTTATAATTATGAAGATCAGTTAATATTTTATTTGCTTTCTTTACTGGGTTATCAATAATGTGAGTATATGCTACATGTCCCTGCTTACCATAGATTTTGAGAATAAAGTTAGCACTACCTCTAGCGCCAATTTTAATATTATCACCGATGCTTTTAATGCTAACTGGCTCACCCACTATGCAGTGATCAATCTTAATTTTTTGATCATACAACCATTTTATCATGGTCTTTATACCATATTTAGCTGATCCTTCCTCATCAGCTGTTAGTAAAAAACTAATTGAACCAAAATTTTTACCTTGTGATAAAAATGCCTCAACAGCAGCTATGAAAGCTATTATAGATGACTTCATATCAACTGCACCGCGACCATAAAGTACTCCATCTATCACTACTGCTGCAAATGGATCATATGTCCACTTAGATATGTCACCTAACGGCACAACATCAGTATGTCCTGTAAAGCAGAGATTTTTCCCATTATTATCTCTCTTTAATACAGAATAAAGGTTTAGGATCTTTTCTGATCCATCTCCAAATGATTTTAAAGTTGAATTAAACTTTTTTAAGTAGTTTACAATTAGTTGTAAGGCTCCTGCATCAGTTGGTGTAATGCTTTTTTTAGCAATTAAGTTTTGTAGTAGTTTAAGATGTTTTTCTTTGAAAATTTTTGACATTTTTAAAAGCCTTATTAATTTTTATATCTTCAATCAAAAAGTCTTCACATAGAGATTTTCTTATTGAAAAATATCTACTACACTATAATTATTTTTAATAAAGTTTTTTTTATAAAATCACTAAACCTTAGTATGTATTAAATTTAACAGATGAGAGATATAGAGATTTTGGTTTTAGCACTACCAATAAGAGATTTTTTCAATTAACAGTCTATTAATCATTAAGCTTAAGATAGGTTATATACCTTATTATCTTTCTTAAAGAAGCGAGAATCTGCAATGCCTTATAAGCCGGGTTCTGTACCAAAATTGGCAGCAACTATTTATCTAGCTTCACTATCACTAGTGAATTCATGCGATCTACCCACATGTCTCAGTCTAAAACAAACCTGTACAAGTACGCGACATGTCTACTTGATCTTGCATCTGGTGGGGTTTACCATGCAACTTCTATTGCTAGCAGCACGGTGAGCTCTTACCTCACCTTTTCACCCTTACCTTTCGGCGGTATTATTTTCTGTGGCACTTTCCCTAATGTTTCCATCGCTAGGCGTTACCTAGCACCATCGTTTTATGATGCCCGGACTTTCCTCTACATTTCTGCAGCAGTTGCTCGGACATTACAGATCAGACTTAATATATCACTCAATTTAATCCTCTGCAAATAGCTATCACTTAATTCAATGGTGATCATTTTATTGAAATCATGCTTGTATTCACAAGCTTTGTAGTAATTTAAAATAAAAATCGTAACCTGTAAAGTAGCTGAATTAATTAACATAAATAAAAAAAATAAAAATTTCAAATGCAAAATAACAATATTCAAGAAGTACGTCCGGAAGATTATTAGAAACATAATGCAAAATCTTCTAGACTGTATGGCAGGGAATCATCCTTGGAGATTAATGAAATCTGTACTGGTAAGAATGATACCAGGATCTAATGAAAAGAACATTGAGGCTGCTATTGATTTTACCCAGGAGAGTGGAATTTTTGAGATAATGAATACAGGACAATACACAACTGTAGAATAATGTCTTGAGAAAAATTACTAACCCTGATCTACAATCTTTTTAGCCCCGAAAAATTAAATACGAAACAAGAGCAAGCCGAAGTCAAGCCTGATAAACCTTCCCCCAAGTGAGGCATCAAGTAGCATTTGGGTTACGACTATAAACGGTTTGTTTTTAAGTACCTACTTCAGTGAATGGTTTCAGGGTAAAGGATCAAAAGAGGAAGAACATAAAGAAGTTCAAGAGGATAAACAACCACGTTCTGAAGAATCCTCTAGAGCTTCAAATTGGGCAAGTTTTAGCAATAGTAAATAACCTGAAAGCAAAGAGCGCGGTCTTTAGAGTTACTTTTCTGAGCTCTCTTTCAGTGAGTGCTTAGATTATCAATGAATAAAACTCATTGGTATCTATTATTTTCTCACTTCTTATAACAAAGTATTGTAATTTTTCTATATAAGATATATAATCCGCTTAGTTTAAGCATAAAAATTCATAAAATGAAAGTTACATCATCAATTAGGAGTCTTAAAAATAGAGATAAAGACTGTAAAGTTGTTAAGCGTAGAGGTAGAGTTTATGTTATCAATAAGAAAAAACCAAAGTTCAAAGCTAGACAAGGCTAAAGATGCTTTATTCCTGCTATAAAGTAGGAAAAGCCGGAAACTAAAGTTAGAACTGCGGCACACCATAAGAAAATTAACCCTCCAACTTCAGCATGAATACCTAAAACTTCATCACCAAGTAAGAGAATTATTATTGCTCCCATCTGAGTGACGGTCTTTAGTTTTCCAATAAATTTCACATTCATTATTTTCTTCTTAGCTCCCAGGTATTCCCTCATTCCAGATATAAAAATCTCTCTACAAAGAATAATAACTATAGGTATTACTGGAACCATCTGTTTATCAACCAACATAAGAAGAGTTGACGCAACTAACATTTTATCTGCAATTGGATCAAGCATACGGCCGAAATTTGTCTGCGCTTTTAAATACCTTGCCAAAAAACCATCTGCATAGTCAGTGATACTAGCAAATATGAAAATCCCAGCTGAAATATAGTTTGATGTTTTACCTGCAAAATAGAAAGATGCAACTAAGATGGGAATCATTATTATCCTCAGTATAGTGAGAATATTAGGTATACTTTTTAAAAATTTTTTCATTGTAATGACACTACTTGCACTGTAGATTTGATGCCAAGCATTTTAAATACTGCATTCTCTAGTCTACTCTTAGCAGAAATATCTGTTACATAAAACTCAAAAGATTGTTCTCCTGCTGGAAATTCTAGTTTTCTTACTTCTTCTGCAACAAATTTTGCTGGATCAAAATATTTTATCTCTTTCTTATTATTTCTAATAACATCTTCAATAATACTAGCTGCCAGTTTATAGTGAGTACAACCATATATCAAGCTCTCTATGCCAAAATCAAAAAGCTTCGACATATACTCTGAAATCAACTGATATCCAACTTCATAATCTACATCTTCTGATTCAATCCATGGAACAAGCTTCGGACAGGCTACTGATCTAACATCAACTGATGTTTTTTCAAAAGCATTTTCAAAAGCCTGTCTTTTTACAGTAGCTTCTGTAGCCATTATACCAACTTTTTTGATAGATTGATCTTTTTGAATTGCGAGAGCTGTTGGTTTAATTATATTTAGTATACCTCTTTTGAAATATCCTTTGTATCTATATAGATCATTCCCTATAACTGAATCAGTTGTGTTACAAGCAATTGATACTAGATCAACTACCATCCTTTTCATCCAATTCATTTTTAGATCAGCATAGGTAAGAATTTGTTCATCAGTTTTATCACCATAAGGTAGGTTTGCTGTGTCAGCTAGGTAGATAAATCTATGATTAGGAGAAAGATTTATAATTTCTTTCAAAACCGTCAAGCCACCTATTCCACTATCAAATAAACCTATTTTCATAAAAAAAATTTTCCTTATTATTTTAGTCAGATACAATATCAAATGAAAAAAGTCTACAATCAACTTGTAATTTGACATAGGCTATTTTTAAATATATATTTTGATTATGATTTATACCTGTAGCTCAGCTGGACAGAGCAAGTGCCTTCTAAGCACTGGGTCGGGAGTTCGAATCTCTCCAGGTATGCCATCTTTTCGTCTAATACTTCAAAAAATATATAACTGATGGAAAAATTTAAAAATACAGAGATACTGTATGTAATTGATGCAATTGCACGTGAAAAAGCAATTAATACTGAGGAACTTTTTAATGCTCTTGAGGGAGTAATTACAGCGACAGCTAAGATGCAGTATGGAGCCTCTGAAAATATCAAAGTACGTCTTGATAAAAAGACTGGCAATATAGATCTATATAGAGAATTAAAAGTAGTTACAGATGATGAGTATGAAGAATTAGATAATAGATCAGACATAATAGCATTGACATTGGCTCAAAAAATTAAGTCCAATGTACAACCTAATGACGTTATAGAAGATGAGCTACCACAGCTAGATATGAGTCGTATATCAGCCTATACAGCTAAGAAACTAATAGTTGAAAAACTCAAAGAGATAGAAATTGAGAAGCATTATAACCAACTACAAGATAAGGTAGGAGAGATAGTTCAGGGGATCATTAGGAATATCGATAAGAGAGGAGCAACAGTTGTCATTGATGGAGTTGAAGGCTATATACAGCGCTCTCAGATGATCAAGAGTGATAACTTCAAGACTGGTGATAGAATGAAAGCTTATTTAGTCAAGATTGAAAGAGGGATCTATGAAGTAATAATGACTCTATCAAGAACTAATGGTGAATTTCTTGGCAAGTTGATGAGAAATGAAGTACCTGAAATGCAAGATGGATTGATAGAAATTAAAGCTATTGTACGTGATCCAGGTTCGAAAGCTAAAGTTGCCGTCTATGCTCCAGATAAGACAATAGATGCAGTTGGATCTTGTATTGGTGTTAAAGGATCTAGAATCCATGCAGTAATATCTGAACTAGGCGGTGAAAGAATTGATGTAGTTAGATGGGCATCTGATCTATCTCAATATATTATAAACTGCTTCCATCCAGTCCAACTACTTAAGGTATTAGTTAATGAGGAACAGAATAATGTTGATATAGAGATAATGGATAAGGATCTGAGTCCTGTTATAGGTCGTCAAGGGCAAAATATTAAGCTTGTTTCCAGATTAATTGATATGAGTATCAATATAAATCCAGAAAGATATACAGTTGACACTGGTAATGCGGATAAAATCCTCCATAAATTAATGACTGCACTTGATATTGATGATTTATTATCTCACCTTCTCATATCTGAAGGATATAGAACGCCACAAGACATAATAAAGGCTGGAGAAGCAAAGATTGCCAGGATAGAAGGTTTAGATGAAACAATTGCTGATGAATTAATTCTACGAGCTCAAGAGTATATTGCGCAGCATGAAGAGGAAGATACATCTATAGCAGTTGCAGTACCACAAAATATGAAAAATAATCCTCAAAAAGAAGAAGATGAAATGGTTTTCATAATTCAGGAAATAAAAAATGCTCTCCATTATGCTGGAATAAACAGTTTACAAGCAATAGCTGATATGTCGGTCGATGAACTGCAAGAGACACTAGAAGAATCAAATGTCTTTATAAAGAAAGACAAATTAGAAAAAGTTATTATGAATTTAAGAGAGAAACTTTTCTTTAATTTATCTAATTGAAGTTGATATTTATTTGAATTTTCATTAGGAAATCTTAATAAATTTTTAATATTTCCATGATATAT